>NZ_DASSCY010000367.1:0-27376 GCF_035697385.1 Mycobacterium sp. | reverse complement strand
CGAACAAACCCATTGCCACGACGACGAAGTCGATGCCGTCGGCCAGCTGAAGGCTGTCGAAGGTGAAACGTGAAGCGCCGCTGAAGCTGTCACGCCCCACCGTGGCCAGCAGCAGACCGACGCACCCGGCGATCAGCGCCTTGAGCTTGTTGCCGCTGCCGATCGTGGCGACGAGCAAGACGCCCAACAACGCAAGGGCCGCGTACTCCGGAGGGCCGAAGTCAAGGGCGATGCTCGCCACCACCGGGGCCAGCAGGGTCAGTCCGATGATCGAAATGGTCGCGCCGACAAAGGAACCGATCGCCGCTATGCCAAGTGCTGTGCCTGCCTTGCCCTGTTTGGCCAGGGCGAAGCCGTCGAAGACGGTGACCACCGACGACGCTTCACCGGGAAGGCGTAGGAGTACTGACGTGATGGTGCCGCCGTACTGGGCGCCGTAGTAGATGCCGGCGAGCATGATGATCGCCGACACCGGGTCGATGGTGTAGGTGATCGGCAGCAGAATCGCGATGGTGGCCGCAGGCCCAAGTCCTGGCAGCACGCCGATGACCATGCCGATCAGCACACCGATCAGGCAGTAGAGCAGATTGTGAGGCTCGACGACGACTGCGAACCCGTTGAGAAATCCGTTAATGTCCATGGCTCTGAATAGCTTTAGAAGGCGATGAGGTGGGGCAGCGGGATCCGCAGGCCGTAGAGGAACAGGAAGTAGAAGGCCGCCGTGGTCAGCACGCTGATCACGATGGTGTTGCGCCAGCTCTCGCCGCCGAGGAAGCGCAGCCAGATCACGCAGAGCGCGAGCGCTGGAATCTCGAAGCCGGTCAACGGCAACAGCAGACCGAACGCGACGAACGTGACGACACCGATCACCGGCAGCGCGCTGCTCCTGGTGAACGCCTCGCTATCGGTGAGCCCGCGGCCGACGACGAGCAGCAGCACCGACAGCGTCGCGATCACCACACTGACGATGAATGGCCATAGGCCGGGGCCGGGTTCCCGCAGGGACCCCAGCCCGTAGCCGTAGGCGAGCACCGCACCGCCGACGCCGATCGCGATCCCGACCACCGCGCCCACCGTCTGATAGGCGGGTCCACCCGTTGGCGGGCGTTCCTCCTCCAGTTCGTGGGCGACCTCCGCCTCGATCTCAGCGAGGATGTCGCGGGTGTGCGGGTGCTCGGCCATCCGCTCAGCCTTCATCACGCAGATTGATGCCGTACTGCTTGACCAGATCGGCGTAGCGCTTCTGGTCGGATTGCAGCTGCGCAAGCACCTCGTCGCCCGGCTGCTCCATCGGCGTCAGGCTGTTCTGCTTGTTGAACGCCTTGTAGTCCTCGGTCGCAAAGGTCGCCTTCATGCCCTCGACGATCTTGTCCTGGATCTCCTGCGGGGTGTCCTTTGGAACCGTCATGAATCGGTACTGCGCGACCTCGACGTCGAGACCCTGCTCTTTCGCGGTCGGGACCTCGGGCAGGTACTCGATGCGCTCGGGACCGAAGACGCTCAGCGGAATCAGCTTGCCGGACTGGATGTTCTCGATCGCCTCGCCGACCTGAAGGGAGGCCACGTCGATCTGGTTGCCCAGGACCGCGGCCAGCGCGGGCGCGCCACCGTCGAACGGAACAGCCTGCGACTCGACGTTGGTGTTCTTGAACAGCAGCGCGGCGGCCAGCTGTGCGCCGGTGCCGACGCCAGTGGTGCCATACCGGACCACGCGCTGGGCGTTCTCCAGATCCTTGAGCGTTTTGTATCCGCTCGCGGGGTTGGTGACCAGCACGTAGTCGTCGCGAGAGACGCCGTAGACGACGTCGAAGTCGTCGATCTTGGTGACCTCATCCGGGCTTACGGCAAGCGGCGTGATCGCGAACAGGGACGCATTCTGGATCGCGATCACGGAGCCATCTTTGGGGGCCTTGGCCACCTCGGCCGCTGCCAGCGCGCCGTTGGCGCCTTCGCGGTTGATGACAGGGAACGATGCGCCCAAGTTGTCGCTCAGACCTTTGGAAACCGCGCGGCTGATCAGGTCGCTAGAGCCGCCGGGCGAGGCGCCGACGTACATCTCGACGGTGCCCGACGGGTAATCGCCGCCGCCGCCACCTCCGGTGCTGGTTTCCACGCCACCGCAGGCGGTGAGGGCGAGGCCGGCGACGGCTGCCGCCGCGATGCCGGCGCGGACGCGGGGATGGAGTGCGGCGGAAGTCATCATGGAATTCGACTCCTGTGTCTGGTTCCTGTGTCTGGGGGTCACACAGCGCGGCCGCTGTGGCCGTCATCACTCAATAAGGTAAAGACTGGCGGCAATACCTGTCCAACTCCGATCTGGCATCGATTGATACCTTTCCCGCATGGATGACGTGGCGGATTGCGCGTGCTACTCAGATCGCGTCAACGGGGGAGCCGGAGCTGGGCCTCGGCTGGTGCCCCAGCGCCGCGGCTAGAACCAACCGTCGCGCATCTCGAGCGTGGTGCGGTCGAGGCTCTCGAGCAGATCGAGTTGCGGTGCTGTCCTTGGCAATTCGTAGCGGAAGAAGTAGCGCGCAGCCTGGCGCTTGCCGTCGTAGAAGTCCCCGGCCTGGCCCTGCGTGGCGAGGTACTGCTCCAACCACATCCAGGCGACGACGATATGGCCGAACGCCTCGAGGTAGGTCACGCTGTTGGCCAGCGCCGCGTCGATGTCGCCGGAGCCGAACATGGCCATGGTCACGTCGACCAGGCGCTGCCAGGCGTTTTCCAGGTGTGCGGCGAACTCGGTCGGCTCACCGCCTGCGGACTTGGCGGCGTTGATCGTCTGGCTCATCGCCTTGGCCAACGCGGCGAGGCTGGCACCGTCACGTTGAGTCACCTTGCGGCCCAACAGGTCAAGGCTCTGTATTCCGTGGGTGCCCTCGTGGATGGGGTTGAGCCGGTTGTCACGGTAATGCTGTTCGACGTCGTACTCGCGGGTGTAGCCGTAGCCGCCGTGCACTTGGATCGCCAGGTCGTTGGCTGCCAGGCACCACTGCGACGGCCAGCTCTTGCCGACCGGCGTCAGGATGTCGAGCAACAGTGTCGTCGCGTCCCGCTCGTCATCGGACTCGGCGCTGTGCTGCAGGTCGACGAGCTTGGCGCAGTACAACAGCAACGCCATACCACCCTCGACATAAGCCTTCTGCGCCAACAACATTCGTTTCACATCGGCGTGCTCGATGATGGGGATCTGCGGCGTCGACGGGTCCTTGGCCGTCACAGGGCGGCCCTGCGGTCGTTCGCGCGCGTACTCCAGTGACTTGAGGTAGCCGGTGTAGCCCAGCGACACGGCGGCCATCCCGACGCCGAGGCGCGCCTCGTTCATCATGTGGAACATATACGTGATGCCGCGGTGCGGCTCTCCGACGAGATAGCCGACAGCTCCGGCCTTTCCGCCACGTGTGAACATTCCCTCGCCGAAGTTGAGCACCGTGTTGGTGATGCCCCGCTGGCCCATCTTGTGGTTCAGGCCGGCCAGCACCACGTCGTTGCGCTCACGGACCGTACCGTCGGCGTCGACGAGAAACTTCGGCACGATGAACAGCGAGATGCCCTTGGTGCCGGGCGGCCCGCCGGGAATCTTGGCCAGCACCAGGTTGACGATGTTGTCGGTGAGCTCGTGCTCCGCGCCGGAGATCCACATCTTGGAGCCGAACAACCGATAGGTGCCGTCGTCCTGTGGCTCGGCGCGGGTGAGGATGTCGGCAAGCGACGAGCCCGCCTGCGTCTCGGACAGGGCCATCGTCCCGGAAAACCGGCCTGCCAGCATCGGTTTGAGGAACGCGTCGATCTGGTCGGGGGTGCCGAATTTGGCGAGCAGGTTGGCGTTGGCGATCGTCAGCATGAGGTAGCCCGTGGTGCTGACGTTGGCCGCGGCGAACCAGGCGAAGCCCGCTTCGGCCACGGTCATCGGCAGCTGCGCACCGCCGAGGGTCTGGTCCATCCCCATACCGATCAGGTCGGCCTGCGCGAAGGCATCGAGGGCCTGCTTGACCTCGGGTATGACGTTCACCTTCTCGCCGTCGAAGCTCGGCTCGTTGGCATCGCTCTTCTTGTTGTGCGGCGCGAAGTACTTCGTGGCCAGTTGTTCGCAGAGGTCGAGGACGCCGTCAAACGTCTCGCGGGAATGCTCGCCGAACCGCTCCCGCTTGGTCAGCTCGTCGACGCGCAGCCACTCGTACAGAAGAAAGTCGAGGTCGCGCCTTGATAGCAGAGTGGACTTCACCTGTTCATCTTGGCCTCTAACTTCGCCGAGCCCGTCCCCGGCTTCGCGTGGGCCAGTTTGGAGGACATGACCGGACAGGCCGTATAGCCGTATAGTTCGTTCAGTTCGTACTGAACGAACTACGTGGAGGTCTTGCAGTGACGCCCGAAGAGGCCGAGTACGTCGACCGTATGGGCCTGTTCTTCGAGATGACGGGCGGATCCCGCACGCTCGGCCGCGTCTACGGATGGCTGCTGATCTGCGACCCGGACCAGCAGTCGTTGACCGCGCTCGCCGAGACGCTGTCGGTCAGCAAGGCGTCGGTCAGCACCGTGGCCCGCCAGCTTCAGGACGGCGGCCTGATCGAGCGGCTGCCGAGCTCCACCCGCCAGCACCACTACCGGGTGACGCCGGGCGGGTTCACCGCGGTGCTCAATGTGCAGCTGTCCCGGATGGGGATGGGAATCGAAGCCGCCGACTTCGGATTGTCAGTAGTGGGCGAGGACCGCAAGGACCAGCGGGAGCGTCTGGAGGACTTCCGGGACTTCTGCCAATTCTCCGCCGAGTACTACCGCGACGAGTTCATGCAGCGATGGATCGATTACAGGGAAAGCAGGAGGAACCGATGACGATGCCACAGAGCAGACTCGACTTCAGCAGCGTGCGCTGGAACTCCGTCAAGTGGACCAATCTGGTGACGCTGTACCTGCGGGCGTGTGAAAGCCGTTTGCCGCAGCCTGTTTTGGGCGACCACGCCGCTGCTGAAGCCGTCGCCCGCATCGACTACGACTTCGAACGCATGCACAAGGCCGCCCAACCATGGGCGAACCAGTACCTCGTCGCGCTGCGCGCCCGCACGCTCGACGACTGGAGCGCCGACTTCCTGCGGCGCCATCCGAATGCCGTTGTGCTGCATCTCGGTTGCGGGATGGACACCCGGGCGTTCCGGCTGCAGCTGCCCGCAGACGTGGACTGGTTCGACGTGGATCAACCGGACGTCATCGAGTTGCGGCGCCAGCTCTTCGACGAGAGCGGCGGCTACCACATGATCGGCTCGTCAGTGACCGAGGAGGGCTGGCTCGACCGAATCCCGACCGGGCGGCCGCTGCTGGTGGTCGCCGAGGGACTGCTCATGTACCTGTCAGAGCGTCAAGTGTGGGAGTTATTTCAACGGGTGACCGACCGATTCGGCAGCGGTGAGCTGCTGTTCGACACGCTGTCCCCGATGGGCCCGCGACTGTCGCTGCTCTTCACCAAGGGAATCGTCAAATGGGGCATCCGTGATGCCCGGGAGATCGAGGCGTGGAATCCGCGGCTTCGGTTCCTCGAGCAGAGCTCCGCGTTGGCGGGCTTCGACAAGATCGCAGAGACGCCGCAACGACGGCTGTACCGGGTGCTGAACGCGACGCCGATCCGCCGCTACGACGTGGTCAACCGTTTCGCGTTCTGAGCTATTTGGCCGGCGCGGCGTCCGATTCGCCGGGCAGCGCGCCCACGTCGACACCGAGCGGTGAATCCGCACGCACGGCTTCGTCGCGGATCAGGCCTCGCAGCAGCGCGGTGCTGAACTCGACGGCGATCTCCTGCGCGGTGCGCCGGCCATGCGGCCGCAGCCATCGGTAGGAGCCGAGAGTCATCCCGATATAGCCCAGCGCCAACACGTGCGAGTCGCAGTCGTAGAACTCACCGCTGGCGATGCCGCGATCGATCACGTCGCGAATGTGTTCATAGACCTGCGACTCGGCCTGCCGGATGTAGGCGACCTGGTCCTCGGTGAACCACTCGGTGATGTACGGGCCCTCCTGGAAGTACACCGCCGCGCGTTCGATGTTGCCGGCGATGCCGACCAGCAGTCGGCGGGTGAAGTGGTAGATCGTCTCGCGAGCCGACGCCGTCGGGTCGTCGTGCACCGCATCGACGGTGAAGTCGGCCGCGCCCTTGTAGATGTCGTAGAGGATCAGCGACTTGCTGGCGTAGTAGTGGTAGACGGTCGCCTTGTTGAGGCCCACGGCGTCGGCGACGTCGTCCATCCTGGTGCCGTGATAGCCGCGCGCGGCGAACAGCTTGGTGGCGACGGCCAACAGTTCGTCGCGACGGGACATCCCGTTGGTGGCGACATCCGAAGACGTGGAAGGCATGGCGACTCACTATATGCAGGCCCGGACCCTGTCAGGGCATCAATCAACTGGTTGGCCAGTTTAAATGTAGAGGCTGTCGCCGCCACGGCGCCGGGTCTAGACTTCCACCCAGACCAGACGTACTCGAGAGGTGATGACGTGGATCCGAATCCGGACTATGACGCGAGCGACGAGCTCGAGTACGGCATCAACTGGTGGGCCTGGATCCTGCGAGGCGTCTATCCCCCACCCGCCTATCCGCCGGTCTAAGCCACAGAACCGCTAAGCGGCCGCCGCCTTGACGGCGCGGCCCACCTCCGCGCGCAGCTTCGTGTATTCGGGTGAGCGGCGCAGTTTTTCGGGATCCACGCCGGTGCGCGGCAAGTCGACAGGCAGATCCAGCGCCACCTGTCCCGGTCGCCGAGTCAACACCACAATCCTCGAGCCGAGGAACGCTGCCTCGTCGGCACTGTGGGTGACGAAGACCGTCGTACGGCCGGACTCCGCGCTGACCTGACGGACGTCTTCCTGCAGCCGTTCCCTGGTGAGCGCGTCGAGCGCGGCGACCGGCGAACCGACCTGCGGCGCGTCGGGAGCAATATCGACGAAGACGGACACTTGGTCTCTTGCGGGTGCCTCAGGGTTGAGGAACGTCTGTGCTCACGCAGATTTTTCCCGAGCCCTACGAGGCGTCAGTACTTGTCGACTTCGACAACCCGGAAGGTCGCATGGCTCATCGCGTCGTACCGATCGGTGGGGACCACGATGAACAGGTCCTCGATCACGAATTGTCCAGGTGACATGTTCGCGGCTTGGGCGGTGTCGTCGGCGATACGGTTGCCTGCGGCGTCCACCGCCTCGACGTGGAGGCGAAACGATGCGGTGTCGCGGCCCTTGTTTCGCAGTGTCACAGGCAGTTTTCCTGTTTCCAGCAGCGGGTTGGCTGCGGGTGCGAACCGGCCCACATCGACGTCGAGATCTTTCCGCAGAATCTGGGAACTACGAGCATCCATCGTCGATTCCGGCGCGTCGGCATCGTCGGTACCAGCCCTGTCGATGACGACGACCCCGAGCACCGCCACGGTCAGCGCCAGGGCAGCGACGATGTAAGAAGGCCATCGTCGTCGCCCGGGTTTCCCGAACGTGCGCACACTGCCATTTTCCGGCCTGTTTTTCGCAAGGGATGCACTTTCGGCGAAAAGCAGACACCGGCTTCGTGGGATCACCGCCCACGGGGCGCGTGGGTGATTTGGGCCGACTCTTACACTTACGTATTCCACTCGTCCCACGACGAGCTGTGTCGGGGACGCCGTCGTACCCCGACCGGACCGTGACAGAAACTTAGATCGGATCGAAATCGATGATCATCGGGATCCCGAGAGAGTCGCTGCCTGGGGAAACGCGGGTTGCGGCGACGCCGCAGACGGTTGGCCAACTCGTCAAGCTGGGCTACGAGGTAGTGGTCGAGACCGGCGCGGGCGCCGCCTCGAGCTTCTCCGATGCGGCATTCACCGAGGCCGGTGCCGGCGTCGTACCCGCCGAGCAGGTCTGGACGGCCGACGTGGTGCTCAAGGTGAACGCGCCGGACGACGCGGAGATCGCCGCCCTGCGCGACGGCGCCACCCTGATCAGCCTGATTTCCCCCGCGCTCAAGCCGGACCTCGTCGAGCAGCTGGCCACCCGGCCGATCACCGTGCTCGCCATGGACGCTGTGCCGCGAATCTCCCGGGCTCAGTCACTGGACGTGCTGTCGTCGATGGCGAACATCGCGGGCTACCGCGCCGTCATCGAGGCCGCCAACAAGTTCGGCCGGTTCTTCACCGGACAGGTGACCGCGGCGGGGAAGGTTCCGCCGGCCAAGGTGCTCGTCGTCGGCGCAGGCGTGGCCGGTCTGGCGGCTATCGGCGCGGCAGGCAGCATGGGCGCCATCGTGCGGGCCACCGACCCGCGGCCCGAGGTCGCCGATCAGGTCAAGTCCCTCGGCGGTGAGTACATCTCGGTCGAGTCGGACGAAGCCGAGGTCTCGGCCACCGGTTATGCCAAGGAGATGGGCGACGACTACAAGGCCCGCGAGGCGCAGCTCTACGCCGAGCAGTGCAAGGACGTCGACATCATCATCACCACCGCGCTGATCCCCGGTAAGCCGGCACCGCGCATCATCACCGCGGACATGGTCGCCTCTATAAAGCCGGGCAGCGTGATCGTCGACATGGCCGCGGCCAACGGCGGCAACGTCGAGGGAACCGTCAAGGACCAGGCGATCGTCACCGACAACGGCGTGACGATCATCGGCTACACCGATCTGGCCGGGCGGCTGCCCGCGACGGCGTCCCAGCTGTACGGCACGAACCTGGTCAACCTGCTCAAACTGCTGACCCCCGAGAAAGACGGGAAGCTCATCCTCGACTTCGAGGACGTGGTGCAGCGCTCGGTGACGGTGGTCCGCGACGGCGAGATCACCTGGCCGCCGCCACCTGTGCAGGTGTCCGCGGCGCCGGTTGCCGCAACGGCTCCGGCGGAGACGAAGCCGGCCAAAAAGCCCATGAGCATCGGGCGTCGTCTCGGCGTGACCTTCACAGCCGCGGCGGTACTGTTCGCGCTCATCGCGCTCTCGCCGGCGGCGCTGCAGGTGCACCTGACGGTGTTCGCGCTGGCCATCGTGATCGGCTACTACGTGATCGGCAATGTGCACCATGCGCTGCACACCCCGCTGATGTCGGTGACCAACGCGATCTCCGGGATCATCGTCGTCGGTGCGCTGTTGCAGATCGGGCACGGCAATGTCGTCGTCACCGCGGTGGCCACCCTGGCGATCCTGCTGGCCAGCATCAACGTTTTCGGCGGCTTCGCCGTGACCCGCCGCATGCTGGCCATGTTCACGAGGAGCTAGAGAATGTTCAGACTGGAAACCATCGCAACCGCGGCGTACGTCGTCGCGGCCGTACTGTTCATCCTCGCGTTGGCCGGGCTGTCCAAGCACGAAACATCCAGGGCCGGTAATACTTTCGGTATCGCCGGCATGGCCGTCGCCCTGATTGCGACGATCGCGCTTGCGCTCGCCCGCCACATCGAACCCCTCGGCCTCGCGCTGCTGGTCGGCGCCATGGCGATCGGTGCCGCGATCGGTCTGTGGCGCGCCAAGGTCGTCGAGATGACCGGCATGCCCGAGCTGATCGCGCTGCTGCACTCGTTCGTCGGCCTCGCCGCCGTGCTGGTCGGCTGGAACGGCTACCTGCATGTCGAGGGCGACGCCGCGGGCGCCGAAGCCCTGCAGCTCGCCGGCGAAGGCATGCTCGGCATCCACTCGGCCGAGGTCGTCATCGGGGTCTTCATCGGCGCGGTGACGTTCACCGGTTCGATCGTCGCCAACCTCAAGCTCTCGGCCCGCATCAAGTCCGCGCCGATGATGCTGCCCGGCAAGAACATCCTCAACGTCGGCGCGCTGGTGGTTTTCTTCGCGCTCACGGTGTGGTTCGTGATCGACCCGCAGCTGTGGCTGCTGGTGGTCGTCACGGTGCTTGCGCTGCTACTCGGCTGGCATCTGGTCGCGTCGATCGGCGGCGGCGACATGCCCGTCGTGGTGTCGATGCTCAACAGCTACTCCGGCTGGGCCGCGGCGGCGTCGGGCTTCCTGCTCGGCAACGATCTGCTGATCATCACCGGCGCGCTGGTCGGGTCCTCGGGTGCCTACCTGTCCTACATCATGTGCAAGGCGATGAACCGGTCGTTCATATCAGTGATCGCCGGCGGCTTCGGGATCGAGGCCGGGCCCGCTGACGACAAGGATTACGGCGAGCATCGCGAGATCAGCGCCGAGGGCGCCGCAGAACTGCTCGAGTCTGCCAGTTCGGTGATCATCACGCCGGGGTACGGCATGGCCGTCGCCCAAGCCCAATACGGCGTCGCCGACCTCACTCGCAAGCTGCGCGACCGCGGCGTCAACGTCCGGTTCGGCATCCACCCCGTCGCGGGACGCCTGCCCGGCCACATGAACGTGCTGCTCGCCGAGGCCAAGGTGCCCTACGACATCGTGCTGGAGATGGACGAGATCAACGACGACTTCGACGACACCGACGTCGTGCTCGTCATCGGCGCCAACGACACCGTCAATCCGGCGGCCTCAGAGGACCCGAGCAGCCCGATTGCAGGCATGCCGGTGCTCACGGTCTGGAACGCCAACAATGTCATCGTGTTCAAGCGGTCCATGGCTTCTGGCTATGCCGGCGTGCAGAACCCGCTGTTCTTCCGGCAGAACACCCAGATGCTGTTCGGTGACGCCAAAGACCGGGTCGACGCGATCAACTCGGCGCTCTCGGTGCCCGAAAAGGTCTGACGCCCGCATATGCCAGTGGACCGCCTACTGCCCTCCGACGACGTCGTTGACCTGATCGCGCTGACTCGCGACATCTGCGACAAGGTGCTCGACCCGATCGTCGACGCGCACGAGAAGGCGGAGAGCTATCCGGAGGGCGTGTTCGCGCAATTGGGCGCCGCCGGACTGCTCAGCCTGCCGCAACCCGAAGAGTGGGGTGGCGGCGGCCAGCCCTACGAGGTGTACCTGCAGGTGCTCGAGGAGATCGCCGCGCGCTGGGCCGCGGTGGCGGTGGCGGTGAGCGTGCACAGCCTGTCGTCGCATCCGCTGCTGGCCTTCGGCACCGAGGACCAGAAGCAGCGGTGGCTGCCCGGCATGCTGAGCGGTGAGCAGATCGGCGCGTACAGCCTTTCCGAGCCGCAAGCGGGTTCCGACGCGGCGGCGCTGCAATGCAAGGCGTCGAGGGCCGACGAGGGTTATGTCCTCAACGGCTCCAAATCGTGGATCACCCACGGCGGGCGGGCCGACTTCTACACGTTGTTTGCGCGGACCGGTGAAGGCTCGCGGGGTATTTCCTGCTTCTTGGTGCCTGGCAATCTGCCGGGGCTGAGCTTCGGCAAGCCTGAGGAGAAGATGGGCCTGCACGCCGTACCGACGACGGCGGCGTTCTACGACCATGCCCAAATCGAGGCCGACCGCTTGATCGGCGAGGAGGGCCAGGGCCTGCAGATCGCGTTCTCCGCCTTGGATTCCGGCCGCCTCGGTATCGCCGCGGTCGCGGTCGGGCTGGCGCAGGCCGCGCTCGATGAGGCCGTGAAGTACGCGAACGAGCGAACGACCTTCGGCCGCAAGATCATTGACCATCAAGGTCTTGGTTTCCTGCTGGCCGATATGGCCGCCGCGGTGGCCAGCGCGCGGGCGACGTATCTGGATGCGGCGCGCCGCCGCGACGCCGGACGCCCGTATTCACAGCAGGCCAGCATCGCCAAGCTGGTGGCCACCGACGCCGCGATGAAGGTCACCACCGACGCGGTTCAGGTGCTCGGCGGCGTCGGCTATACCCGCGACTTCCGCGTCGAGCGCTACATGCGTGAAGCCAAGATCACGCAGATCTTCGAGGGCACCAACCAGATTCAGCGGCTTGTCATCTCGCGGGGGCTCACCGTTTAGGCGCGAGCAGGGGAGGCTCGGGGGGTGACGTGACGGTCACCTGCGTTCCGTAGCCCACCTCGGAGCTGATCTCCATCGAGCCGCCCATCGCGTCGAAGCGTGCCAGCAGCGAGCCAAGCCCGATATGGCCGTCGGCGACATAGCGCTCCACGATGGCGGGGTCGAAACCCGTTCCGTCGTCGGCGATCGTGAGGACGATGCGGTCGCCTTTGCGTGAAAGCCCTACCCGTACGGTGGTCGCGCTTGCGTGTTTGTGGACGTTGGCCAGCAGCTCCCGCGCCGCCCGGTACAGCAGCTGCTGCGATTCCGGCTTTCCGACATCCTCGAGCTCCGCCTCGACGACGTAATCGCCGCGACTTTCGAACTGCCGCAACAATTCCCGGACGGCCGGCGTCAAGCCCAGCTGGGCGAGCACCTGAGGATGCAACTGCGTCACCGTCAAGCGCAGCGCGGCGGCCGTCTCCTGCAGCGCAGTGTGCACATTCTCCAGCGCCGGGTCGGAGGTCCGTTCGCGCACCTCGTCGAGGTCGAGCCGGGCCGCGAGCAGAGTCTGCAGCGGACCGTCGTGCAGGTGCTCGGCCACTTCCCGGTTGTGACGTTCGTCGGCCTGCATCGCTTCGGAAACCAATTGCCGTCGTACGTTCTGCAGGGCCGTGACACGTGCGCGCCTGCGCGCAAGCACAAGACATAACGCGGTAGTGGCAACAGCCGCCCACAGCAGGAACCCGAAGTGCGTGTACACGATGTCCGGCAGACCTACTGAGTCGTCTCGTTTGGAGTAGACGATCCACACCGCCAAATAGCCAGTGGCGGCACTGATTCCGAGGATCGCCGTCAATATCGGAAGGTCCTGGAATGCCACCGAGATCGGCAGCAGGAAGAACACCGGCAGCAGCGCCGCCGTCGCACCGCCGGAGACCAAGCACAACACCACCATCACCAACACGTCGACGGCGGTCGACGCCCAGTCCGCCCAGCGTGGCACCGGACCGCGCAGCACCACGATCACCCACACCGTCGCTGCGACCGCGTAGAGCCCGAGCACCACCGCATAGACACCGGGCAACCAATGGTCGACTTCCCAGATCCACACCAGCAGGCCGATCAGACCGATCAGCGGCAGGCGCATGAATGCGGTGACGCGCACCGGTTCGGCCGCGAAGTACTCAGTGATCGGACGAGTCACGCTATTCGACGAGCTTGCGGCGCATCGCCTCGGCGACGGCGGCGCCGCGATCACTGACGCCGAGCTTCTCGTAGAGCCGCTGCACGTGGGTCTTGACCGTCGACGGCGCCAGGAACAGCTCCTTGGCCATCGTGGGAATGCTACTGCCTGCCGCGATCATCTTCAGGACCTCGCGCTCACGCGGACTCAGCGTCGGGCCCTCGGGCTCGGCCCGCCTGCGGATCTCGCCAGCCAGCCCGGCAGCCAGACCAGGCGCCACCACATCGCGGCCCTTCGCGCAGTCCAGTACGGCGTTGACCAGCTCGCTTCGCGTCGACTCCTTCGAAAGGAATCCGGCCGCACCGTCCTGTAGCGCCTTGTAGACGATCGCGGACTCGTCGTGCGCCGAGACCAGCAACACGCGCGTCGGCAGCTCGTCGCGCAACACGGCGGCCGCGACCTGCGCGCCGTCCATGCCGGGCATCCGGTAGTCGAGCAGTGCCACCTGCGGAGAATGCGTCCTGATCGCCTCGAGCGCGCTCAGCCCGTCGTCGGCTTCGGCCACCACCTCGATGGCGTCACTTGACGTCAGTGCCCGCACGACGCCGTCGCGAAACAGCGGATGGTCATCACCGACCACCACACGCACCTTCGGGCTGCTCACCACGCCAGCCTTGCACAGCAACGGCCCATGTTCCCCCGATTGGGGGACACGCGATTCCTCCCGATCGACCTCCGATTGCCCGACATACAAGGCGCGCCGAGGACGGCATTCTTATGTCATCGCCGGAAAACACCGGCACAAGGAACGAAACCACAACTCACACAGGAGAATTCAGATGAACAGCAATATTCGCTTCGCCCGCTACATCGCACTGCCTGCAGTCGCCGCCGGAATCATCGGCGGGGCCGCCCTCGGCCTGGCAGGCGCGGCCAACGCAGCCACCTACAGCGCGCCGTCGCCCAGCATCGTGGCGACACCGACCGTGCACGCCCACCCCGCCCCCAACGCGGTGCCGGGCCACCACTGGCACCACGGGATGTGGCACCTGAACACCCTCGAGCCCGGCTACACCCCCTGATAACCCCAGACCAGAGGCCCTCCCCGTCGACCCCGGGGAGGGCCTCTTTGGTTGCGCCCTTCCCCCGATCGGGGGACACGCAATTCCACCGGTTCACCGGCCGATCACCCGACATACAAAGCGGCGGCTACCAGCGATAGTTGTTTCAACAACGAAAACCCCAACCACACAGGAGAATTCAGATGAACATCACCACAAACCGTTTCGCCCGCTACATCGCAATGCCGGCCGTCTGCGCCGGAGTTCTCGGCGGCGCCGCCCTGGGCCTTGCGGGCATGGCCAACGCAGGCACCTACTCGTATCAGCCGACGCCGCGACCGGGCATCGTCGCCACGCCGAACACCATCGCGCGGCCGCCGGTTGTCGTGATGCCCGGCCACCGGTGGCACGGCCACCACGTCATCATCGACGCGCCTGCGAGCGAATGACTGAAACGTCCTCGGCTACCGTCGAGGAGGTGTCGAACATATCGAGCAACGACCGGATCGACGACGTAGCGCCGGGCGACATCGTCGCCGTTGACCGCGGCACCGGACAGGCTCAGCCGTACAAAGTCGTATTCAAGGACTCCACCCCTGACAGCGCCGCCTACGTCGTCACCTTTGAGGACGACGACGGTGAGACGTTCCAGGTCGAATACGCCGCAGGCACCCGCGTCACGCGCGCGCTCGAGGCGAAGTGGGAGTCCGGCCAGAGCCCGACGGCCCACAAGCCCCCGACGACGTAGCGGTCACCACAGCGGGATGTCCTGGCCGTACTCCGATTCGGGACGGGGCCCGAAATACCGGCGCTGCGATTCGTCGATCTTGACGTCGTTGATGCTGGCCTCCCGGCGGGACATCAGCCCTTCCGGGGTGAACTCCCACAGCTCGTTGCCGTAGCTGCGGAACCACTGCCCTGCGGCGTCGCGCCATTCGTATTGGAACCGCACGCCCATCCGGTTGTTGCGAAACCCCCAGAGGCTCTTGCGCAGCACGTAGTCCAGCTCGGTCTCCCACTTGCGCGTCAGGAACGCCACGATCTGCTCGCGCCCGACGATGTGCTGGTCGCGGTTTCGCCACTGGGAGTCGACCGTGTACGCCAGGCTCACCCGTTCCGGATCGCGGGTGTTCCAGGCGTCCTCGGCGGCCTGCGCCTTCTGGATGGCGGTCTCGAGGGTGAACGGAGGTAGCGGCGGTCGGCTCTCGGTCATACCCGGTTCCTACGCTGGACGCGACGGTGTTGTTCCCGCTTTTTACAGGTGTCATATCGTGGCGGTCATGGACTTCACGATGTCGGCTAAGGCGCAGGATTACCACAAGCGGCTTTCCGCCTTCATGACGGAGTTCGTCTTCCCTGCCGAAGCCTCCTATCACCAGTACCGGGCCGAGGCAGGCCCGAACGACCACACCGTGCCGCCGGTCGTCGAGGAGCTCAAGGTCCTGGCCAAAGAGCGCGGGCTGTGGAATCTGTTCCTGCCGTCGATATCGGGGCTGACCAACCTGGAGTACGCGCCGCTGGCCGAGCTGTCCGGCTGGAGCCTGGAGATCGCCCCTGAGGTGATCAACTGCGCCGCTCCCGACACCGGGAACATGGAGACCCTTCACCTGTTCGCCACCGAGGAGCAGCGCAAGCAATGGCTCGAACCGCTGCTGGCCGGTGAGATCCGCAGCGGGTTCTCGATGACGGAGCCTGCGGTGGCGTCCAGCGACGCGCGCAACATCCAGACGTCGATCACCCGCGACGGCGGCGACTACGTCATCAACGGCCGCAAGTGGTGGACGACCGGCGCTGCCGACCCGCGCTGCAAGGTGCTGATCGTGATGGGCCGCACCAACCCCGACGCTGCCAGCCATCAGCAGCAGTCGATGGTGCTGGTGCCGATCGACACCCCAGGGGTGAACATTGTTCGCTCGACGCCGGTGTTCGGCTGGCAGGACCAGCACGGGCACTGCGAGATCGAATACGACAACGTCCGCGTCCCGGTAGAGAACCTGCTCGGCGAGGAGGGCGCGGGCTTCGCGATCGCCCAGGCCCGACTGGGCCCGGGCCGCATCCATCACTGCATGCGGGCCCTTGGCGCAGCGGAGCGCGCGCTGGCGCTGATGGTGGACCGGGTACAAAAACGCGTCGCGTTCGGCAAACCGCTGGCCGAGCAGGGTGTGGTGCGCGAGTCGATTGCCAAGTCCCGCAACGAAATAGATCAGGCGCGGCTGCTGTGTGAGAAGGCGGCGTGGACCATCGATCAGCGCGGCAACAAGGAGGCCCACCTGCTGGTGAGCCAGATCAAGTCCGTCGCCCCGAAGGTGGCGTGCGACGTCATCGACCGGGCGATCCAGGTGCACGGTGCGGCGGGCATCAGCGACGACTTCCCGCTCGCGCGCCTGTACAGCTGGCACCGCGGGATGCGGTTGTTCGACGGCCCCGACGAGGTGCACATGCGCACCGTGGCACGCGCGGAGATCGGTAAAGAGAAGTCGGCATTCGCGGCGGCGGTGACCCAGTAGTGTCCGTTGGTCTCGGGGAACTGTCGGGGGCGTGGAACTTTCGCGATGTCGCTGAGGAGACGGGTGTGCGCCCTGGCCGGTTCTTCCGGTCCAGCGAGCTGAGCCAGCTCGAAGAGGGCGGTCGCGCGGTGTTGCGGCGGCTCGGCATCACGGATGTGGCCGACTTGCGCTCGCCCCGCGAGGTCGAGAAGCGGGGACCAGGGCGGGTGCCCGAAGGCGTCGAGGTGCACCTGCTTCCGTTCCCCGACGTCTCAGCGATCGACGGCGAGGCGCCGCACGAGGCCACGTTTCAGAAGATGATGAGTGAGAAGCCCGACGACGAGGATGTCGCGGTGGCGGCGGGCCGCTTCATGATCGAGGAATACCTGCGGTTTCCGACGATGGGCGGCGCGCAACGCGCTGTGCGACAGGTGATTTCGCTTCTCGCCGATGGACGGCCGGTGATCACCCACTGCTTCGCGGGCAAGGACCGTACCGGCTTCACCGTCGCGACGGTGCTTGAAGCGGTTGGCGTTCCACCAGACGCAATCGTGGCCGATTTCCTGCGGAGCAATGCGGCGGTGCCGCAGCTGCGCGACCGCATCCTGGAGTCGGTGCGCGATCATTCGGAGACACCAGAAGTGGTCACGTTCGCCGAAGCGCGGCTGACCGACGAGGTGCTGGGTGTGCGTGAGGACTACCTCGCGGCCGCACACCGGTCGATCGAGGAGAACTACGGCGGCCTGCGCGGCTACCTCGCGGCGGCAGGAGTGACGGACGAGGACGTCACCAAGCTGCGCGTGGCGCTTTTCGACTAGCACTCCGCGCTCGTAACGTCACGGCGGTTTTCGGGCCGTTTTTCCGCCACAGCGTTACAACCGCGGTCCTGTCGGTGCCGCACGGCACACTCTCGCCATGGCCGAGCCATTCTTCGGCAGTAAGGCGCTGGCGGCGGGGACGCTGACGAGGCACGCATTGCGCACCCGCTACGTGGCCATGCACCACGACGTGTACATCGCGAGGGACGCCGAGATCTCGGCTGTCGTGCGCGCTGAGGCCGCTTGGTTGAGATCCCGTGGCCACGGCGTACTGGCAGGCTTCAGCGCGTCGGCCCTACACGGCGCGCGGTGGATCGACGCGACGCGGCCGGCCACGATCATCGATACGAACCGCCGCCGCACGCCGGGTATTACGGTCTGGGCCGACGCCGTTGACGACGACGAGATCTGCATGCTGCGTGGCATGCCGGTCACGACACCCGTCCGTACTGCGGTGGACCTGGCCTGTCGCTACCCGGTCGACACCGCCGTGGCCGCCATTGATTCCCTCGCTCGCGCGACCCGACTCAAGGTGGTCGACCTCGAGACGTCACTTCAGCGATACCGCGGCCGGCCCGGAATCAAGCGGGCGCGCACCGCCATCCAACTTGTCGACCCAGGCGCGGAATCGCCCCGCGAGACGTGGCTTCGCCTGCTGATAGTCCGAGCTGGTTATCCGCCACCCGAAACACAGGTGCCCGTCTACAACGAGTACGGCGTCTTGATTGGCGAAGTCGACTTGGGTTGGCGGGAAGTCAAGATCGCCGTGGAATACGAGGGCAAGCATCATCGGATGACCCGAGAGCGATTCGACAAGGACATCCGGCGAATCGACGCAATGATCGAGCAGGGGTGGATCGTCATTCGCGTGACTGCCGCAGACACCGATGGCTCAGTTCTTGGGCGACTCGCCACAGCTTGGTCCCGACGCACTACTGCGTGAGATAGACCCCGGCCACCCAGGCCATGGTCGCCAGCAGCGCGCCGGCCAGCTCGACGCCGACCGACAGCGCGACGCCCTTGACCGCGTGTTTGGTCGACGTCCAGGCCAGCCCTTGGTCGTGGCGGTTGGCCAGCTCGGCCAGGTAGACGCCCAGCACGAAGCCGATCACCAAGCCCAGCACCGGGATCACGAAGAAGCCGATGACTCCGAGCACCGCGCCTGCGACCAGGCTCAGCGTCCGCACGTCAGCGGCGCGCATGCGCCGCATCGGCCACAGGTACTTGACCAAGGTGGCAGCGGCCAAGAACACGGTCACCACCCCGAGCGTCACCCACCCGGTGACGTTGTTCTCGACAATCGCCCAGACCGCGATCGCGGCGAACACCAGCAGCGTCCCTGGCAGCAGCGGCACCACGATGCCGATCAACCCGACGGCGATTACTAGCGCTACAAGGACGATTCCGCCGGCGCTCACGCGCCCAGCCTATCGGCGAGGTTCAGAAAATCTGTCGCGACGACGTCGAACTCGCCATCCTCGATCGGATGGGGCTCACGCCCTGGCCCGTACTCCAGTGGCCGAGCGACATATCCGGTCATCAGGCCCGCATCGCGCGCCGAGCGCAGGTCGCCGGGATGGGCGGCGACGAGCATCAGCTCAGCCGGCGCCACGTCGAGCAGGTCGGCGCATCCGAGGTACGCCTCCCGGTCGGGTTTGTAGTGGCGGAAGAGTTCGGCGGAGATCACACAATCCCACGGCAGCCCGGCCCGCTTGGCCATGTTGGTCAGCAGCGAAACGTTGCCGTTGGACAACGTCGTGATGAGGAACCGCTCCTTCAACCGGGTCAGGCCCGCCACGGTGTCGGGCCACGGGTCGAGCCGGTGCCAGGCACGGTTGAGATTGTCGACGTCCTCGTCGCTGACCGATGTGATGCCCGCCGACTGCAGCAGCTCGACGAGGATGCCCCGGTGCAGGTCGTCGATTCTCGTCCACGGAAGATCGCCTCGGCGTACGCGATCCATCGCCGGGGCATAGCCTGCGCGCCACTTGTCGGCGAACGTCGCCCAGTCCTGCGAAAGACCATGACGTTGGCCGAATTCCTCGAGCTCACGAATGATGCTGGAGCGCCAGTCGACGACGGTCCCGAACACGTCGAAGGCCAAAGCTCGCGGGCTCACCTACGGCTCCAGTACGACCTTGCCGAGCACGCCGCCATCGGCCAGACATTGCAGCGCGTCGGCGCCCTTCGACAACGGAAACCGAATCGGCTCAGGCGGTCTCAGGCCCGCCTCGACCAGCTTCCTGACGCCGAAGCCGAACAACGACTGCGCGCCAGGATTCCGGTTGACGAATTCGCCCCATCCGACACCGACGACGCTCACATTGCGCAGCAGCAGCCGGTTGACCTTGACGGTCGGAATCCCGCCTGCGGCAAAGCCGATCACCAGCAGCCGGCCCTCGGTGGCCAGTGCACGGATCGCGTCGTCGAACACCTCTCCGCCAACCGGATCCACCACCAGGTCGACGCCGCGCCCGTCGGTCGCCTCCTTCACGGCTTCGAGCCACCCGTCACGCAGCGGCAGCACCACGTCGGCGCCCAGCGACGACACGAAGTCCATCGCCTGCGGCCGGTGCACCATCGCGATCACCCGCGCGCCCATCGCCTTGGCGATCTGGACCGCTGCCGTGCCGACGCCACCGGCCGAGCCGAGAACCAGCACCGTCTCGCCGGATCGCAACGCTCCGCGACGAGCGAGCGCGAAATACATTGTGTAGTAATTGCCGAGCAACGAGGCCGCTGCTGCGTCGTCCACGTCGTCGGGCGTTGGCAGCACCTGCTCCGGCGCGACCGCCACCTGCTCGGCGAAACCGCCGAGCATCGTGAAGGCCGATACGCGCTGGCCCGGCTTGAAGCCGGATTCCTCTGGCGCAGAGCGAACTATGCCCGCGACCTCCATGCCCGGGATGAACGGGGGCTCCAGCCGAAGCTGGTACTCGCCGCGCAGCAGCAACAGGTCGGGGAAACACACTCCGGCCGCGCCGACGTCGACGATCACCGACTGGTCGCCACTCAAATCATCGACGTCGGTGTAGACCAGACCCGAAGGGCCCGAAAGCTCGCGCGCGACAAGCGCTTTCACGTGTGGCCGGTCAGCCGAGGCTGAAGGTGGCCCGCTGCGCCGCCGACAGGTCGGTGATCTCGCCCCACTTCGCGGCCACGTCGTCCACCGAAGGCACACCGTCGGAGAATGTCACGCCCTCGTTCTGGAACAGCGCGGTGCGCTGCACCTTGCCGCCGCCCACGATGAACACCGATGCGGTGTCAGGCAATTCCTCCGTCATCAGGTAGGCGACGATCGGCGCGACGTACTCAGGCGTCAGCTTCTCGAACACCTCGGGCGGCAGGATGTCCTGCGTCATCCGAGTGGCCGCGATGGGCGCGACGGCGTTGGTCTTGATGTTGTACTTCGCGCCCTCCTGGGCAAGCGTGTTGATCAGGCCGACCAATCCGAGCTTGGCGGCGCCGTAGTTGGCCTGGCCGAAGTTACCGAACAGGCCGCTGGTCGAGGTGGCCACGACGACGCGGCCGAAACCGTTCTCGCGGAAGTGCGGCCACGCAGCGCGGATGACGTTGTATCCGCCATACAGGTGCACCTTGAGCACGGCGTCCCAGTTCGCGAACTCCATCTTGTGGAAGGTGCCGTCGCGCAGGATGCCCGCGTTGCTGACCACGCCGTCGACCTTGCCGAACTCGTCGAGCGCGGTCTTGATGATGTTTTCGGCGCCCTCGGGCTCGGCGACGCTGTCATAGTTGGCCACCGCGCGGCCGCCGGCGTCTTTGATCTCGGTGACCACCTGGTCGGCCATGTTGTGTCCGGCGCCGGTGCCGTCGCGCGAGCCGCCGAGGTCGTTGACGACGACGCTGGCGCCCTCTTTGGCGAGCGTCAGCGCGTACTCGCGCCCGAGTCCGCCTCCGGCGCCGGTGACGACGATGACGCGATCCTGCACTCCTGGCATCAATCTCCCTTTCTAGAAGAGCCGTCTAGCGAGCTTCCAAGCCTTCTCTGTATACGGGGGATAGATGAAGGCGCCGACGTCGGGTCGCGTCATCTTGGTCATCACGGCCTTCTTGTGGCTGAACTCCTCGAAGCCGAACCTGCCGTGGTAGGCGCCCGTTCCCGACGGCCCGACGCCGCCGAATGGCAGCTTGTGCGTCGCGAAGTGGAACAGCAGGTGGTTGACCACCATGCCGCCCGCCGCGACCTCCTTGACCACGCGCTCGCGGATGCTCTTGGTCTTGGTGAACAGGTAGGCCGCCAACGGCTTCGGCCGGGCATTGACGAAAGCGATTGCGTCGTCGAGAGATTGGACGGTCACGATCGGCAGGATGGGACCGAAGATCTCATCGGTCATCAGCGGCTCGGCCGGGTCCGGGTCGACGACGACGGTGGGCTGGATGCTGATCTTCGACGCGTCGGAGCCGCCGCCGATCACCACGTCGCCCTTGGTTGCGGCCAGCGCGGTGGTCAGCCGGTCGAAGTGGCGCTCGTTGACGATGCGCTTGCCGTCGGGGTTCTCGGACTCGAACGTCGTCACCGCGGCCTTGATCTTGTCGACGAGCTGATCGCGGATCTTCGCGTCGGCCAGAACGTAGTCCGGCGCGATGCAGATCTGGCCGGAGTTGATCAGCTTGGTCCACGCGATCCGCTTGGCCGCGACGTCGAGGTCGGCATCGGCCGAAACGATCACCGGACTCTTGCCGCCGAGCTCGAGCGTCACCGGGGTCAGGTGCGCCGCAGCGCCCTCGTAGACCTTGCGGCCGATCTCCGTTCCGCCGGTGTAGAGCAGGTAGTCGAAGCCCTGCGCGATCAGTTCCTGGCTGACGCTGCCGTCGCCCTCGACGACCGCGATCGCGTCGCTGTCGAGGTATTTCGGTACCAGCTCGGCCATCAACGCCGACGACGCGGGCGCCACCTCAGACGGCTTGAGCACCATGGTGTTGCCCGCGGCGATCGCGCCGACGGCAGGCCCGAGCGTCAGCGCGAACGGGAAGTTCCACGCGCCGATGATCAGCACAGTGCCGTAGGGCTCGTACTCGATCCAGCCGCGGCCGGGCAGCTGCGACATCTCCAGCCTCCGGTACTTGCGTCGCGTCCACTTGCGGATGTTCTTCGCCGCGTCCTTGGCCTCACCGGCGACGCTGGCAATGTCGGCCAGCCATGCCTCGAAGGGTTTGCGGCCGAGGTCCTGTTCCAGCGCGGCCGCGATGGCCTGCTCGTTGTCGAGGACAAGTCGCTCCATCGCGTTGAGCTGCTGCTTGCGCCACTCGATGCTCTTGGTGCGGCCGGTCTTGAACGTGTCCCGCAGTCGGCGGACGACGCCAGGGATGTCGGTGCTGGTTTGTGCGGGCGCGGCGAATTCTGTGGTCATGGTGGGTGTCCTTCCTGACCCGAGGAATACCCGATCCTAACCAGTTGGTTGGCCCGCCCAATAGGCCCAGTTCTGCGCCGCGAGCGGCGGAAACTTAGATGCGCTCGGCGGTGACGAACGTGGAGAACGCGTCGTCGTCCGGATTCGGAACCTCGACGAAGCGGCCCAACCTCCGCATCTCGTCCTGCGAATTGAGCGCGGCCGAGCGCCAGCCGTGGTCCCCGAGCCATACCGCGACATCGGCTCGGTCCGGATCGTTGTAGATCAGATCCTGAATATCGAGGTTCTGCTCCATGCCCATTTTCTCGGTGATGCGAGCGAACCGCTCCCGCATCTCCTGGCGTCGATCCTCGCTGTGAGTGCCCATCGTCTCGGCCGCGATCCTGCTGCCGGCCGCGCTGAGTGCGGTGATCTGCTCGAAGAGCCGGTCCTGGGCATCGGCGGGCAAGTACATCAGCAGCCCTTCGGCCAGCCAGGCGGTCGGGACGCTCGCGTCAAAACCGGCTTCGCGCAACGCATTCGGCCAGTCAAGGCGCAGGTCGATAGGGACCTCGCGGCGCAGGGCCGACGGCGTCACCCCATGCTCGGACAGCGTGGCCGACTTGTACTCCAGCACCTTGGGCTGGTCGATCTCGTAGACAACCGTGCCTGCCGGCCACTGCACGCGATAGGCGCGGGAGTCGAGGCCGGAGGCGAGGATGACGATTTGGCGGATGCCCGCAGCGGCGGCGTCGGCGAAGAACTCGTCGAAGAAGTGCGTCCGCACGGCCTGGTAGCTGCCCATGTGCTCGAAGATCGCGGCGGCTTCGGCGTCCGCATTGGCGAGCTTGGCGGCGAATTCGTCGTCGAGCATCGACTCCCAGACGCCAGTCCCCGCGCCGGCAACCAGAATCTTGGCGTACGGATCACGGATCAGCGCGTCGTCCCGTTCGGTCTCGCCTGCGCGGGCGGCCGCGACCATCACCGCGGTGGTTCCCACGCTGGTGGCGATGTCCCAGGTGTCGTCGTCGGTGCGCAACGTGCTCATCGGGCCTCACTCAAATCGGTCATTTCGTTCGCAATGCTATCTAATAATTTAGCCTAGCTATACGAAATGTGGGCCACATCACCGCAGGTAGACACCCAGAAAGTGGACAGCAATCACCCAGGAACGAACTATTGCCGAGCGTTATTCGTGCAGATTCCAGAGCTTGTTGGCCATCAGCAGCTCGAACTTGTGCATCACGGAGGCAAGTTCGTCGTGGTTGCCGACGAATCCCGCGTAGAAGCCCATCCCCCACATCACCGCCACCAACATCTCGACGAGGTAGTTGACGTCGGTGTCCGTCGTGAGCTCGCCACGCTCGATCGCATCGTTTATTGCCCATGCCACGAACGCGCGCGAATTCTTCAACGAGTCGTGCTCGTCGCCGCTCAACTCCGGATGCCGCTGCGCCTCCAGCACCGAGGTGACGAGAAAGGCTGCCGCAGAACGGTCTTCGGATTCTGCCTGCATCGCCGCGCTGAAGAATGAGGACAGCCGCCGGAGCAGACCGGTCTCACTTTGCGCCCTCACCATTCCCGCGCTAACAACTTGCGAGTTGGTTTGCTCCACGACTTCGGCCCACAACACACGCTTGCTCGCGAAGTAGTGGTTGATCGCGGGGCGGGTCAGATCGGCACGTATCGCGATCGCCTGGAAGGTCGCGGCGTCGTATCCGAGTTCGCTGAAGACCTCTCGAGCGGCTTGTACGATGCGCTCTCGCGTTTCAGCAGCCTTCGCTGCGGGGGGACGACCCGGGCCACGGCTCGCCGTATGTTGCGGCACGGTCAAATTGTGCCACAGCTCACTGCCCGGTCTATCAGGTATTGGCATTAGGAAACATCGGCATGTCGTTTCAGCAAATTGTTCAGGCCGGTTCCCCAAATTTCGTCGTGGAGATCGGCTGGGTGACGAACTAGGGTCCCGTCCCATGGCCAGCGTCGTATCCCGGGAGGCGTACTTCGAGACCGGGCTCGACGTGTTGTCCGACCTCGGCTACGGCGGACTGAAGCTCGCCGAGGTGTGCAATCGCCTTGGCGTCACCACCGGCTCCTTCTATCACTACTTCCCCAGCTGGTCCGCCTACACCAAGGAACTGGTCGGGCACTGGATGCAGGCCCGCACCGTGCAGGTCGTGGAGGCGGTTCGCGCCGAACCGGATCCGCGCCGTCGCATCGACAGCCTGATCCAGGTCGGGTTGGCCTTGCCGCACGGCGCTGAGGCCGCGATCCGGGTGTGGAGTTCGGTCGACCCCCAGGTGTACTCCATCCAGGTCGCCGTCGATCAACAGCGTTTCGACATCATGTTTGAATCGGCCTTCGAAATCCTGCAGAACAAGCGTCAGGCGCAGATGTTCGCGGCTTGGGGGGTGTACCTGTTGGTCGGCTATGAGCAGGCCACCCTGCCGCGCGACGCCGGCGTGCTGGAGTGGATCGCCGGCCAGCTAATTGAGGCCCTTGATTCGGGCAGATTCGCTTCGGTGCCCGACGGTGACTAGGGCGGCGCGGGCGGCGGCGGAAAATGAGCCGGTCGAGCACGTCGTCGCCCTACTGCGTGAACGCCTTTACGGTGCCATCTCGTGTCTGGCGACCCTTGCCGTACTGGCCCGATACACCACCGAGGAAACCAGCGCGTGGGCGAGGATCCTCGACGTCGCGGTGGCGACCGGCGGCTTGTGGGCCGCCAGCCTGCTCGCCGACTGGGTGGCCCACGTCGGGGTGTACCGCGCGGCCCCGCGCGGACGGGCTGCGCTGCGGATGCTGCAGTCCTCCGGCCAGATCCTGGAGGCGGCGTTCCTGCCGATCGTGATCCTGGTGGTCTCCGGACTCGGCGCACTCGACACCGACACCGCGACGTGGATCGCGGCGTGGGTCCTTGTCGCCGAACTCGGTGTGATCGCACTACTGGCGGTGCGCCGAACCGAACTGCCCTGGTGGCAGCAGGTGCTCGCCGTCGCCGGTCTGGTCGGTGTCGGTGTTCTTGTGTTGGGGATCAAGATCCTTGCCCACTGAAACCGCCGCGGTGTTGCGCCACGTGGCCGATCGTGTGCGCGCGCGTGACCCCCAGTTCGACGCGTTGCGGCGTGCGGCGCGAGCGGCGATCGTGCTGCCCATCGCGGCGGCGGTCAGCTTCGCGGTCGGCGGCGGGTCTCAGACACCGCTGTTCACCATCTTCGGTTCGGTGGCGCTGCTGATACTCGTGGACTTCCCGGGCAACCGGCCTGCCCGTGCTCTTGCCTACGGCGGCCTCGGGTTCAACGGCGCGGTCCTCATCACGCTGGGCACCCTGGTCGCACCGAATCCGTGGTTGAGCGTCGCGTTGATGTTCATTCTCGGGGTGGCCGTGATCTTCGCCGGGGTGCTCAGCGAGATCGTCGCCGCGGGGCAACGCGCCACGTTATTGATGTTCGTGCTACCCGCCTGCACGCCCGTCGGCCCGCTACCCGAGCGGCTGCTGGGGTGGTCGATCGCTCTGGCCCTGTGCGTGCCTGCCGCGTTGTTCCTCTTCCCGCCGCGCCATCACGACGATCTACGACGGCATGCGGCACGGGTGTGCAACCGACTCGCCGATCGCATCGAGGGCACGGCGTCGGGACGCGACGTCACCAAGGCGATGAACGCGCTGTACGACACCTTCCTCGGCGCTGACTATCGGCCGGTTGCGTTGACGGCGGGCAGCCGCGCGCTGGTGCGGGTGGTCGACGACCTCGGCTGGCTGTCCGACCGCATCAACGAGGACACTGGCCGATTGTTGGGGGCGATGCGGGAGCCGGCGGTGCGGGTACTGCGCGACTGCGCTGCGGTGTTGCGTCTGCGCGTACCGGCCGAGCGGACGGCTCGCAGCGAAGACCTTCGCGCAGCGCTCGTCACGCAGCGGTCGGTGGCGCAAGGCACCTATCGCGAAGACATCGACCGGCTGCTGAGCGAGCGCGACGATGCTGCCGCGGTCGCGGTCGGTCGCGAGCTGCTGAACCGTCGCACCATCTCGGCCACCATCGCGGTGACCGGCCGGATCATCCGCAACGCCGCTGCCGCGGACGCCCGACCGGTATGGGCGCGGGTACTTGGGCGCCGGTTGCCAGAGACCGGCGCCGCCGACTGGGTGATGCCAGAAACTGTTGCGGTTGCCGCGATCACCAAGGGGTTCCTCGCGACTCGCACGGTGGTGCTTCGTAACAGTCTTCGCACCGGGCTGGGTTTGGCGTTGGCCGTTGCGGTCACCCACGTGTTCCCGGTGGAGCACGGGTTCTGGGTGGTTCTCGGCGCGATGTCGGTGTTGCGCAGCAGCGCGCTGACCACGGGTACACGGGTGCTGCGCGCGGTGGCAGGCACCGCTGTCGGGTTCGTCTTGGGCGCGATCCTCATCGAGCTGCTCGGCGTTGACCCGGTGGTGCTGTGGATCATGTTGCCGCTCGTGGCTTTTGGCTCGGCGTACGTGCCTGAGGTCGCGTCGTTCGTCGCAGGGCAGGCCGCGTTCACCATGATGGTGCTGATCAACTTCAACCTGATCGTGCCGACCGGCTGGCAGGTCGGATTGATCCGCGTCGAGGACGTCGTGGTCGGCGCGCTGGTTGGCGTCGTGGTGTCGGTATTGCTGTGGCCGCGAGGGGCGAAGACACAGGTGTCCAAGGCCATCGAGGACGCCAG
>NZ_DASSCY010000366.1:0-27091 GCF_035697385.1 Mycobacterium sp. | reverse complement strand
CGATGTGGCGCCTGCGGCCGATCGGGGCCGACCCGCTACTGGTGGTGGATCCGCAGTATGTCGCGTTGGCCCCGGAGGTCTCGGTGGACTGGCATGACGCGGTCGATCTGATCGAGCGGCTGCTCGACGACGACCAACCGGCCGGTGCGGATCCGACTCTCGTGGCCGACCTGCTTCCGCTGCTGCGAGCCGGCGATCTGCTCGACCGCTGGACCGAGCAGTGGCTTTCCGACGAGCGGGATCGGTACCACGAAAGGCGGTTGGCCGCCCTGGATGTTCTTCGCCGCGCCGACAAACAGGTAGCTTCCTACGCGTGTTCCTCGCTGCGCTCGGCACATACGCTCCGTTCCGTCAGAGCAACGAAGAACGACTCGAGCGAGCCATGAACGCGCTAATGATGATCTGCATGTCGATCGGTACCCCGCTTGCCGCTCTGGGCCTGTACGAGCTACAGGTGCGGCTCGAGCGATGGGACTACGACCGTCACGCCGAGGACTGACCTTCCTCGTCGGCGCGTTTGGCTACATCTACCGTGATGAGGTGGACGAACTCACCGATGACGTGATCGATTTCCTGTCCGAAGGCACCCGCACCGGAATGTTGGGTTATCTGGCATCCGACGGCAGGCCGCTGGTTGCGCCCGTCTGGTTCGTCGTCGACGGCGGCGAATTGGCCTTCAACACCGGCAAGAACACCGCGAAGGGGCGTGCGCTGGCCCGTGATGCTCGCGTAGTGATGTGCGTGGACGAGCCACGGCCGCCGTTCTCGTTCGTCCAGGTTCAGGGCATCGCGTCGATCAGCGAAGATCCCGAGGAGCTGCTCGACATCGCCACTCGGACCGGCGGGCGCTATATGGGCCCCGATCGCGCCGACGAGTTCGGCAGGCGCAATGGCGTCCCCGGTGAGCTTGTCGTTCGTATCAGGCCGACCAAGGTAACCAAGGCGTTCGACCTGGCGAACTGACCCGTCGGCTTTGACCATTCGGCTGACGCACTCCAGCAAACAGCTCATTATGGGGTTGTGGCTGTCGGGATGGTGAGCCGTTCGGCCGAGTCGGAGTCGGTCGCCGAGTTCTTGTCATCCGCGCAGCGCCAGCCGTCCGGTCTGGTCATCGAGGGTGAAGCCGGCATCGGAAAAACCACGCTTTGGCTGGCCACGCTGGACCAGGCCCGCGAGCATGGATTCCGCGTGTTGTCGGCGCGGGCGTGGGAGGCGGAGTCGGTGCTGGCCTACGGCACGTTGGCCGACCTCCTGAGCGATGTCGAGCCGGACGAATTGGCGGGGTTGGCCGACGTGCAACGCGTGGCGGTGGACCGGGTTCTGCTTCGGGACACCGGCGGCGGCCCCGCGACGGACCAACGTGTAGTGGCGGCAGCGTTGGTTTCGATCATTGGCGCACTCGCTCAGGCCGCGCCGGTGCTTATCGGGATCGACGACCTCCAGTGGCTCGATGCGTCCAGCCGCGGCGTGGTGGCGTACACGGCCCGGCGGTTGAAAGGGCGAGCGGGACTGCTGGCCACCGAGCGGACCGACCACAACGCGACTACATCCTGGCTGCAGCTGGCCAATCCCGTTGGTTTTCAACGGATTCGCGTGGGACCGATGAGCCTGGGCGAACTGCGCACGATGATTTCCGAACGACTGGGACGGACACTTTCCCGTCCGACCATGGCGCGCATCGCAGATGTGTCCGCAGGTAACCCGTTCTATGCCTTGGAAATGGCGCGCACCGTCGGCGTTCAGCCCTCCATCGCCACACAGGGCCTGCCTCAAACGCTGGCCGAACTGATGCGGATCCGAATGGGCGACCTCGACGACGGCGTTCTCGACCTGCTGCTCGCCGCTTCGTGTGTCGCCGACCCCACAGTTGATCTGCTGGCGCGTGCCACCCACACCACCGCAGAACGAGTCATCGGGCTGCTGGAAGAGGTCGAGAGCCGCGGCATGGTCGGTATCGAAGGCAATCGGGTGCGGTTCTCACACCCGCTACTTGCACGCGGGGTGTACACCGACGTCAGTCCCGCCCGGCGCCGCGCGGCGCACCGGGCGCTTGCCGGGGTCGTCGAGCAGCCCGAGCTGAGGGCTCGGCATCTCGCGATGTCAGCGGCCAGCGCAGACCCGGAAGTCCTGCAGGCGCTTGACGAGGCCGCAGACGCCGCGCGTGCCCGGGGCGCGCCGGCTGCGGCAGCAGAGCTGCTTGACCTGGCGATCGGCCTGGGCGGCGACACACCGCTGCGCCGGATAAGGGCGGCAGATCACCGCTTTCAGGCCGGCGACGCGGATCAGGCCGCCGCGTGCCTGTTGCCCGCTCTCGAGCAGCCGCCCGGGCCGCTGCGCACGGTCGCAATGACCTTGCGCGCAAGAATGCAGATCCACGACAACAAGCTCGTCGAGGCAGCAGATCTGCTGAAGAGCGTGCTGGATGACGCACAACAAGTTTCGGGGCTTCGCATTCGCGTCTTGCTGTTGCTGTCACACGCCCAGCGGGCCGCCGGTCAGTTCGATGAGGCGTTGAGCGTGGCGCGCCAAGCCATCTCGGCGGCGGAGGCTCATCGGCGCCCCGCACTGATCAGCCAGACGCTGGCCGTGTGGGTACACACCAACTTCGAGTCCGGAAACGGCGTGGACGAGGCGAGCCTGGCACGCGCGCTCGAACTCGAGGATTGCGATACCGATGTCCCCATCCTGTTCCGCGCCAGCCTCATTGATGCGTTGATGCGGGCCTTCACCGGGCGGCTTCACGACGCTCACAACAAGATGCTGGCCCTTCGGCGCCGCTGCGACGAACGCGGTGCCGAAGGGGATCTGATGGCCATCGCCGGGTTTTCCTGCCTGATCAATATTTGGCTCGGCCACTTCACCGAGGCGGCCGGTTACGCCGAGGAAGCCGTCGAACGGGCCAGACACATCGACGGTGACCATGTGCTCGTGATACCGCTGTCTGTTCGGGCCGCTGCTGCCTCGTATCTTGGCCGAGCCCACGAAACGCGCGCTGACGCCCGCGCCGCCATAGACGCCGCCCGCAGCTGCGGTTCCGCACCGATGGCCGTATTGCCAACCGTGAGCCTGGGGTTCCTGGAGGCTTCGCAGGGAAACTACGCCGAGGCACTCACGATCTTGCAGCCCTTGCTGGCAGCGCCACGCCCATGCACCGAGATACTGTCCGCTTCGTTCATCCCCGAGACGATCGAGGCCATGGTGGCCATGGGGCGCCTCGACGAGGCCGATCCGTTGATCGAAGAGTTCGAACGCAACGGTCGCCGGCTCGACCGGGCGTGGATGCTGGCGGTAGGCGCGAGGTGCCGCAGCATGACTCTGGCGGCCCGCGGCGACATCGAGGCGGCGGTCGAAACGGCGTACCAAGCGATGACCGAACACGACCGGCTGCCAATGCCATTCGAACGTGCACGCACTCAGTTGCTGCTTGGACAGCTCCAACGTCGGCAACGACAAAAGCAGGCCGCCGCGGCGACTCTGAGCGAGGCGTTGAGTGCCTTCGAGACCATGGGCACACCATTGTGGGCGGAGCGCGCACACGCGGAATTGGCCCGGACCAATGTCAGTCCACGCAATTACGTGCGGCTGACGCCGTCCGAACAGCGGGTCGCCGAACTCGCCGCCTCCGGCATGACCAACCGCGGCGTGGCGGCAAAGCTGTTCATCAGTGTGAAGACCGTCGAAGCCAACCTCACTCAGATTTACCGCAAACTCGGCATCCACTCGCGCGCCGAGCTCGGCAACCTCATGGGACAGGAGGCCGCGGCCCGCTAGTCGGGCAGCGCCACCGCACGCGACACCCGCTCGATCCGCCCGCCGAAGCCACGGCCATAGCGCGCCAGCAGCGGCAGTACCCGCATCGACTGATTGCGTGCGAAAATGCCCCATCGGGAAGCGGGAAGCAGCGTCGACATCCCGCCGGTGGCCAGTGCCTGATTACTCAGCACGTTGGGCCGAAAGTCGCTTTCCCACAACGCAAATGCCGTCGACAGATCAGCTGCCGTGGCGATTCGGTGCGCGAGAAGGTAGCCACCGATCATGGCCAGCGAGGTGCCCTGACCCGACATCGGCGACGGGCCGTACGCGGCGTCACCGAGCAGTACGACCCGACCCTTCGACCAGCTCGGAATCCGCACCTGGCTCATCTCGTCGAAGTAGAAGTCGTAGGCGCCGGGCATCGCCTCGAGCAATCGCCCCGTCTCCCAACCCATCCCGGCAAAACGCCTGCGCAGCAGGTCTTGCTGGGCGGCGCGATCGGCGAAGTCGATGGCGAGCGGGGGGCTGCGGAACAGCAGCACCACCTTCGCCCGCTCGTTGCCGCGCACCGTGAACATCGCCGCCGCCCGTCCGGGTTCGTTGTAGAGCACCGCCCTGTCACGCAGCCCGAGAAGGTTGTCGACGGTATAGATCGACAGGTAAGCGCCAAGATGATGGGTGAACCGCTTCTCCGGACCGAACACCAGCTCGCGAACCGCCGAGTGATGACCGTCCGCGCCAACGACAATGTCGACTTCCCGCGACGGGCCGTGCTCGAACTCGACCCCGACGGCACCTGATTCTTGAGGAACCGCGGCCCGCACCCTGTCGCCGAAGACCACTTCGACGTCGTCGGCGATGGCGCCAAACAGGATGCGCACCAAGTCATCTCGCATGATCTCGACCTCGCGATCGCCGCGCGCCCCGTGCAGTGGTCGCAGCGCCACGTCGTAGGTGCGCCGGCCGTCGGGCCGCACGGCAGACAGGGTCATGATCGTGGTGCGGGCCTCGCGAACCGCGGTTTCGAGTCCCATTCGTTCGGTGACGCCGAGAGCCGTGCCGCGGATGTCTACCGCGTGCCCGCCCACCCTCAGCTCGGGCATTCGCTCAATGAGGATCGGCCGGTGGCCCCGCCGCGCCAGCCAGTACGCCAAGGTCGGACCGGCGATGCCCGCACCGGAGATCAGGATCGTCAGCGGGCGTTGCACAGTGCCAAGATACGAGGATGGGGTCGTCGTCGGGAGCCTACGCCGTGGGAGTCGTGCTGGCCGCCGGCCTCGGCACCCGTGTCGGCGCCGACGGCAACAAGGCATACCTCCCGCTGGCCGGGCGCAGCATGGTGTCGTGGTCGCTTGACGCCGTGACGCGCGCGCCGGGCATCACCCGAACGGTGCTGGTCTTCAGGCGGGGTGAGCGCGCGCTCGCCGAGGACACGGTGCAGCGGGAGCTCGCAGCCGCGAATGTGGAGTTCGTCGAGGGCGGCGACACCCGGCACGCATCGGAATTCAATGTGCTGAGCTATCTCGCCGCCGACATCGAGACGGGTGCGGTTGACGTCGTCCTGATTCACGACGCCGCGCGGCCCATCGCGGGGCCCGAGATGTTCGCCACCGCGCTGTCGGTCGCCCGTGCGTTCGGCGGGGCCCTGCCAGCGGTGACCGTCCCCGATGTGGTGACGACAGCGTCCGGCGACCTCGAGTCGTTGAGCGGCATGGGCAGGCTTGTTCGCGTACAGACACCGCAGGCGTTCCGCGCGTTGCCGTTGCTGCGGGCGTATCAGGCCGCGAATCGGGAGGGATTCGAAGGCACAGACACCTCGTCGTGCATCGAAACGTTCGGCGACGTCGACGTCCGCACTTTCGACGGCGAGGAACGCAATCTCAAGGTGACCTACGCCCACGACATCGCGGTGGCCGAAGCCCTCCTCACGAATCGCCCGCGTGCGCGATGATCGCCTCGACGAACGCGGCGTCGCGGGGAAGTTCGACGACGAATGCACTGGAATCGCCGTCGACAACGGTTATCGGCGCGCCCGCCGCAATGACCTCCTCGAGTTCGTCGAACTCGTCGGACGAGCGCTTGGTGAGCAATCGGGCGAGTTGATCGGTCGCGAAACCCCGTGGGTACTGCACGGCCTGCAGTACCGAACGGTCAAGGGTGGCCGTCACCGAACCGTGCGCATCGACGGATTTGACGCTGTCAGTCAGAGGTAGCGCAGGCATCACGACGGTGCTGCCGTTGCGCAGCGCTGAGATCACGCGGCCGAACAAGCCGGCAGATGCCAATGGCCGGCGGACGTCGTGGACGATCACGAGCTGCGGCGAAATCTCCTCGCGCTCAAAGTATTCCAACCCGGCTGTCAGACATTGGGCCCTTGAACCAGGGTCGGCGGCCGCCGTGACAGCAGCGGAAAGGCCCTGGGCGGCAAGGCTTTCGCGTACATCGTCAAGAAGGGGTGTAGCCGTCGCGACAACGACGGCAGCCGGCTCAGCCAACACACCGAGCATCGTGCGCAGAACGCGGACCAGTGGGGCCTCCCCCGCCAACGGCGTGAGCGCGGCCGCCGCGTTGTCCGGGACGGTCATCGGCAGCGGCACGATCGCCCCCACGATTGACGGCACCGCCACGGCGCCGACGCTACACGGGGTCGAATGACGAGATGAGCCAGGCGCCGTCGATCTTGGTAAGGCTGACCTTGACACTGCTGACCGCGAATGCCCCGTCCGGGTTCTCCTTGCTCGTCGTTGTCTGGTTGACGAACACAAGGACCACCGCCGAATTCGGATGCAGTTCCGACACCGCCGCCCGAACGACAGACGCGGTCGTCTTGACCGACTTCTGCTGGGCGGCCGGGGTGACGATCTGCTCCGTGAACTGGTTGTAGTACGACAGGAAATCGCCGGTCAAATGCGTCTTGGCCGCCGCGAAGTCCTTGTCGAGACTCTCCGGCGAGTACGACAGCAGGGCGGTAGTGCCCTTGGTGGCGGCGTCTAGGGCCACCTTGGCGGCGTCGGCGCCGGTTTCTTGATCAGGCCGGTACTGGTTGAAGTACAGCCAGGCCGCCACGCCTGCCGAGGCGATCAGCGCCGCGGCCAGCAAGATCACGCCGACGTTCGAGCGCAGGCCGCGCACCGACCGCCCGACCACGCTGTCTTGTTGCGTTGACTGTGTATCCAAGGCTGGGGCCTCGGTGTTCTCCTCGACGCTTGGGGCGTCGACGCTTGTCTCGTCGACGTCCGCTTCGGTGTTGGTGTTATCGGTGCTCACGGCACGAACTCGACTTTCGACATTTTGATCTGCCCGCCGTCTCGCTGCAGGCTGACGCTGAGCCGCCACGTCCGGGGCTCTTGCTTGGCGCCGGCGGCGTTACTGACGCGGGACAAGGCGGCGACCAGCACGACGGCCGAATCGGGATTCATCGATTCGACGGCGGTGGCATTGACGGTGACCTCGGTTGCGACTTTGGCGTCCTGCGCCACCTTCACGAAATCTTCTGCTTGAGCTTGGAAGTCGTCCTTGAACTGGCCCGTCGAATTGTCGATGATGCGCTGCACGTCTCTCTGAGCGTTGTTGAAGTCCAACGACATCAACGTGACGACGCTCTGACGGGCCGCCGCCGCGTATTCCGCCTCCAGCTGCCGCTCCTTGCCGGCATCGCGGTGCTGCCAGACCATGAACACACTGAGTGCGACCAACGCGCAGGTGGCCAGGAGGGCCAGAATTGACGCGACGGTCTTGAGTACCCCTCCGAGTGTCCATCGGCGCCAGAATCGCGGGGGCCGTTCCTCGTCGTCCTCGTCGATCTCGACGTCCTCGTCGATCTCGACGGCCTCGTCGGTGCCGGGTTCGGCCTCTGTTTCCGTTTCGTCGGTTGCCTCGGTGTCGGATTGATCCGACTCGGCGTCTCCTGCCACCTCATCAACGGCATCGACCTCCACGGCCTCGGCTTCCCTGCGCAGCCGGATCGCACGAGCCCTGGCGCGAGCCGCGGCGGCGATCGCCTCGGCCTCGGCCGCCTCGGCTTCGGCTTCCTCTGCCAGCGCCTCGGCCTCGGCCGCGCCCGCCGCGCGGTCAGGCTCCACCGGTGCTTTCTCGACGCGATCAGCGTCGAGCACCGACGCGCGGCGCCTGAATGACGGCACGGGGACCTCCTTGTCCGTTAAGCGTACTGCTCAATGAGAATGCCATTATTCATTTTTGAGTATGGCCGCGACGATACCGCACCTCACGACCGCGACAAAATAGCTTGTTTCCTGCGGAAATGGTATTTACATGCTGTGCAAGGGCTCAGCCATGCCGATTTGCCAAGTGGTCCTTCATCACTTTGCCGGTGGCGTTCAACGGTAACCGGTCCAGGAACTCGACGAACCGCGGAACCTTATATCCGGCCATCCGGTCACGGCTCCAGGCGATCAGTTCCTCAGCGTCGATGCCATCGCTGTCGTCCTTGAGGACGATGAACGCCTTGCCCACCTGCCCGAGGCGTTCGTCGGGCACGCCGATCACCGCTGCCTGGGCCACTGCGGGATGCTCGAGCAAAAAGCCCTCGATTTCGGCGGGATAGGCGTTGAAGCCGCCGACGATGAACATGTCCTTTTTGCGGCCCACGATGCGCAGTCGGCCTGCTTCGGTGAAGCTGCCGAGGTCGCCGGTGTGTAACCAGCCGTCGTCATCGACTGCTTCGGCGGTGGCGGCCGGGTCGTGGAGGTAGCCCTGCATCACGCTGTACCCGCGCACGAGCACTTCTCCATCGTCGGCGACGCGCACCTCGATGCCGTCGCACGGAACGCCGACGGTGGTGGCGATGTCCTCGAAGGAGTCTCCTGGCCGTGACAGTGTCGCCGTTCCACACTCGGTGAGGCCGTAGCCGGTCATAAGCGTCCGGAATGGGAGTTCGTCATGGACCCGCCGGATCAACTCCACGGGGATGTCGGACGCGCCGGTGACCCCTGCCCGCAGCGTGGCCAGCCTGTCCTTGTCGCGCACCGAGAGCAGCGAGTGGTAGAGCGTAGGCGGGCCCGGCAGCATCGTGACCCGTTCGCGCTCAATGAGTTCCACTACGTTGTCGACGTCGAACACCGGAACCGGCAGGATTGTCGCGCCGCGAATCAGCGAGGCGATGCAGCCCGCCTTGTAGCCGAAGGTGTGAAAGAACGGATTGACGACGAGATAGCGGTCACCCTCGCGTAGGTCGGCGAGATCGCCCCACTCCGTATACAGCCGCAGCGTCTGCCGATGATTCATCATCACGCCCTTGGGCCTGCCCGTCGTACCCGACGTGTAGATGATGTCGGCGATGTCATCACCGCTGACTTCGGCCTCGAACGGCTCGCCGCCATCGAGGAAACCCGATTTGATGTCGATCGACGGAACCCCGGCCGGCACCGCGAAATCCTGCCCGAGGAAACCCTTTTCGATCAACACGGCCTTCGCGCCACTGCGCTTGACGATGTCAGCGGCTTCCTCGGCCTTGAAGCGGGTGTTGACGGGCACCACCACCGCGCCTGCGGTGAGCGCGCCGAACGCAGCGATGATCCACTGCGCGGAATTCGGCGCCCAGATCGCGACGCGGTCACCCTTGTCGACACCCGATGCGTTGAATGCACCAGCCGCCCGGCGCACCCGGTCGACGAGTTCGGTGTAGGTGAGGCGCAGCGGACCATCGACGACTGCTTCCGCGTCGCCGAAGCGGTCCGCTGCGCTCAAGACCATCTCTGGGATGGTCTGCCAACGCTGGTTGTACGTCACACCGTGACGAGACGACCCAGATTGCCGCCCATGATCTTCGCCTGATCCTCAACGGAGAGGTGCTCGAGCGCGGTCACGTAGTGCGTGGGCTCCGCCAGTCCTTCCGGATGTGGCCAATCGGAACCGTAGAGCACCTGCTCGACGCCGATGAGGTTGATCAGGTCGTCGATGCCCTCCTCGTAGAACGGGCTGACGTGGATGCGGTTCTTGATCTCCTCGATCGGGTTGCCCAGGAACGCTTCGGGAGCCTTCTTGTACACCTCGGCCATCGAATCGAGCAGCGGGAACATCCATTTAGACCCGGCCTCGACGATCCCGACCTTCAGCGTCGGGAATCGGAACAGCGCGCCGTGGATCACCCAGGAGGCCACTGCATCCTGGATCGGGCGCCACTCGTTGAGAATCGACATGGCGTTGGTCTGGAACGGCAGCATCTCCTGGGCGGCGCCGTCCCATTCGGAGGTGTAGCGGGAGTAACCGCTGTCGGACGAGTGCATGCCGACGAACACGTCGTACTCGACGCACTTCTGCCAGAACGGGTCGAACTCGGGCAGCGCGAAGGATCGCGGGCCGCGGAATCCTGGCACCGGCGCCGGGCGGACGAGGATCGCGCGGGCGCCGCGCTTGACCGCCCAGTCCAGCTCCTCGATGGCTTTCTCGACGATGGGCAGGGTGATCACCGGGGTGGTGAAGATGCGGTTCTGGTAGTTGAAGCCCCACACCTCGTCGAGCCACTGGTTCAGCGAGTGAATGAGCACGTGGATCGCGACCGGGTCGTCGCGCAGCCGCTCCTCGATCAGGCTGGCGAGGGTCGGGAACATCAGCGAGCGGTCGATGCCCAGTTCGTTCATGAGCTCGAGGCGCGGAGCGGGCTCGAAGAACGCCGGAATGGACCTCATCGGCTCACCGAAGAGCTCGCGCTTGCTCTTGCCATCGGGATTGCCGAACTTGAAGTACTCCTCCCATGCGCCCGGCTTGGCGACGTGGGAGAACGTGGGGTTCGGGATGTAGTTGCTGATCTGGCCGCGAATCGCAATCTTGGTGCGGCCGTTGACCTCCACATACTGGACGACGTCCTTGTACTCCTCGGGGAGGTATTTGGTCATCGCCTCCGGCGGCTCATACAGGTGATTGTCGGCGTCGAACAGCGGGAACGGTATGTCGACCCGGTGCGAAAGCTGGCCCATGAAATACTCCTTTTCTTCTTGCGAGAATCATATTCTCACTTTCTGCGTGCCGCAATGTCCTGCCGGACTACTGCCGGATGTTCTGGCGAACGACGAACTTCTGCACCTTGCCGCTCGGGGTGCGTGGGTAGTCGTCGATCTGATGCAGTTCCTCGGGGCACTTCTGGATTGCGATGCCCGCCTGCTTGAAGTGCTGCCGCACCTCGTCGAGCGTCGGCATGTCATGTCCGCCACGGATGCGCAGTACCGCCGCCGCACGCTCACCGAGACGAGCATCGGGAGCGGCCACGACGACGGCCTCGGCAACCGCAGGCATGGCCAACAGCACTTCCTCGACCTCGAGAGCGCTGATGTTCTCGCCGCCGCGGATGATGATGTCGGACTTGCGGTCGGTGATCGTCAGATACCCGTCGTCGTCGAGGACCCCGACATCGCCGGTGTGATACCAGCCGTCCTCGTCGAAAGCACGCTCGGTCAACGCGTTATCGGTGTATCCCAGGCACAAATCCGGTCCGCGGGAAAGGATTTCCCCGTCCTCGGTCAATTTGATCTCGACGCCGGGCCGAGGGTCGCCGTCGGTGTAGAGACGCTTTTCTTCCGGCGCGCTGGGCCGCGAGCCGGTGATCGACGGATGCTCGGTGCTGCCGTAGGACCGGAACACGAAGATGCCCATATCCGCCAGCCGACGAGTCACCGCGGCAGGCACCGTCGACCCGCCAAGGCCAACGGTCTTGAAGTGCGACATGTGTTCAGCGGTGCAGTCGGGATGGTCCAGCACGCTGGTGACGAAGTAGGGCGGGCCGCCCCCGATCGACAGGCCCTCGGTCTCGATGAGCTTGAGCACATTGCCTGCGTCCCATACGTCACATAGGTCGATCGGCGCGCCTTCGAGGACCGGGATCAGGAAGGCCCCGATCATGCCGATGAAGTGTCCGACGGGCGTGGCCGTCAGCTGACGACCGCGATCGGCAGGGTAGTTCTGCAGCAGTTGGCGTGTCTCGAAGCCGAGGGTCTGATGACTGTGGATGACGCCTTTCGGGTTGCTCGTCGTACCGGAGGTGAACGCGATGAGCGCGGGACCCGCGGGATCGGTGTGGATCTCACCCGCCATCGGCTCGTCGTCGAGCAACTCTTCGAAATTGCCGCCCACCAGCCCGACAATCGGAACGTCGTCGCACACGTCGGGCTGGAACTTCATCCGTCCGAACTCGTCGGCGGTGATGAACACCTTCGGCCGCGCGGTGGACAGAATGTGGCCGACTTCCTTGCGGCCGTAGAAGTGCACGATCGGCACCACGACTGCGCCAAGGAATGCCGACGCCCAGAACGACACCGCCGCTTCCATCCAGTTCGGCAGTTGCAGTGCCACCACATCGCCGGGACCGACACCGCGGTTGCGCAGACCGGCAGCCAGTCGACGGGCCTGCAGCTCAACGTCGGCGAAGGTACCGGCGTACGGCCGTACGGCGGAGTGCACACAGAAGCCTGCCTCCGGATTGGCGGCAAGACCGCTGGCCAGCAACTCACCCAGGGTCTCCGGTGTCCACCAGCCCTCCTCCTCGTACCGTTTCGTCAGGTCAACCGGGATGTTTCGCATGTAGTACAGAGCACCTCCACCTCGATGGCGATGCTATTCTCCAACAAGGAGAATGCCAATACCGCAGATGGAGAACGCTTGATGGTCGACCTCGAGTTGGACGACGGCCTGGCGATCGTCACCATCGACCGGCCGCACGCGCGCAACGCCATATCGCTGGAGACGATGGACCAGTTGGACAAGGCGCTCGACGGGGCGGAAGGGGCTCGGGCGTTGGTCCTCACGGGCGCCGGTGACCGCGCGTTCGTATCCGGGGGGGACCTGAAGGAACTGTCCGCATTGCGCACCGAATGGGACGCGTCGACCATGGCCTTTCGCATGCGCTCGATCTGCGATCGCATCGCCGCCTTCCCAACGCCCACCATTGCCGCCCTGAACGGCCACGCGCTCGGCGGCGGCGCCGAGTTCGCGGTGGCGGCCGACATTCGGCTTGCCGCCGATGACATCAGGATCGGCTTCAATCAGGTGACGCTGGAGATCATGCCGGCGTGGGGCGGCGCCGAGCGGCTGGTCGCGCTGGTGGGTTACAGCAAGGCTCTGCTGCTGGCAGGCGCCGGCGCCGTGCTCGACGCAGCCGAGGCTGAGCGGATTGGCTTGGTGGACAAGGTTTTACCACGGGCATCCTTCGACGAAGGCTGGCGCGCTGTCGCCAAATCGCTGGCCACCCACCCAGCGGGTGAGATCAAGCGCGTCATGAAGGGCGTGTCCACAACGGAGGCCGTCGCGGCCTTCGCACGGTTATGGGTGGCCGACGAGCACTGGGCCGCTGCCGACAAGGTGATGAAGCGCGGCAAATAGCGCCGCTAGCCGAGGTGGCGGATCGGGTCGCTGCCGTCCCAGGCGTTCGCGGCGTCGCGGACAAAGTTGCCCATCCCCTTCGTCATCTCGGTCAGCTCCATGATCTCGACGATCGCTGCCGGGCTGGCCGGCGGCTTGACGTAGGCAAATCGGGTCCCAAAATCCTCTCCGCCCGACCATACGACAGGCCACCCCGCGTCTGCGATGGCCCGCATCGTGGCATCGAAATCCTCGGTCCAATAAGCCAACTGGTGAAATCCTTCGCACCCAGATGACAGGAACTCCGTGAAGATGCTGGGGGTGTCGTCCTGTTGCTGGATCACTTCGACCTGCATGTCGCCGCTGTTGGTCAACGCCAGTGAGCGCGCTGTCGAGATCGGCGACGACATAGCCGATCTGGCGGATGCGGCCGGGCAATGGCGTTGTCATGATGCCGTTGGGTGGACGACGACGCGGGGCGGCCCCTGGGACTTGCGGCCCTGGTTGATCGCGTCGGGCACATCGTCGAGGCCGATCACCTTGCCGATGCTGGGCAGCGGGTCCAGCCGACCCTCGGCCACAGCGTCGAGCGTGCCGTACCAGTCGACCGGATGCGGGCCCCCGCCGAACTGGATCGTCACCCCTTTGTGCGTGGCCTCGGTGACCGACACCGAGTCACTGCCGTGCCAGCCGCCAGCCGCGAAGAGACGCGCCATGAACTCGCAGGACTCGACGATCCTCTGCAGCAGGCCCGGCGAGCCGACACATTCGAAGATGACCTGAGGCTTCTGGATTCCGTTGTCCCTGGCGACCTTTCGCCACACCTCGTACGGCGAGTCCTTGGCCGGGTTCACGAGCACATCGGCGCCGAACCTTTCGCATAATCGAGCCGTTCGTCGCTGTAGTCGGACACGACGACCGGTGCGACGCCGCGGGAAACCAATGCGGCGATCGCGGACAGACCGATGGCGCCAGCGCCGATGACGAGCGGCAGCTCACCCGGACCGATTCCGGAACTGCGAACGTAGAACTCCCCCACCGCAAATGCGTCGACGACGGCGACGGCGTCGTCGGGAACACCGTCGGGCACCCTCCTCGCCATCACCTCGGAGACGAGCATTAGCTCACCAAACGCACCTGGCGCGTCCGGATCGTGGCCGATCACACGTGGTTCCGCGCCGTGCCGGATCAGAAGCGGCAAGCTGGTGACGCGAGAGCCGATCGAAAAGTCGTCGGAGCAATCGGGGCCGCGACCGACCACCTCGCCGATGAACTCGTGGCCCATGACCGTGTCGCGATCAGAGTCCCATACGAACCGGGGCGCCGAGTTCGGATGATCCGATGTAGTGCACATCGGAGGCGCAGATCGCCGCGCTGAGCGGCTTGATCAGAAGTTCTCCGGGACCGGGCACCGGATCGGCGGTTTCTCGCATCTGTAGACGGCCGTCACGCAGAACCACCGCCCGCATCAGTTCGCCCGCCGGCTCGCGAAATCTAATGAGGCGACACTCATCATCTCGACAAGCGATCGCCGATCGATGGTCCACACGTGTGATGCCACGGCCCGGTTGTTCTCGCCCACCACGTAGACGGGGCCATTCCCGATGTTCTCGACGATCTCGCGGGCGACGTCCTCGGGAAGCATCTGGGCTTGCGGGTCGTATTCGACGCCCATGCGCTGCAGGGCAGGCGTGTAGGTCATGCCGAGCGGTGTGCAACACACATCGACGCCGTGTGGGCGTAGCTCGGCCCATAGACCTTCGGCGAAGTTGTGCTGAAACGCCTTCACCGCCGAATAGACCGCAAGTGTGGCCGATCCGGCCACGCATGCCAGCGACGCGACCAGCACGACACCACCGCGGCCGCGGTCGCGCATTGCCGGACCGAAGTGGCGTGCCAACGCGATCGGGCCGATGCAGTCGAGCTTGATCTGCTTGAGCGAGTAGTCGTATTCGTTGTCCAGAAAGGTCGACGTACGGTCCGAAGCGCCGGCGTTGTAGATGACCAGCCCGACGTCGAGTCCGTCGGTTGCGTCTGCCACCCGCGCCCCTACCTCGGGATCGGTCAGATCTTGCACGACGGGACGCGCCTGCACCCCGTGCTCGCTGTGTACCCGGGCGGCGACCTGATCAAGCAGTGACCCGTTGCGCGCGATGAGCACGAGATTCAGTCCACGCGAGGCTAATTCGTCGGCCAAGCTCGCACCGATGCCCTCTGATGCGCCCGCGATGACGGCCCACGGCCCGTATTTGGCCGCGAAGCCCTCGCCGGTCTCCGCATTCGTCAAGGCGCTAAGCCCGCACCGCTGAGCACTCGCGCGATGTGCGTGGTGCGTTTGTCGATGCGCCAGCCTTCCGACGTCCGCACGAGTTCGTCGTCGTAATGCCCGAGCGCGTCGACCCAGCTGGTGGAGTCGTCCGGAATGGCCATCAAGAGGGCGTGGACGTACGACCGGGCAGTTGCGCGATCGCCGTCGACTTCGATGACGAGATTTGAGATGCGGTGATACGTCTGCCCCATTCCGTCATGGATCTGGGTCATCAGGACGGTGAACTCATCAGCGCTGCTGAAGTGCCCGAGATCTCCGTAGTCGATATCGACCACGTCAGCCCAGCAGGTGCGGAACAGCGCCCAGTCCTTGGAATCGATTCCGGTGGCGTAGCGGATCAGCACCTCGGCGATCTGCGCCTTGTCGTCTTCCACGCGCAAAGGCTAACCAATAAGTTAGACTCGGGTCAACATACTGATTTTCACGAAAGTGTTGTAGATGCCCGACGTAGCGCGAACTAACATTGCTGACCAGGGTCAGCGTCGCGCCTCCTTTCAACAGGCACGCTCACACGCGACCAAGCAGTCGCTGGTGCAGGCAGCGATGGCGCTGTGGCGGGCAAATGGGTATGCGCGCACAACCGTGGCCGACATCTGCCGGGCCGCAGGTGTGTCGAAGGCGTTGTTCTACTTCTATTTCCAGCGCAAGGAAGATGTCCTTTTCGAGATCGGCGTGCTGTCGACCGAGACCGCGCACCGAAGGGCGCGCCAGATGATGCGCAAGCCCTACGACGTAGGGACCATCATCGAAGCGGTGTTGACCAGCCTGGAAAACACCATGCGGGGCAGCCCGCCCGAGCTCATCATCGAGGCGATCATCGAGGGCTACCGCCAGGCTCTCGCGGGCCATCCGCACCTGGAGCGGACGTCGGAGATTTTCGTCGAGGTCTTCGAGCAGGCCCAACAGGATGGAAAGCTGCCTGCACGCGTCGATATCGGCCATCTGGCGACGGTGGCCCAGTCGATGGTCAGTGAGGGTGCGCGGCGTTGGGCGGCGGGGGCCTACGGCGACAGGTCGTTCGCCGAGGTGGTCAGTCGCGACATCACCGCCCTGGTCGCGGGCTACAGCAAGTAGCGATGGCCACCGGGTTTTTCACCGCACCGCTTCGATGCGGGTGGCGAGGAGCGCGGTCCATTCGGTGAGGTAGCGATCGTCAGGCACCGTCATCTCGCGTTCATGGAAGATGCTGGTTGCAAGGCGGGCGCCGAGGATTGCATTGACCCCAACCGCGGCGAGGACACTGCGGTCTTGCGTAGATACGTTGGGTGCCCATGCGCTGATCCAGTCCCCCAATTCCGCGTTCAGCCCGTCCACAAGTGCGGCGTAGGCGGTGTCGAGACGTTCCGATCGCCCGGCCGGTGTGCGGGCGGCGATCTGCAATAGTTCGATTTCCTCGTCGATCACGCTGAGCAAGTACCGGCCGAGGACGGTGAGTTCGGCGCGCAGGTCGTCGAGTCCGGCGAATAAGGCTCGGATGTCGCGCATGGCCCGTCGGCGGTCCAATTGGCGGTCGATGCCGGCGTCAAGGAGCGCCTCCTTGGATTTGAAGTGGTGGTACAGGGCGCCGGAACCCGCCGCCAAGCCGGCGGCGGCCTCGATCTGCGAGACGCTCGTCGCCTCGAATCCCTTTGCACTGAACAACCGCATCGCTTCGGTAACAAGTCGTTCGCGCCTCGGCGCCGCTACAGACATTGACCTCTCTCCAGTGGTCACTTACCTTGAACAAGAGGATACTTTACTTCGCGGGGTCGAGATCGGGGGCGCATGGCGAACCGCTATCCGCTACATCTGCAATGCGTTTCGAGCGACCCTGCCGGCCCGGACGATTGGCGGCGGCACGGACGGAGTGGCCGAGCCGATCACCGAGCTGGGCAAGCCGCACCACGCGTGGCTGCCCGAGCGCAGGCTTCCATCCGCATTGGACCACCATGAGCACCCCTGACGCGACGCCACAGAAGAACAACCCGGTTCCGCGCGGGCGGGTCCGGCGCACGATGCCGCTCGCGGGTTTCACCGCGCGGGCCGCCGGAGGCCGGCTGGTGGCCGGTTTGCGCGAAAAGGCGGGTCAGGACGGCGCTGTCGACCGGTTTCACGAGCGCACCGCCGAGCGCTATGCCGAACTGCTCGGCCGCTCCCGCGGAGTGTTGATGAAGGCCGGCCAGATGATGTCGATGGTGGACGGCGATGCGGTGGGGAACGGCGGATTTTCGCCCTACCAAAAGGCACTGACTCGTTTGCGCGCCGATGCCCCGCCGATGGATGCCGCCCTCGCACTCGAAGTCCTCAATGCGGAACTCGGTCGTGACTTCAAGCTGTTCGCCGAGTTCGACAACGAACCGATCGCGGCGGCTTCGATCGGCCAGGTCCATCGCGCCGTGCTGTGTGACGGTCGAGATGTTGTCGTCAAGATCCAGTACCCCGGTGTCGCAGAGGCGATCCGCGATGACCTGGCTAACACTGAACTGCTGGCGACGTTCACGCGGTTCGCGGCGTCAGCGGCCGGCTTTACGTCGGACGTCCGAGCAATCGCGCGTGAAGCGGCGGACCGGATCGCCGAGGAAATCGACTATCGCCATGAGGCGCAGGCCATCTCGCAATTTGCCGACCTCTACCGTGATCACCCGTTCATCCGTGTCCCAGATGTCATTCCTGAGGCGTCGCGCGATCGGGTCCTGACGATGACGTACCTCGACGGAATGGACTGGGCGGCAGCACAGGATGCCAATCAGGCTTTGAAAAACACGTGGGCCGAGGCCGTTACACGCTTCTTCCACAGCAACATGAGACACGCCAACCTGCTGCACGCGGATCCGCACCCCGGCAACTACCGCTTCAACACCGATGGCACGGTGGGCTTTCTCGACTTTGGATGTGTCAAGGTCCTGCCCGAGATGCTCCGTCAACCATGGCTTGCGATGAATCGCGCCGCCATTGACGGCCGCTACGAAGAGGGCCGTGTGTTGATGGCACAGGCCGGGTTCTTTCTCGACGAGAAGACGCCCATCACAGTCGAGGAGCTGGGCTCGTTCTGGGACATCCTTCTTGCTGACGTGACGCACGTGCCCCAGCCGGTCAGGTACACATCAGAGGCGACGGCAAGGTTGATCAAAGAACTGTTCAGCACCGACGTCAGCCAACCGATCAATCGGATACGCGTACCGGACGATATGGCGATGTTCCCCCGCGTCCAGCTTTCCTTGACTCACATCTCCGCGACGCTGCAGGCCACCCTGCCTGCGAGGGCGATCTGGGACGACATGGACGTCGTCGCCGAACCGATCACCGAACTTGGGAAACTGCATCACGCCTGGGTCCGCGAACGGGGCCTGCCGACAGGGTTGGAGCACCATGACCACCCCTGACACCAGCACCACGAGGCTGCCGTGGGATGCAGAAGACCCTTTCCCCTACTACGAGCGTCGGCGCCGCGACGGTGACGTCGCCTGGGACGACGCGCTGGGCTCGTGGCTGATCCTCGGCTATCGCCCCGGGCAGGAGATCCTCGGCGGCGCCGGGTGGACGAGCGATCCACTGGCCAACCCGAATGTCCCAAGCGCCTTACGCGCATTTGGCCGAGACAGCCTGCGCCGCAACCTCTTATTCACCGACGGGCCAAACCATACCCGGCTGCGCGGGGCGGTTCGCGACGTCTTCACGCGCTCGTTCATTGTCGGACTCGAGGAAGGCGTCAATGCAATAGCCTCCGACATCATCGATCACATTCCTTCGGGCGTCGAGTTCGATTTCATGTCAGAAATCGCTCTTCCCCTTCCGAGCTCTATCGCGGCCGCGTGGCTCGGATTGGACGTCGATTCGGCACGACTCCTTGACAAGGAGTTACCGGCGGTCAGCCGGATGAATCTCAACTTCGATGACGTCGATGCGGTGGACGCGGGGATGGCAGCCTTCGCCGTGCTGCTGACCGAGCTCCTTCCCTTGGCAGCCAACCGCCGTACCCATCCGGGCGATGACCTACTCAGCTTCATCGCGGCAGACCCGGAACTCGAGCTGGACGACGTCGTCATCACCGCATTGATCATCGCCGACGCCGGGCGCCCAACGACCGCAAACCTGCTGGGCTCAGCGATGATTCGGTTGCTGTCGCCCGGAGTGGGAGGCATCCGGCCGGTAGACGAAGTCGACACCGCCATTGATCCGCTGATCACCGAACTACTTCGCCTTGACAGCCCCGTACAAGCCGTGACCCGAACCGCCACGCAAGACCACCACATCAACGATGTCACGATCCGCGCCGGAGAAACGGCCGTCGTGGTCCTTGGCGCCGCTAACCGCGATCCGGCCGTATTCAACCAACCTGACGAGCTACGGCTCAATCGTCCAGGGCCAGCCCCACTGACATTCGGCTATGGCGCGCACTTCTGCCTCGGGGCGGCACTTGCCCGGCTCGAAATCACCACGGCTCTGCGACGGGTCGTTGCCCGCCAGCCGGCCCTTTGTAACCAGCCGATATGGCAGGATACCCCGGCAATTCGCGGACCCCTCACCGTTCCGATGACCTTTGCCTAGGGGGCTTTGTCACTGGTGGGTAAGCACACCGGAAGTACCTTGCACCGCGACCCGTCAGCATTTGTTGGCGGCGGTGAGCAGCGGACGCCTGACTCCCGGGCGAATTAACTAGTTCGACTCGACGATCAAGGAAAGGCGGGGCATGAACGTTAACGACATGATCATCATCAGCATCGACGACCACATCATCGAACCACCCGACATGTTCGACGCGCACGTGCCGGCCAAGTACCGCGATCAGGCCCCGAAGCTGCTGCGCGACCCGCAGGGGTTCGACCAGTGGGTGTACGAGGACGCCGTAGTGGGCATGGTCGGGCTCAACGCCACCGTGTCGTGGCCGAAGGAGGAATGGGGTTGCAATCCCAGCTGCCTGGCCGAAATGCGCCCGGGCTCCTACCTGGTGCGAGAACGCGTGCGCGATATGGACCGCAACGGTGTGCTGGCATCCATGTGCTTCCCCAGTTTCATCGGCTTCGGCGGACGCAAATTCGTCGACGCGCAGGACAAGGACGTCGCGCTGGTGATGCTCAAGGCGTACAACGACTGGCACATCGACGAGTGGTGCGCTTCGCACCCGGGCCGGTTCATCCCACTGGGGGTCGTGCCGATGTGGGACATGGATGCCGTTGTCGCCGAAGTGCATCGCGTCGCGGCGAAGGGCGCGCGGGCGGTCACCATGCCTGAATTGCCCTACCTGCTCGGTCTGCCCAGCTATCAGAACGAGTACTGGGATCCGTTCTTCTCGGCGCTGTGCGACGAGGACATGGTGATGTGTCTGCACATCGGGCAAGGCATCGAGGCCATCAACATGGGTCCGGACTTCTCGTTCGACAACATGTTGGTTCTCTTTTCGCAGGTTTCGGTGCTGTGTGTGCAGGATCTGCTGTGGGGTCCGGCGATGCGTAAGTACCCCGGGCTGAAGATCGCGTTCTCCGAGGGAGGCATCGGATGGATCCCGTTCTTGCTCGACCGGATAGACCGCCACTACGAGACCCACAGGTGGACCGGTCAGGACTTCGGCGGCAAGCTGCCCAGCGAGGTATTCCGCGAACACTCCCTTGCGTGCTTCATCTCCGACCCGACCTCGTTGAAGCTGCACAGCGAAATCGGTGACGACATCATCGCTTTCGAGACCGATTACCCGCATTCGGATGCGCTGTGGCCCGACGCACCGGAGTATCTGCTAAACCAGTGCCAGCAGGCCGACTGCTCTGACGAGCTGATCCACAAGATCGGCTGGGCCAACGCGGCCAGGTTCTGCTCCTACGACCCATTCGCGGTGATACCCAAGGAGAAAGCCACCGTCGGCGCGCTGCGCGCACAATCGCCCGACGTCGAGACAGACATCGTGTCCCGCGCTCAGTGGACCGCCCGCTTCGAGGCGAATCCCCACTACCAGGTAGCGACGGCCTGATCGATGGCATAGCTCGACCGACCGGCCGGCGGGCGTTGGTCAGTTGCTCACATGATCAACCACCCACCCTCTGGATGCACAGGAGTGATAACCATGGCCGAGCTTGCCGTCACCGTGCCCGACCTCGCCGGAAAGCTGGCCGTCGTCACCGGCTCCAATACCGGTCTGGGCCTGGGGCTTGCCACCCGACTCGCCGCCGCCGGCACCGACGTGGTCATGGCGATCCGGAACCGCGCCAAGGGCGAAGCCGCGGTCGAGCAGATCCGCCAGACGGTTCCCGGCGCCAAGCTGACCATCAAGAATCTCGACCTGTCGTCACTGCGCAGCGTCGAGATCTTGGCGGACGAGCTCACCGCAGAGGGCCGACCGATCGACATCCTCATCAACAACGCCGGCGTGATGCAGCCGCCGGAACGCGACACCACTGCCGAGGGCTTCGAGGTGACTTTCTGCAGCAATTACCTCGGCCACTTTGCCCTGACCGGCCGCTTGCTACCCCTGCTGCGCGCCGCCGAATTCCCGCGTGTGACTTCACTTTCCAGCGTCGCCGCCCGCAGGGGCCGCGTACACTTCGACGATCCGCAACTCGAGAAGAGGTACAAACTGATGGAGGCCTACCGCCAGTCCAAGCTCGCGAACCTGATGTTCGCCCGTGAGCTGGATCGGCGCAGCCGGGCGGGTGGATGGGGCTTGACCTCCAACGCTGCCCATCCCGGAATGGCGAAAACCAACGCGCTCGTCGGCCCGCCCCACGGGCGGCCGACGGCACCGATCATGACATTGTCCTACAAACTCGGCGTGCTGTTCACGCCGTTCATGTGGCAGGAGGTCGACGACGGCATCCTTCCCGCCCTGTATGCGGCGACGTCACCGCAGGCCGAGGGCGGGCAGTTCTACGGACCGCGCGGGTTCTACGAGTCGGCCGGTGGCGGCGTCACCGTCGCCAAGACCCCCGCACGCGCCAAGCACGACGCCGACAACCGTCGACTGTGGGAGCTCTCCGAGCAGTTGACCGGCGTTACCTATCTGTAGAGCGCGCGTCGGTTGGCGAGTCCAGTGGATCCCCGATGTCGACAGTGCGACAGTGAACGCCGGAATGATGTTCGCGGTCACCGAGAGCATGAAATGCCGCGGGCGGCAGGCGTTTGCAATGCCATACTCTCAGTGTAAGAGAGCGTTTTCTTACTTCTAGAATCTTGGGGGATTGCAGAAGTGTCTCGACTCAGTGGATTCGACGCCGCCATGCTGAGTTTCGAAACCCTGGCAGGGCCACTGACCACGGGCTCCTTGTGGAAGCTGGACTGGTCGACGGCGCCCGGGGGATACAGCTTTGACGGGTTTCGCGAAAGGCTGTCTGAGCGTCTTCCCGCCTTGCCGGAATTCCGAATGAAGCTCGCCGACAGCGTGCTGAATTTGGACACTCCGGTGTGGGTGGACGATCCCGATTTCGACCTCGACCACCATGTGCACCGAGTCCAGCTGTCCGCGCCGGGCACCCATGACGAACTGATGGAACTCCTCGGGCGCTTGCTGGTGCAGCAGATGGACCGCAGCAGGCCGCTGTGGGACATATGGGTCATCGAAGGCCTCTCCCCCGGCGAAGATTTCGGCGGTGTCGCGGTGATGCACCGGTTCCACCACGCACTCGTCGACGGGGATAGCGCCCTCGACATCTTCTCGCGACTGTGCAGCACCGAGGCAGACCCTCCGCCACCGCAACACCGCGACGGTGTCGGGACGGTCACCAAGCGGCAGATAGTGCTGCGCGGGTTCATCCGGTTCGCCTGCCGCCCATGGTATTTGCTCACCACGCTCCTGCCCATGGTCCTCAAAAACGTGATCGAGACGGCCCGACTGGCAGCGGCGGACAAATCCGCGTCAGGACCGTTGCGTGTACCGCGAACCCTGTTGACCGGCGACGTCTCCGAGCGTCGCGGTGTGGCCTACAGCCAACTGGACCTAGCCGATGTCACGACCGTCAAGAACAGGTTCGGGGGCACAATCAACGACGTGGTGCTGGCGGTGGTGTCGGGTGCGCTCAGACGATTCCTGCTCGACCGCGCAGCACTGCCGACGTCCACATTGATCGCCGGATTGCCGGTGTCGATCCAATCAAACCGAGGCGGCCGCAACAACCTGAGCGGCACGAGGTGCCCGTTGTACACCAACCTCGCGGATCCAGTGGACCGCCTGAAAGCGATCACAGCAGCGAGTTCTGTTGCCAAGGAACGCAATTCGGCGATCTCCCCCACGCTGATGCTCGATCTATGCGAATTTGCGCCCGGGTTGCTCACGCTCGGAATGCGTGTATACAGATGGACCGGCCTCAGCAACCGCCGGCCGATCTACAACCTGAGCATCTCCAACGTGCGACCCCCACAAGAGCAGTACTACCTTTCGGGGGCAGCGGTCCGAGCCAGATTTCCAATGGGGGCGGTTTTCAACGGAGCCGGGCTCGCCATCATCGTGAATTCGCTCAATGGCAAGGTCAATTTTGGCCTGGTTTCCTGTGGAGAAATGCTGCCCCACCTAGACCTCGGGGACCTGGCCGACGGCCTGCACGTAGCACTCACGGAATTGCTGGACAGGGTGGATTAGCGGAGCGCTGCATGCGGATAGCTTGTCGCGCAATCGGGGCCGTATTCTGCAGGGCACACATCCTCAACCCGTCCGACGCCTGCAGCACGTTTCGGTCAGCTCGATTATCGGTGACAGATCCACGGTGAGCCAACGAAGTCGAAGACGATGACAGTGTCCGCTGTACGATCGTTGCGTAGCCCGTTGGTCCAGCAAGGGAGAGCCCGATGCATGTCTTGAGGGTCGACGAGCGGCTGGTGGAGACTGCAGAAGCCCGCAGCACCGCGGAACGGCAGATGGCGGTGAGCGCAGAGCAGCTGTTCGCCACGCTGGAGGACGGGCCGTCATACAGCAAGTGGGTGCCGGTGATTCGCGAGGTCACCTGGACGAGCCCGATGCCGTTCACGATAGGGACAACGCGCACGGTGATGCTCGTGGGCGGCATCAGGACCGACGAAGCGTTTTGGGCGTGGGAGCCCAATCGCCGAATGGGTTTTTCGATCACCGCCTCAAGCAGGCGCTGGGTAAACGCGCTCAGTGAACTCTACGAGATAACGCCGCTCTCGTCCGAACGATGCAAGTTGCGCTGGACGATGGCGATGTCGTTGCCGGGCGTGCTTTCAAGAATCGACCCTTACATCGGGCGCGCCATATCAATTGGCCAGGCGCGCATGCTCAAGGCACTCGAGCGCGTAGCCCGCGAACACTCGTCGCGCGCATGAACTTGGCTACCAACACAATTGCCTCCTGACTCCAATCCGCGAGACAACGCTGATTCGCGTAGCAATCCGGTGGAGTCACGGCGGTTAGGTGCAAGATCGCGCCCGGCTGCACGTCGCTGACGTGGCGTCACATTCCCCGTCTGATGCGGTCCGTCGAAAAGCACCGGCGCAACCTGGAAACGAGGTCTCGCGATGGGTAAGTTCGAGCCCGTGGGTACCAAGTGGACCGCGGCCGACGTGCCCGATCAAAGCGGCCGCGTGGCAATCATCACGGGGGCCAACTGCGGCATCGGCTATGAGGCCGCGGCCGTGCTCGCCGACAAGGGCGCGCACGTGGTGCTTGCCGTGCGCAACCTCGACAAGGGAAAGGACGCCGTGGCGCGCATTGCAGCCATGACGCCCAACGCCGATGCCAAACTGCAACAGCTCGACCTTGCATCGCTGGACTCGATCCGCCGGGCCTCGGATGACCTGCGCGCCAACTACCCACGCATCGACTTGTTGATCAACAACGCCGGCGTGATGGACACGCCAAGGTGCACCACCAAAGATGGTTTCGAGTTGCAGTTCGGCACCAACCACCTCGGCCACTTTGCGCTCACCATCCCGGTGCTCGACCACATGCTGACGGTCGAGGGATCGCGCGCGGTGACCGTCGGCAGCCTGGGGCACCGCCCGGGCAAGATCCGCTTTGACGATCTGCAACTCGAGCGCGGCTACACCCGACTCGTCGCATACCAACAATCCAAACTGGCCAATGTGATGTTCACCTACGAGCTGCATCGCCGGTTGGCCGACATGGGTGCACCGACCATCGCCGTCGCCGCCCACCCCGGGTTTTGCAATACTGAGATAATCCGCAGTCTGCCTAGGTGGATTCGCCGGCCTGCAAAATTCCTCCAGGGCCTGATCGCCCAGAGCGCGGCGATGGGCGCGCTGCCGACGCTCCGCGCGGCGACGGACCCCGCGGTCCGTGGCGGTGAGTACTACGGGCCCGGCGGCATCGGCGAACTGCGCGGCCACCCGAAACTTGTTCAGTCCAAAGCCAATTCGCACGACCAAGATGTCCAGCGCCGGCTCTGGGCGGTGTCCGAAGAGCTAACCGGCGTCACATTCCCCGTCTGACGTCGTCATATTGACCAGCTCGGTGTATCGTGCTGCGACCAATAGCTCGGCGGCGATTGCGCTCAAACACGCTGTGGCGGAAACCCTTTCGGGAGACGATGCAGACATCGAAGACCTTCGAAAAGTGGCAGTCCCTCACCGCAGAACCCGCACCGGCACGTGGGACCAACCCTTGAGGTTGGGCTCGTTGAAGCGCCGGCAGCCATTCCAGTCGACGTCATATCGCGGCATGTAGTCGAGGAGTCTGTTCAGTGCCATCGTGGTTTCCAGCCGGGCCAATGCGGCGCCGAGGCAGCTGTGCACGCCGTATCCGAAGCCGAGATTCTGCGCCTCAGTGAGGTCGCGTTCGATGTCGAAGGTGTCGGGCGACGTCCATGCGTCCGGATCGCGGTTGGCCGATGCGCCGATCAGGAACACCGGCTTCCCGGCAGGGATGGTGATGCCGTGCAGGGTTTTCGGCTGGAGGGAGTACCGCACGAGATACTGGGTGGGACCCTGGTACCGCAAGAGTTCTTCAACTGCCATCGGAACCTTGTTTCGGTCCTCGAGAAGCTTCTGCCATTGATCGGGGTGTTCGGCGAATACCACCGCGGCGGTGCCGATAAGTTTGGTGACTGTCTCCGTGCCGGCACCGTTCAACAGCGTGACGAACCCCGCGATCTCGAGGTCATCGAGCCGTGATGTCTCGCCGTTCCCGCGAGGGATCTCGGCTTCGATCAGACGGGTGGTCATGTCGTCCTTAGGCTCGGCGCGCCGCTCTTGGACGAGGTTGAGGTAGAACATCCCGATCTTCATGAAGGCCTGCATCGCGGCCTCGCTCATTTCCGCCACGCCCGCCTCACGGTGCCATGTTTCATCCATCCAGCGCCGCACCTCCTGCGCGGACTGTTCGGGCACCCCGGCCATTCGGGTGATGACCTCCATGGGGAAGACGGCGGCGAAGTCCTGGACCACGTCGAAACGCTCGGGATCCGCGGCGGCGAGCAGGCGATCGATCTGTTCGGTGACCAGTGCTCGCTGCGCCTCGATGGCGCGGGGCGTGAACACCTTATTGACCAGGCTGCGCATGTGCCGATGATCGGGTGGATCCATGAAGATGATCGACTTCACCTGCGGTGTGTTACTGCGCACTGTCGCGAGGTCGAGCCCACGCGTGGAGGAGAACGTCGCATGATCTTTGAACGCGGCTGCGACGTCCGCATGCCGGGTCAGCGCGTAGAAGTCCTGCTCCTCGTCGTAGTAGATCGGCGTCTCGTCGCGCATCCGCCGGTAGATCTCATACGGGTCGTCGAAGTACTCCTGCGAATACGGGTCGAACACCAGTTTCGGCTTGGT
>NZ_DASSCY010000365.1:0-5884 GCF_035697385.1 Mycobacterium sp. | reverse complement strand
GTCGATGCGCCCATGATCTGGGCAGCTTCGACGTACTCGACATGCCGCAGGGCTAGCACCTGGCTGTACACGATCCTGGTGAACCGCGGGATGTAGAGCACGCCGATCACCAGGACGACGTTGACGAGCTCGTCGCCGAGGATCGCCACGGCGGCGATGGCCAGGACTACCGGAGGAAAGCTGAGCAGGATGTCGATGGCCCGCATGATCACCGTACCCACGATGCGGCCTGCGTACCCGGCGATCAGTCCGAGGGCAACCCCGATCACCGCAGCGATGATGACCGAGCTCACGGCCACCGACAAGGTGGTACGCAGAGCAATCAGCAACCGGGAGAACACATCTCGACCGAAGTCGTCGGTCCCGAGCAGACCATCCGGACTCAGGGGCAGGCCGACCATGTCGCGATAGTCGTACGGCGCGATGACTGGTGCGAGGACAGCGACGAGGGCGCACAGTAGCAGGAACCCACCGGCGATCGCCGTGCGGCGGTTTCGTAAGGCCCTGCGCCACAGTCCCTCTCGGCCAACGGGGGTGGCCGCGACTGGCGCGTCGGTGAGGATGCCGTCGGTGAGGGTCATCTCAACTCTCCGTGGTGCGGGGGTCAAGGGTCCGAACGGCCAGATCGCCGATCAGGTTGACGACGATGACGATGGTGGCGGTCGCGAGCACCACCGCCTGGATGACCGGATAGTCGCGCTGTCCGACCGCGTTCATCAGCAGGGAACTGATACCCGGCCAGCCGAAGATCGTCTCGACGAGGACGGTGCCACCGATCAATGTGGTGAGCTCGACCGTGGTGATCGACACCACCGGCACCAACGCTGTTCGCAGCGCGTGCCGGCGGACCACAAGTTTCTCCGCTACGCCCTTGGCCCGCGCGGTTCGCACGTAGTCCGCCGACAGCGTGTCCAGCATGGCCGACCGGGTCATCCTGGTGATCACCGCGCACGCGGCACCTGCCAACGTGATCACCGGGAGGATCAGAATCTGTAAGTGCCCCAACGGATCCGCCCATGGTGTAACGAACCGTCTCGGCGGAAGGATCGGGATCCAGAACGTGAAGACCAGCAGCAGCAACGTGCCGACCACGAACACCGGCAGCGAGATGCCGACGATCGATCCACCGACCAACAGGTGGTCGGCGGGGCGATCGGCGTGCGTCGCGGCGATCCGGCCGAGAATCACCCCGATCACGACGGCGAGCGCCAGGGCCAGCAGGACAAGCTCCAACGAGTTCATCAGCCGCGTCGGAAGATCTTGCATGACGGGGCGTCCGGACAGCAGGGACGTGCCGAGGTCACCGGTCATCAGCCGGCCCCAGAATCCGAGGTACTGATCGGCTACTGGTTCGTTCAGGTGCATGGCCTCGCGTGCCGCGGCGACCTGTTCCTCGGTGGCGGCGTCGCCGAGGGAGGCCCGTGCTGGGTCACCGGGAATCAGCCGGATGAGGAAGAAGACGATGCTGCCGACGACGAACAGCTGCACCACGGCGAGACCGAGTCGGCGAATCACGTAGTTGCTCATTGGGTTCGCTCCAACCAGGTCCGCCGCAACGCTGTCCCGTTCCATGCCCCTTTGGGCGGATGCGCATAGCCCTTGACGTAGGTGTGGAATGCCTCACCCTGCTCGCGTCGCACGGTGTAGGTGAGGGGGACAAGCTCCAAGGCCCGCCGCTCGAGGTCGGCGTAGATCTCCATCCGCAGGCCCGGATCCTGGGCCTTGCGGCCTTCGCGGAGTAGACGATCCGTCTCAGGGTCGGAGAACGAGAAGGTCTTCGCGAGAACACCGGTGCTGCCAAGGATGTCCGACAGCGACGCCGGGTCGCCGAATTTGGGTGCCGTGCCCCATGCGTGGACAGGAAAGTTCTTGTCGGTCACGCTCTGCCGGAACGTGAGCCACTCCTGTTGCACAAGGTCCACGTCGAGTCCGGTCGAGCGCAGCGAGGGCAACATCGCCTGGGCCGGACGGAAGATGACGGAGTACGAGCTAGTGGTGACCATCGGGAACCGCAGCCCCTCGACGCCCGCCTGCCGTAGAAGGGAACGAGCCTGGTCGGGGTCGTAGGGCATCGAGCCCGCGAGCTCGGTGGCATATGGCGCGAAGTCCGGTGTCATCAGCGAACCGTCAATCGCGGCACCGTGACTCAGAAATGCGGTGTTCAGCACGGCGTCCCGGTCGATCGACATCGCGACGGCCCTGCGGACACGCACGTCGTCGAACGGCTTCTGCGCCAGATCGAAGCCGACGTAACCGAATCCGAAGTTCTTGTCGGAAGCGAACTGCAGCTGCGGGTTACGGGTGACGACGTCGACGTGGGTGGCTGGGACGTAGTCGATCATGTCGACGGTCGCCGCGCGCAGGGCGGTCACCCGGGCATAGTCGTCGCCCATCGGTTGGAAGACGATGCCGTTGAGGTACGGCAGGTCGGATTCGAAGTAGGAGTCGAACCGTTCGTAGGTGGTGGCGACGCCGGGAATCCGCTCGACGAAGCGGAACGGGCCTGTGCCCATCACGGTGGTCTTCGGGTTGGCGCCAGACTCGATCCAGCGCCGGCTGACGATCAGCGTCGGTGGAAGGGCAAGCGCGAACGGCAAGGCCACATCGGGTTCGTCGAGCCGCATCTCGACGGTACGGGGATCGCGCGCGATCACTTCGGCGATGCCGGCGAGCAGCGGTGCGGACGACGCGGAGGTGGCCTTGTCCTGCATGCGCCGGATGGAGAACACGACATCGTCGGCGGTCAGCGGGGAACCGTCGTGGAACTGCACGTCGGGCCGCAGGCGCACGACGTAGGTCTGCGGGTCGGAGAATCCGTACTCCTCGGCGAGGTCTCCGACGATCTCACCGTCGGCGTCGAACTGCAGCAGGCTGTTGTAGGCGAGTTGGCGCAGGTAATCCGAAGCGGCGCCGGTCGAGACGTGCGGATCGAAGTTAGCCGGATCGGTCGACAAGCCGAAGTAGAGAATTCCACCGCGCCCTGGCGCACCGCCGGCTCCCGGCACCACCTCTTTCGCTGACTCAGGTAACGCGGCAGGATTCCCGCATCCGCCCAGTACTGCGGACGTGATTGCGGTGCCCGCCACGACCGCACCAGCGGTTAAGAACCTTCGCCTGCTGAGAGGGTCCACCAGGATCTCCCTAAATTCGCTCTCGCATCCTCAGCGTATGGCTCATGTATACACGGCGGCTACATGACAGACAAGACCTGATGATGTCGGATGGCGATGCGAACATATGTTCGTGTCTCGGGTTGGATCGACGGCTCCGTCGTCGGCCGCGACGATCCTCCATGCTGACCTCGACTCGTTTTACGCATCGGTCGAGCAGCGTGACGATCCGGCGTTGCGCGGACGGCCGGTGATCGTCGGCGGCGGCGTCGTGCTCGCGGCGAGCTACGAAGCCAAGGCTTACGGCGTGCGCACCGCGATGGGCGGTCGCCAGGCCCGCGGCTTGTGCCCGCACGCGATCGTCGTGCCGCCGCGAATGTCGGCGTACTCGCAGGCCAGCGAGGCCGTATTCGAGGTGTTCCACGACACGTCGCCCGTGGTGGAACCGCTGTCGGTCGACGAGGCCTTCCTCGACGTGTCCGGGTTGTGGCGGGTGTCGGGCACGCCGGTGGAGATCGCCGCGCGACTGCGTGCCCAGGTCCGCGACCGCGTGGGGCTGCCCATCACCGTCGGCATCGCCCGCACCAAGTTCCTGGCGAAAGTCGCCAGCCAGGAGGCCAAACCCGACGGGCTGTTATTGGTGCCGCCGGACCGTGAGTTGGCCTTCCTGCACCCGCTGCCGGTGCGACGGCTGTGGGGCGTCGGCGCCAAGACCGCCGAGAAGCTGAACGCACACGGCATCGAGACCGTCGCCGATGTCGCCGAGCTTTCCGAGTCGACGCTCGGTTCGCTGGTTGGCGGGGCGATGGGTCATCGCCTGTTTGCGTTGTCCCGCAACATCGATCGGCGCAGGGTGGTGACTGGGGTGCGGCGCCGGTCGGTCGGCGCTCAACGGGCGCTCGGGCGGCGCGGAAACACGATGTCGGCGGCGGAGGTCGACGCGGTGGTGGTCAACCTCGTCGACCGGATCACCCGGCGGATGCGCAAGGCCGGCCGCACCGGCCGAACGGTGGTGCTGCGGTTGAGGTTTGACGACTTCGGCCGGGCCACCCGGTCGCACACGATGCGTCGCGCCACCGCCTCGACCGACGCCATCCTCGAAACCGCTCGCGGTCTGGTCGCCGCCGCCGCTCCGCTGATCGCCGAGCGCGGCCTGACGCTGGTCGGCTTCTCCGTGTCCAACATCGATCGCGGGGGTGCCCAGCAGCTGGAGCTGCCGTTCGAGGAAGACGCCGACACCACCGCCATCGACGAGGCGGTCGACCAGGTGCGTCAACGCTATGGCAACAGCTCGGTCACCCGTGGCGTCCTCCTCGGCCGCGATCCCGGTCTTGAGATGCCCCAGTTGCCGGACTAGTCAGGAGGATTTGAGTAGTCTCACTCAGCCGCCGCCGCGCTGCTCACGACAGCCTGGATGCATGACCACACTCAATCGCCCATCCAGGAACACCGCGGCCTTTGCCCTTCAGGCCGCCATCGCATTCGGCGTGAGTCTGCTCGGCGTTCTCGGCGGCATTCTCTTCCTGCCATTGGACATGTGGCAGCGGCTCTTTCTGGGGATGACCGTCCTGTTCCTGGTAACCAGCTCGTTCACGCTGGCCAAGGTGATCCGCGACCAAGAGGAGGCAGCGACCATCCGGGTCCGCCTCGACGAGGCCCGGATGGAAAAGCTTCTGGCAGAACACAACCCGTTCACCACCACGAGTTGACCGCTACGACGCGGTCCAGTCCAGCAGCTTCTCGGCCGGCCAGGTGTTGACGATTCGTTCCACCGGAACCTCAGCATCCAGCGCGCGCTGCGCCCCGTAGCCGAGAAACTCCAGCTGGCCAGGGGCATGTGAATCGGTGTCGATGGAGAACATACAGCCGATCTCCAGCGCCAGTTTCAACAGCCGGGTCGGCGGATCACGGCGCTCGGGCCGCGAATTGATCTCGACGGCGGTGCCGTTCTCGCGGCACGCGGTGAACACCTTCTCGGCGTCGAACTTCGACTCCGGCCGCATGCCTCGGCCGCCGGTGACCAGCCGGCCCGTGCAGTGACCGAGCACGTCGGTGTGCGGGTTCTCCACGGCCTTGATCATCCGTCGCGTCATCGATGGCGCGTCCATCTTCAGCTTGGAGTGCACGCTGGCCACCACGACGTCGAGGCGCTCGAGCAGCTCGGGCTCCTGATCCAGGGTGCCGTCCTCGAGGATGTCGACCTCGATGCCGGTGAGGATGCGCATCGGCGCCACCGTTTCGCGCAACTCGTCGATCACGTCCAGCTGCTTGCGCAGCCGCTCGGGCGACAATCCGTTGGCGATGGTCAGCCGCGGCGAATGGTCGGTCAGCGCGCAGTATTCGTGGCCCAACTCCCTTGCGGCGAGCATCATTTCCTCGATAGGCGCGGACCCATCCGACCAGTTCGAGTGGACGTGCAGGTCGCCGCGAAGCGCGGACCGGATATCGCCGCCACCGAGATCCTTTGCAGCCGAACGCAACTCGACTAGAACGTCTGGTTCACGGCCGGCCCAGGCCTGAGCGATAACCTTGGCGGTTTTCGGCCCGATGCCCGGCAGCGACTGCCAGCTGTTGGCCGCGCCATGGCGATCGCGGTCGGCCTCGCTCAGCTCCTCGACGATGTCGGCGGCGTTGCGGTAGGCCATCACCCGTCGCGGGTCTTCCCGCGCCCTGTCCTTGTAGTAGGCAATCTGGCGCAGTGCGGTCACCGGATCCATGAGTCCAGTGTCCCCGTCGCGCCGAGCTAAGACCAAGCCGGATCGCGGCCGCTCAGC
>NZ_DASSCY010000364.1:0-9967 GCF_035697385.1 Mycobacterium sp. | reverse complement strand
TTCCGGTCCAACTGCGCCGTCCAGGATAATCACAGATTTCTTCACAGAAATCTGCTATAGCGTTACCGTCATGACAGAGCGATCGATAGATCCGGCTAATCGGATCGCCTACCTCGTCCGCATGGTGTCGGGCACCCTCATGCAGCAGATCGAGCAGGCGCTGCGGCCGGTCGGCTTGACGCAGGTGCAGCTGGGCGTGTTGGTGCATCTGGACCTGGTGGAGGGCGACGCTGGCCTGTCCACCGCCGAGCTGAGCCGCCTCGGCGGGGTGACCCCGCAGTCGATGGCGTCGGCGTTGGCCAACCTGCAACGACGCGAGCTCGTCTTGCGCGGGGACCGCCCAGCACGCGGCAGGGCGATCGAATTGCGGATCACCGACGACGGCCGCGAGCTTGCCCGCCTTGCCCAGACGCTCACCGCGGGCGTCGACGCGCGCGCGCTGGCGCTCATCGAGCCCGCCGACCGCGACCGGCTGCGGGAACTGTTGCAACTGGTGGCGATGGGTTCGGGGGCGCCGATCCCCCGCGTGCGTGGGATCGAGGTCAGCTCAAGTGCAGCGAACGAGACAAAGGTGGATGACGATGAGTGAGTTGAAGGGCCGTCGCGCGGTGGTGACCGGTGGCGGGCGCGGCATCGGGCGGGCCGAGGCGCTCGCGCTCGCACAGGGTGGCGCACGAGTGGTGGTCAACTATGCGCATAGCGCCGACGCGGCGTTGGGCGTCGTCCAGGAGATTGAGCAGATCGGCGGCGAGGCGTACGCCATCGCGGCAGACGTTGGTGATCCCAGCGCGATCGAGGGGCTCGTGACGTCGGCAGCCGACGCGTTGGGCGGCATCGATATTCTTTGCAGTAACGCAGGAATCGAGCACTTCGGCGAGCTGGGCACGGTGACCGCTGAGGAATTTGACCGCGTGTTCGCGGTCAACACCCGGGGGCAGTTCCTGGCCGTTCAAGAGGCCACCCGGGTCATGGGCGACGGCGGCCGGATTGTGTGTACTTCCTCGGTGAGCGCTACCACGCCGTTTCGGCAACACGCCGTGTACAGCGGCTCCAAGGCCGCCGTCGAGGGGATGGTCAAGTGCCTTGCACTTGACCTCGCCGCTCGAGGTATCACGATCAACGCCATTGCCCCTGGCGGTACGGAGTCAGACATGTCGGCCGAGTACACCCCGTTCTACGAGGCCGGTGGCGGATCGCTGCAGTTCCCGTTCGGTCGAATGGGCACCCCTGAGGACATCTCAAAGGTCGTGCGCTTCCTCGCATCACCCGACAGCGGGTGGATCACCGGTCAGACAATCCGGATTGCCGGTGGCGAGTAGCCGCGCGGGCAACCCCCATTCCCTGATGAAAGAAGAAAGAAACCGATCCGCGACGGACCGTGGCACACCGTCGCCGGTCACAACTCGAGATGAAGGCGCAGCGCCTGATCGAGTTCTGTTAGTTGAGCGGGAGAGAGTCGGCCCATTCGACGTCCCAGCCGCTCCATTGCAACGGACCTTATCTGTTCGGCCTGCGCCTTGGAATCGACGATGAGACCAGTCGTGGCGGCCGACAAGAACACTTGGAATGGATAGATCTTGGCGACGTTGCTTGTCACTGGCACGACTGTGATGACGCCGCGCCCAAGGCGGAGTGCCGTCGCGTTGGCTCGATCATTGCTGACGATGACCGCAGGTCGCTGCTTGATGGTTTCGCTACCCTGTGCGGGCTCGAAGTCCACCTGCCAGATGTCACCGCGCAGCATCACCGAGTCCGTCGCTGGCGACATTCTCCCACGCCTCTTCCTCGCCGGCGGAGGTCCATTCCGACCAAGCATCGTCATAGTCGTCTTCAAGCGCTGGATAGCGCAGCATGCGGATCGCGCGCTGAACACCTGCGGAGCGTGACGACAAGCCAACTCGCTCGACGTACCGGTCAAGCACCTCGACATCTTCGTCGGAGAGACTCACGCTAAGTTTCACACTTGGATCCTACCTCGGTACTACCAGTAGTAGGATTCCATTGACAGCTGATCGGAACTAGCTGGTGAACTGTTTCGATAGATCTGAGAGCCGGCCCAGCTCGTCTGCCGACAGCTGGACCTTCAGCGCGCCGGCGCCAAGTACGCCGCCGTCATCAGCCGAGACGACGAACACCGCGAACACGCCGCCAAGAATCGGGCGATCAAGCCCATTCGCGAACTCATCGCGCGCGGCGTGCGCGACGGTGAGTTACGGACAGACCTGCCCGGCGACACGCTGTTCGAGATGTACTCGGCACTGATCGCGCGCGCGCAACTACTGACCATCACTGAGACGGTGACGCCCGAGCAGGCCGCGGACGCCGTGGTGGCGGTTTTCCTCGAGGGTGCGCTGAAGCGCTAATCCCGTGCCCCACGCAGCGCAGTCTTCACGAAGTGCCGCTTGGCCGCGGAGTAAGCCTCGCGATCGTCTCGGTGCGTCTGGGCGAGTTCGTATTTGAGTAGTTCGTAGCGCTGACGCAACTCGGGTTGGGATCGCAGCAGGTCGCGGAAGATGCGCAACTCTTGGCTGTGAGGGTCGTCGTGCTCGATGAGATGCAGGTGGTGTGTCCGCGCTTCCGGGCGTGGACGCAGAAACCACAAGCGCCAGGATCGATTCGGATCAGTGGGCCAGAAGAGCCAACCCGCGGCTTGCAAAAGCGGCACCGCCCCCTGTGCATCCGCGAGGGATGTGACGGGGGCGAGGATATCGATGATTGGTTTGGATGCCAGACCCGTGACCGAGGTCGATCCCACATGCTCGATCGGAGCCGCCAGCCACCTGCTCAACGCCGGGGACAACAGATCGCGCTGCTGTGCGAACTTCTCCTGCCAACGAGCGTCGTACTCGACGATCTGAACTGGCATGTCGGCCATCACCCCAACCTAGCGACCGCCGGACACCACGAAGTGAGCGAAAACTGGGCCGAGTGTGCGGTGTCGTACGCGACACGCCGGTCGCGGCGTATCAAACCGCACGCTCGCGAACACCTCGCTCGGCCTTCGGTAGGGTCCTGCGGGTGACTGCGAGCGCAACCGTCAAGCCTGTAAATGCCCGTATTGCTGAGGAACTCGGGGTAGGGGCAGCCCAAGTCGCGGCTGCCGTTCGGCTGCTCGACGAGGGCGCGACGGTTCCGTTCATCGCCCGGTACCGCAAGGAGGTCACCGGAAGCCTCGATGACGGCCAGCTGCGGACACTCGAGGAGCGCCTCGGGTATCTGCGGGAGCTCGACGACCGTCGCGCGGCTGTGCTGGCCTCCATCGAGGAGCAGGGCAAGCTCACCGACGAGTTGAGGGCCGCGCTGATGTCGGCGGACACCAAGGCACGTGTCGAGGACATTTATCTGCCGTACAAACCCAAGCGGCGGACCAAGGCACAGATCGCCCGCGAAGCTGGGCTGGAGCCGCTGGCCGATCGACTGCTCGCCGCCCCCACGCTCGTGCCGGAGGAGGTGGCCGCGGACTTTCTGTGCGACGGCGTTGCCGACGCCGCGGCAGCACTGGAGGGGGCGCGGCACATCCTTGTCGAGCGCGCGGCCGAAGACGCCGAACTCGTCGGCGCCGTCCGTGAGAAGTTCTGGCACGACGGATCGTTGCAAACGAAGCCGTGGTCGGAAGAGGTCGCCAAAACTCCTGCAGCGCAGAAGTTTCGCGACTACTTCGAGTTCTCCGAGCCGCTGGAGAAGATGCCCTCACACCGCGTGCTTGCGGTCATGCGTGGCGAGAAGGAACAAGCCCTCGCGATGACCTTCGACGGCGGTGATGACGAGGTGTATCAGGCCATGATCGCCCAGGCTCTCGGTATCGACACTGGGTCGAGCGCCGCGGCGACACCGTGGCTGGCCGCCACCGTGCGGTGGGCGTGGCGCACCAAGTTGATGGTTTCCGCTGGGATCGACGCGCGCATCCGGTTGCGACAACGTGCCGAGGTGGACGCAGTCGCGGTGTTCGCGAAGAACCTCAAAGACCTTCTGCTCGCCGCACCGGCGGGCGCCCGCACGACACTCGGCCTGGATCCCGGCTTCCGGACCGGTGTCAAGGTGGCTGTGGTGGACGCGACCGGCAAAGTCGTCGACACCTGTGCGATTTTCCCGCATCAACCACAGAAGCAATGGGATTCGGCCAAGGCAACTCTGGCGGCACTCGTCGCTCGCCACCGCGTCGAGCTGATCGCTGTCGGTAACGGCACGGCGTCGCGTGAGACGGACGCGCTGGCCGCCGAACTCATCGCCGATATCCGGGCCTCGGGTGCCGATGCCCCGGCGAAGGCGATGGTGAGCGAAGCCGGCGCGTCGGTGTACTCGGCCTCGGCGTATGCGGCGCGCGAGCTGCCCAGCCTCGACGTGACGTTGCGCGGTGCGGTGTCGATTGCCCGGCGGCTGCAGGATCCGCTGGCCGAACTGGTGAAGATCGAGCCGAAGTCGATCGGCGTCGGGCAGTACCAGCACGATGTGACGCCGGGGACGCTGGCCCGCAGCCTCGACGCTGTGGTCGAGGACGCTGTCAACGCGGTGGGCGTCGACCTGAACACGGCGTCGGTCCCGCTGCTGGCGCGGGTGTCCGGGGTCTCGGAGTCGTTGGCCGAGGCCATCGTCGCCTATCGCGACGAGACCGGAGCGTTTCGCAACCGAAAGGCGCTATTGGGCGTTCCGCGCTTGGGCCCCAAGGCATTCGAACAATGTGCCGGGTTCCTGCGGATCCGTGGCGGCGACGATCCCCTCGATGCGTCCGGTGTTCACCCGGAGACATACCCGGTGGTGCGGCGAATTTTGGATCGTTCGGGAGTCACGCTCGCCGAACTCATCGGCAACGATCGGCAATTGCGGTCGCTGCGCCCCGCTGACTTCGCCGATGATCGATTCGGCATCCCCACCGTCACCGATATTCTCGCTGAACTCGAGAAGCCCGGACGTGATCCGCGGCCCGCATTCTCAACGGCCACGTTCGCCGCCGGCGTGGAAAAGGTTGCGGACTTGAAGGCGGGCATGGTGCTCGAAGGTGTGGTCACGAACGTCGCGGCTTTCGGTGCCTTCGTCGACGTGGGTGTCCATCAGGACGGCCTTGTCCACGTCTCGGCGATGGCTGACCGCTTTGTCTCCGACCCGCACGAGGTGGTGCGGTCCGGCCAAGTGGTGCGGGTCAAGGTGATGGAGGTCGACGTGGAACGCCAGCGCATCGGGCTGAGTCTGCGTCTCAACGACACGCCACAAAGTGGTCGTGGCAAGCCGGCGGACCGCAAGGATGCGCCGCGTCGTGATGGCGGCGGCCGAGGGCAACGGTCAAATCCTGCCCGTGGCAAGGATTCTGGCCGCCAACCGTCCAACGAATCCGCAGGCTCGATGGCGCAGGCCTTGCGTGACGCGGGCTTCGGGAGGTAACCACATCCGCGCAGCGCGTAAGTCTTAGGACCGGACCTGTCCGCTATGACTGCGAGGCTGAGGTCATGAGTACTAAGACGGACGATCTGACGGCGAAGCCACCCCTTGTTGAAGAGGCCGTACTCGACGATCTGCGCCGCCGCCTACACGCGACCAACCGTGTCAGGCTGCCGGAGGGCACCGGCTGGGAGCGTGGCACCGCGGGCACTTCTCCGCCTGGGAGCAACCGGAAGGCTTTGTCGCCGGACTGCGCGCCGCGGTAGAGATAGCCGCGGTGTAAGGATCGGGTCGCCGACAAAGCGTCCGTGCGTCGGCGATGAGTTAGGTCCATTCGCGGAGTCCAATCAGTATCTGTCGACGACCCAGGAGGAACGCGTGGCCCAGCTTGTCAGAGTTCAGAATTTCGGCGTCTCGCGCGACGGTTTCGGTGCGGGTGAGAACCAGAGCTTCGAGCGGCCGTTCGGCGACGCCGACCCCGGTGACATGTTCGCGTGGGCGGGCGCCACTGCGAGCTGGCCCAACCGCACCGACCCGGGCGGAAGTCGGGGCCTCGACGACTACTTCACACGGGACTTCGCCCACAACATCGGCGCCGAGATCATGGGCCGCAACAAGTTCAGCCCACTGCGCGGCCCGTGGCAAGACTACGAATGGAAAGGCTGGTGGGGCGACGAGCCGCCGTTCCGTACCCCGGTATTCGTCATGACGCACCACGAGCGTCCGTCATTCACCCTGTCCGACACCACGTTCCACTTCGTCAACGGTGACCCCGCCACCGTCCTCGAGCAGGCGCGGGAGGCCGCGCAGGGCAAGGACGTCCGGCTCGGTGGCGGTGCGACCACGATCCGGGAGTTCCTCGACGCTGATCTTGTCGACACCCTGCATGTGGCGGTCTCGCCGAAGGTCGAGATCGGAGCCGGGGCGCGCCTGTGGGAGTCGCCCGATGAGCTGGACGACCGGTTCCACCATGAGGTCGTGCCCAGCCCAAGTGGCGTCATACACCACCTGTTCTGGCGATGACCCAGGCGTCTAGGAAACGTTGCCCCGTTAGCTCGAGGCGCCTTCCAGTTGGCGCAGAAACTCATAGCACCGATGTGCCCGCTCGGAATCCTGAGCCATGACCTCCTTGAAAAATGCTGCGACGTCGTCCCTTCCGGCGTTCTCGGCATCACGCACATATTGGCCATAGTCGTGCCCCGCCTTCAGTGAGTGGTACTGCACAGAAGTGAGATCGAACGTCACGTCGTCGAATCCGGTTTCACCTGTAGCCACGTCTGTCTCCGTTGGGAATGGTCACCTGGTGGCAGACGTACTCGCCGCAGGGCTGGCCAAACAGGCCGCACTTCCGTCAAAACGTGTGACGGTGCCGGCCGTTGGATACACGATCATTACGTGTCCGATGGCCGGCACGGCTGCGAGAAACGAGGACTACTCCATGGAGCCGATATCGCCAACCGATGCGCTGTTCCTGATCGGGGAGTCACGCGAACACCCCATGCATGTGGGGTCTCTGCAGCTTTTCCAACCTCCCGACGGCGCCGGTCCGGACTTTGTCCGCGAGTCCTACGAGGCCATGCTGGCCTGCACCGACGTCCAGCCCACCTACCGCAAACGTCCAGCTTTCTTCGGCGGTGTCACCAATGTGGCGTGGTCCTTCGACAAGGAGGTGGAGCTGGACTATCACCTTCGACGCTCCGCATTACCCCGGCCTGGAAAAGTCCGTGACCTGCTCGAGCTGGTTTCCCGGCTGCACGGCACCCTGCTCGACCGCCACCGGCCGCTGTGGGAGGCGCACATCGTGGAGGGTCTGCACGACGGGCGATACGCCGTCTACACGAAGTTCCACCACGCACTCATGGACGGCGTCTCGGCGATGCGGCTGATGCAACGCGCCTACAGTCCGGACCCGGACGACGAGGAGGTCCGCGTGCCGTGGAGCCTCGGCCCTCGTAACCGTCGACAGCAGTCGAAACGGCCGTCGCTGGTGGCACAGCTGGGCGGCGCGGCCGGCTCGGTGGCCGCGCTGGCGCCGTCTACCGTGAAGTTGGCCCGGGCGGCGCTGGTCGAACAGCAACTGACGCTGCCGTTCCGCGCGCCCCGCACGATGTTCAACGTGCGCATCGGCGGCGCGCGCCGGGTCGCCGCCCAATCCTGGTCCCTTGACCGCATCAAAGCCGTCAAGTCAGCGGCCGGGGTGACCGTCAACGACGTTGTGCTCGCTATGTCGGCCGGTGCGCTGCGTGCTTACCTCCTCGAGCAGGATGCTCTGCCTGATGATCCGCTCATCGCGATGGTGCCGGTGAATCTGCGCAAGGACGACGACGACCGCGGCGGCAACTTGGTCGGCACGTTCCTGTGCAATTTGGCGACGGACGTGGAGGACGCGGCCAGGCGGCTCGAAACCATCAGCACGTCGCTTCGCGACACCAAGAACGTATTCAACCAACTGCCGCAGGTGCAGCAACTGGCGTTGTCCGCGTTCAACATTGGCGGACTGGTCTTCGGTTTGATCCCCGGCTATCTGTCCGCTGGCACTCCGCCGTTCAACATCGTCATCTCCAACGTGTCAGCGGGTCGCGCCGAACCGCGCTATTGGCGTGGTGCCCGATTGGACGGCAACTACCCGCTATCGATCGCGCTCGACGGTCAGGCGGTCAATATCACCGTGACCAACAACGCCGACAACCTCGACTTCGGTCTGGTGGGCTGCCGCCGCAGCGTCCCGCACTTGCAGCGTCTGCTCGGCCATCTGGAGACGTCGCTGAAGGATCTTGAACGAGCGGTCGGCGCCTGAAGCCGGGTCGCGGGCCCGTGGTGCAGACCACATCGAGGTTTGGACTTCCGTATCGGTGGAATCTGTCTGCAACGGACGAAGAGGGGACTGTTATGACTGAACGAAGCAAAGCGGACGAGGCCCGTGAGGGACTGATCGACTCCGTGAAAGGCAAGGCCAAGGAAGTCGTCGGCGCCATCACCGGCAACGACTCGCTGACTACCGAGGGACAACTCGAGCAGACCGAAGCCAAGGAGCGCAAAGAGGCCAACGCCGTAGAGGCAGTGGCCGAGGCCGAGGCGGCCCAAGCGCAAGCCGACGCGACCGAAGCCAAGCTGGCGGGTGCCGAAGAGCGAATCGCCGTGGAAGCCGAGACGGCTGCCCGCAAGGATTCGATTCACGCCCAGCAGGCGGCTCAGAAGCGGGCCACCGAGCAGGCTGCACACCGGGACCTCGCCGAGGATCAGACTCGGGCCGAACTCGACGCCCAGCGCAAGATGCAGCAGGCGAAAGCCGAGGAGCGCGCAGAAGTCCGCGCCGCCGACGAGCAGATCGGCGACGCCCACGACGATCACCGCGACGCGGTGCGCGAGTCAGCCCAAGCCCGGGCCGAAGCCGATCGGATCAGACGGCAGGCCGACAGTCTGACCAACGAAGCCGACCTGCCCTGAGCGCCGGCAAGAAACAGGAGTTAGCAATGAACATCACCGATGTCCCGTTCGCAGTCATGCGATTTCAGTACCAGCTCGCCCGGTTTCCGCTGCAGCTGATTGAAGAGCAGGTAGTCGCTCGCATGGATTCCGAGGCGCCCGCCCGGCTGTTCTATGAACGTTCCCTGGGAATGCTCGACGTGACCGTCGGGAACGCACTGGGCGCCCCAGAGCTGGAGCAGCGGGGTACCGCGCTGCTCGAGCGCAGCGACGCGCTTCGCCGAGCGGCTGCGCTCGACGCGGCTGCCAACAAGAACATCAAGGCGGCCGACGCTGACCTGGAGGCCACCCGCGAGAAGGCTGTCGAGGATCGCGAAGACGCGGTCGCCGAGACAAAGCGCGAGGTCAAACAAGCGCGTGAAAGCGCTCAAGACCGCAAGCGCGCCGCCGTGGACAACGCTGAGAAGCGCATTGTCGCCGGGAAGAAGCGGGCCGACGAAGTCGCAGCCCAGCGTAAGAAGACCGCTGAAGCAGTCAAACGGGACGAACAGGCGAAGATTCGCGCGCAGGAGCAAAGCGCCACCGCAGCCGCCAACGCGACACTCAAGGATGCCAAGGAGAAACGCGCCGACGCGGAACGCAAGCGCTCGCAGGCCGACCGAGTTGAGAAGCTGGCCGAGACCGAGAAGCAAACCCGCCAGGCTGCGCGCAGCAAGGACGTCTGAGGCGCTGGTTTCAGGGACCTAACGATTTCGTTGTGACTCGGCGACGACGCCCGCGAACCGGGTGCAGCCGTGGTGTGGTTGACGGTGATGTCATTTGACGGGCGATCCGCCACCCGAGTGATCGTCGCCGCGGCGGCGTGTTCGGCGCTGCTCGGCGTCGGGGTGACTTCGGCGGTGGCCGCCCCCACCGCCGACGACCAGGGCTACGTCGATTCCACAGCCCGCTGCACCACGCCCGATGTGGCGGTCGCGTTCGGCAGCACAGCGACATCGCGCGTGGCGATCTGCAAGTCGCCGGAGGGTGAGTACACCTACCGGGGCGTGCGGCTGCGCGATGGCGCCAAGTTGATCGTGTCCGCATCGCAGTCCGAGGACGGCGCGTATGTCGCCGAGAACGACGGCATCACCTACATGGTGACGGCGAGCTCCTTGGTGGTCAGCGC
>NZ_DASSCY010000363.1:0-10566 GCF_035697385.1 Mycobacterium sp. | reverse complement strand
GCGTGTACGCTCCCATTCGATGCAGATGAAAACGATTGTCAATAGGCTTGCGGCCGACTGGCTGGCATTCGTATCGGAAGATATTGACGGAATGCCCATCGGGACAGTCGAACTCAGCGTGCCGCTGGTTGGCGGGGTTATCCAGATCGGTGCCCGCGGCGACCTCGAGGTAGGTCGGATACGCGTCGTCAAAACACCGAGCACGCTAACGGTCAAGCGGGTCGACGGTAACCCCTTGCAAGTCGAGATCATCGTTGACGGCGACCAGGCGACGAGATCGACAGTGTTTCGACAGCCGGTGGAACAGCTACGGCTGCAGCGAACAGGCGACGGTGCCGGTACCACGGCGGTGTGGTACGCGCCAGGACCGATAAACGTCGACCGTACAGAGCATCTGAAGCAATTCGCCGACATCATCGGGAGGTTCGCTTCGGCAAAACGGCGCACAGTACGCTCGGCGGCGTGACGAACCCAACCCTGCGCGCCCTTGCCGGACTGCCCCAGCAGCCGGTCGGCCTGGCTGAATCGACCCTCATCCTGATCGACTGCCAAAACACCTACACCGGTGGCGTGATGGAACTCGACGGCGTGCGGGCGGCCCTGGACGAGGTGGAGGCGCTGCTCGATCGCGCCCGCTCGGCAGGCATTCCGATCATCCACATCCAGCACGACGACGGTCCTGGGTCGCTGTACGACATCGAGGGGGAGAGCGGCTCGATCGTGTCTCGGGTAGCCCCGCGCAACGGCGAACAGGTGGTGGTGAAGAACTATCCGAATGCCTTCGTGCAAACGGACTTTGACGACCTGTTGAAGACCTCTAATGCATCGAACCTCGTGATCGCCGGGTTCATGACACACATGTGCGTGAACTCGACCGCGCGTGGGGCGTTCAACCTCGGATACTCGCCGACGGTGGTCGCCGCGGCCACGGCGACCCGTGCGCTACCCGGCCTGAATGACGCCACGGTGCCTGCGGCGGCGATGCAGACCGCCAGCCTTGCGGCGATGGCCGACCTGTTCGCCGTCGTGGTGCCGAGTGGGGAGAGCATCCCCGACTGACCCCGCCCAGTCACACAGGCCAGTCGGCCGAGCTGGACAGGAAGCGCAGGGCCGCCGCAGGAGGCAGCGGATGCCGGCCATCTGTGGTGATCGCGTCGAGAATCAGAGCCACGTAGCGCCGCCAGCCGTCGCTGCCGAGATCCATCGTCCACAGCACACTGTTGAGCATTGCGACGATCCGGGGTAGATCCTCGGGGACGAGGTCCGCACGGACCAGACCGGCCTGCTGGGCGCGGCCTGCGAGGTCCCCCAACGCTTTGTTTAGATCGGTGGACACGTCAGGAGTCAGCGAGCCGGCCTTGCGCGCAGCCGCCAGGATGTTGTGTTCGCGGGCGCCCAGCGATATCGCCGCCTCGATCAGCTCGGTGAGCCCACGCAGCGGATCGTCGGTGCGGCGTGCCCGCTCGATCGCGGGTGAAAGATCCTCGGCGATGCTCTGGTCCAGAGCGGCCCTGACCAGGTCGCCCTTGGACGGAAACCTGCGATAAAGCGTTCGTTCGCCGACGCCGGCGCGACGGGCGATGGCCTCGATGGGCGCGTCCGGCCCCAGCTCGCCGTAGACCTCACGCGCCGCACGCAGGATGCGCCCGGCGTTGCGTGCCGCATCCGCCCGTAAGGGTCGGTCGGCAACCGCAGTCATCGTGACAGCCTAACCGACAGTTGACTGCCATTCAGTCATGGCCCTACGCTCGGTAATTGACAGCTATCTGACACTTAGCGGGGAACGCCGGTGACGTCAACAACTTCCGATCTTGGCTCTGAGACGGCCCTGCCCGTCATCCCCGCCCAGCGCGCTGCGGGCTGCCCGCTGCATCCGCCCGTCGAGTTCACGAAATGGCGGGAGGAACCCGGCCTGCAACGGGCGATGTACCAGGGCCGAGCGGCCTGGGTGGTGAGCCGCTACCAGGACATCAGAGCCGCGTTGGTCGATCCACGCCTGTCCGCGGACAGCATTCCGGACTGCCTGAAGCCGACGGGCGCTGACGGCGACACGGTCGTGATGTTCGCGCGGATCGACGATCCCGAGCACCATCGATTGCGGCGCATGATGACCAGAGACTTCACCTTCAGGCGGGCCGACGGTATGCGCCCGCAGATTCAGGAGATCGTCAACCGATATCTCGATGAGATGATCCGCAATGGCCCGCCCGCCGACCTCGTGCGCGATTTCGCTTTGCCCGTGCCGTCATTGGTGATCGCGCTGTTGCTCGGGGTGCCGTCCGCGGACCTCGAACACTTCCATCGCAACACCACGATCTCACTGGACACGAAGGCGTCCGACGAGCAGAGGGCGCGGGCCTTCGAAGCGATTTTCACCTACATACGGGAGTTGGTGGACCGCAAGGAGCACGACCCCAGCGATGATCTCATGAGCCGCCTCGTCACCGACTACGTCGCGACGGGCCAGCTCAACCGCGAGACCGCGGCGATGACAGGTGCGATCATGATGCAGGCCGGCCACGAAACCACCGCGAACATGATCGGGTTGGGAACTGTTGCGCTGCTGCAGCATCACGATGTCTTCGAACGGCTCGGCCACACCGACGATCAGGTCGTCATCGCGAACATCGTCGAGGAGCTGATGCGCTATCTCACCATCGTGCACAGTGCGGTGGACCGGGTGGCGACCGAGGACCTCACTATCGACGGGCAGTTGATCCGCACCGGCGACATGGTGGTGATGAACCTGCCTGCCGGAAATTGGGACAACGGCTTCGTGGACAACCCGGAGATGTTCGACGTCGACCGAAACACCCGAGGACATTTGGGGTTTGGTTATGGGGTGCATCAATGTATCGGCCAGAACCTCGCCCGCGTCGAGATGCAAGTCGCGTTCGCGACGCTGGCGCGACGCCTTCCCGGTCTGCGCGTGGCGGTGCCGCCCGACGAACTGAGGTTTAAGGGCGAATCCGGTATCTACGGCATGAAGGAGCTGCCTGTCACGTGGTGACATCGACCGACGAACTGCGGTTCGACGATCGCGTCGCCGTGATCACGGGCGCCGGAGGCGGTTTGGGGCGCGAATACGCGCTACTGCTTGCTTCCCGCGGGCCGCGGATCTTGGTCAACGACATCGGGGGTGCAGGAGATCCACCAGCGCGGTGGTGAGGCGATCGCGGACAGTTCCGACGTCGCCGCCCCGGAAGGTGGTCAGGCGGTCATCGACGCGGCGCTGGACGCCTGGAACGGGCGCTGCCAAGACCGGGCGCTGCCAAGACCGGGCTCATCGGCCTCACTCGCGTGTTGGCCGCCGAAGGAGCCGGCCTGGGCATCAAGGTCAACGCCATCGCCCCGATTGCGACTACCCGCATGTTGGCTTACTCCATCAGCGGCGCGGGCAGGCAGGACGACGCCTGGACGACCTTGTAGGCCAATACATCCAGAAACTCGACCTCGCACGGGTGGCACCCGTGGTGGCCTTCCTCGCACACCAGGACAGTCCACTATCTGGGGAGATCTACACGGTGGGCGCCGGGCACGTCGCACGATTTTTCATCGACCGGACGAAAGGCTTCTACAATCCCGCGCTGTCGGTTGAGGATGTGCGTGACCACTTGACGAGATCCACGACGACTCCGAATACACCGTGCCCGGCGGACCCGCCGACGAGATGGGTGAGCTGTTCGGAGCGATCTTGACGGGCTGACGCGGGCCGTTGTGGGGTGTTTGCCATGGTCGGATGGCACAATTTGCTAAATGCGGATGTCGGCCAAGGCGGAGTATGCCGTCCGCGCCATGGTGCAACTGGCGACGGTCGACGAAGGCGTACTGGTCAAGACCGATGATCTGGCCAAGTCACAGGGCATCCCGCCGCAGTTTCTCGTCGACATCCTCTCGGACCTGCGCACCGACCGGCTGGTGCGCAGTCACCGCGGCCGCGAAGGCGGATATGAACTGGCCCGCGCCGCCGCCGACATCAGCATCGCCGACGTGTTGCGCTGCATCGACGGGCCCCTGGCCAGTGTCCGCGATATCGGGCTTGGCGATCTGCCGTACTCGGGGCCGACCGCGGCGTTGACCGACGTGTGGCGCGCGCTTCGGGCCAGCATGCGATCGGTGCTTGAGGAAACCAGCCTCGCCAACGTGGCGACGGGCGCGCTGCCCGACCACGTCCACAGAATGGCCGACGACTACCGCGGTCAGGAAGAGCAGCGCGGGCACTCGGTGGGCTAGCGGCGCCGCCGCGATTGGCCGCGGGTGGCGATGCCGTCGAGCAACATCTGTAGTCCCCGGTCGAAATCCTCTTCGACCGACATCTGCATGGCGACTCCGGACAGCGCCTCGACGTTGGGGTACTCCGCGCCCGCCACCGATCCGATGCGGGCCGCGGTTTCGCCAGCGGTGTCACCGCGGGTCAACGGGCCCGCCAGTTCGGCCTGTGCGGCGCCGACGACAAAGCCCAGCACGGCGTGGAAGGCCGCGAGTTGGTCGCGATTTGTCAGTCGGGCACGTCCGAGCGCGGCGATGAGGGCGTCGGCGGCCGCGAAACCTGTGGCTGAGGCCGTACGCCGGGTGAGTACCAACGGAATCGCGGCGGGGTGGGCGCGAATGCCCTGCCACATCGCATCGGCGATCGCGTACACGTCCTGCTTCCAGTCGTCGGTGGGTTCCGGCACGGTTACCTCGGCGACCACCGCGGCGACGACGAGCTCCTCGAGGCCTTCCTTGTCACTGACGTAGTTGTAGACCGTCATCGGGCCGGTCCCCAGTGCGGCCGCCAGCGCGCGCATGCTCAGGCCGCTCAGGCCTGCGGCGTCGACAATTCCCAATGCCGCGGCGGCGATTTCGTCGGTAGTGAACCGTGCCCGCATATCACGCCTTTGCTCTTGACAAGTACAGCGTACGTGAAGCACTCTAGGCCATACGTACGTTGTACTTATTGAGAGGACGACAATGCCAACCACCATCCCGACCCAGCGGGTCGACTTCCGTTCCCGTGGTGCCCGATGCGCGGCGTGGTTGACGCTGCCGCCGGGGGCAGGGCCGCATCCGGCGATTGTGCTGCTGCATGGCCTAGGCGCTACCCACGAGATGATGTTGTCTCAATACGAGCAGCACTTTGCCGCCGCGGGAATCGCGACGCTTGCGTTCGATTACCGCAATACCGGGGCATCGGACGGCAAAGCGCGGCAACATATTTCGACGCGCGCACAGCAACATGATGTCGCGGCTGCGCTGGCACATCTGAAGGCCCTGCCGGACATCGACTCGGGACGGATCGGGCTGTGGGGCACCAGTCTCGGTGGCATGAACGTGATCCGGGTAGCGGCCGGCCGCGCCGACGTGGCGGTCGCGGTGGTGCAGTGCCCGATCGTGCATGGCCCGGGTGCGGCTCGCCGGCTGGGGCTGCTGGCGTCGCTGCGGATCACGCCCGCGATCGTGCAGGACGCACTGCGAGTGATGGCGCGACGTGGTCGCCGGTATGTGCCGATCGTCGGACCGCCTGGCAGCCGGGCGATGGTCACCGTCGCAGGCGCGGAAGCAGGTTGGAACTCCACAGTGCCGCCGGGTGGCCACTTCGACAACCGGATCGCTGCCGCCGATGCCGTTGCCATGGTGACGACTTCAGCAATTCGGCATGCCCGCAACGTCAAAGCGCCGTTGTTGGTGTGCGTCTGCGACCGGGAGACGCTGATGGATCCGCAGTACGCCGAGTTGGTGGCGCGTCGCGCACCCCGCGGCGTGGCCCGGCACTACGACTCCGATCACTTCGAGATCTACCATCCACCGCTGGTGAACCAGGCGCTGGCCGACCAGACCGCCTTTCTGCAGGAGCATCTCGATGTCCGTCCGTGATCTGTTGCGGTCCAACGACGAACGATTCCATGCGACGGCAGCGGGCCTGACCGCCGACGACTGGTCGCGACCGAGTCTGTGCGACGGCTGGTCGAACCACGACGTGCTTGCCCACCTGGTGATCGGCTACCGCGCGGGGCCCGGCGCGATGGTTGCCGAGATGGTGCGCCACGCCGGGTCATTCGATCGCGCCAACGCCGCGATCGCGCAATCGCTGGCCGCTTCACAGTGCCCCGCCGAGTTACTCGATGAGTTCGAGCGGCTGACCGAGCGGCCACGCGGATTGGGTCGATACTTTCCGCGCAGGCTGCTGCTCGGCGACCACGTCACCCACGAACTCGACATCCTGTTCGCGCTCGGCCACGAGCCGTCGGTACCGACAGATGCCGCGATCGCGGTGCTGAACACTCAAGTGGCCGTGCCCAATCCGTTCGTGCCGGCGTTCCGCAACAGTCGTGGCCTTCGGCTGGTGGCCACCGACGCCGACTGGGCACATGGCAAGCAAGGTCCCATCGTCGCAGGCCGCGCCGTCGAACTGATCTCCGTTCTCGGCAACCGACCCCGAATGCTGCCCTCGTTGGCCGGTGACGGCGTCGACGTGCTCGCTTCGCGGGTTAGTCAGCGCCCGATCCGTAGGGCCGGGTGAGGATTTCCATGTAGTGCCCGACGGGATCGAGGAAGTAAACACCGCGACCGCCGTCGTTGTGGTTGATCTCCCCGGGCCGCGTGCACATCGGATCGGCCCAATGATCCAGATTCCGCGTGCGGATGCGCCCGTAGATCGCGTCGAACTCGTCCTCGGACACCAGGAATGCGTAGTGCTGGGGGTGGATGTCTTCATCGTCGGCGACGTCGGCGTAGTCGAGCGTGACGCCGTTGGCGACTTCCACCATCATGAAGTGAGCCCACAATGTCGGGCTCGGCAGGTCGAACAGTTCGGTGAGGAATGTCGCCGATTGCTTCTTGTCCTTCGCGGCGACGATCGTGTGGTTGAACGTAATGGCCATGGATGACCCCTATGTGCTTCGGCGCCTCCATGCCTGACGCAGTCCGCCACCGGCACGCGACGCTATTGCCAGGATAGAGGCGTGGCCGATGTACGAGTACTGAACGGACCGAGGTTGAGCCTGCGCGCACCTCGGATCGAGGACGCCAATGTGCTGTTCGAACGGATCGCCTCGGATCCGGAGGTGACGCGCTATCTGGCGTGGCCCACGCATCCGGATGTCGCCGAAACGCGCAGGGTCATCACTGAGCTGTTCAACGTCGGTACCGAGCACACCTGGCTCCTTGAGCTGGAAGATGAGGCCGTCGGGTTGTGCGGATGGCGGCCCACGTCCGGCCACTCCGTCGATATCGGGTATTGCCTGGGCCGTCGTTGGTGGGGCCAAGGCCTCATGTCGGAGGCCGTCGGCTTGCTGCTGGACGATGTGCGCAGTGATGCGTCCGTGTATCGAGTGTCGGCGTACTGCCATGTCGACAACACCGCGTCGGCACGGGTGCTGGAACGCAGTGGACTGGCGCTGGAGGCGCGGCTCGTGAGATACGGCATGTTCCCGAATCTCAGCCCCGAGCCGCAGGAGTGCCTGCTGTTCGGCAAGGCGCTCAGGTAACCACGCCGCGCACCGCCCATGCGCGGCCGCGGAGCGTGAAGGCCGCATCGCCCACCCCGCGGTCACTCACTAAGCGGTTGTGAAGCCTGGATTGCAGAGCGTGCCTATCGGATTCCGCCAACGATGTCACGTAGACACCGGCCGGACCTTGGCCGTTCAAAAAGGGCTGCCAGTAGTCGTCGAAGGACGAGAACGCCATGTCGATGGTCAATGGCTGGTCCTCGACGTCGCGCATGTTGTGGTCGCGCCACAGTTTGCCGAGCGCGTCGTGTGTGCACAGCGGCATGTGCCGTTCATCGCGCGGTGCCGCGGCCGGTGCCAGCGCGATCGCTTCATCCCAGAACGTGCGGAGCATCTCCATGCCGTCGCCGTAGTCCCACACCGCCGCCGCAACGACACCGCCGGGCCGCGTCACTCGGGTCATCTGATCGAGCGCGACGGCCGGTTCGGGCACGAAGTTCAGCACCAGCATCGACAGTGTGCGGTCGAATGTGTTGTCGGAGAAAGGCAGGGCCGTTGCGTCGCCGACCTCAAACCGCACGGCTTCGTTCTGGGTATGCTCTTGTGCGTATCGAACGTAGGCGGCTGAGCGCTCGATACCCGTCACTCGGGCGGACGCGGTGGCCGACACCGCGAGCGAAAGCGCGCCGGTTCCTGATCCCACGTCGAGCACGAGGTGGTTTTGGCCGACTCTGGCGAATTCCACGAACTTCGGTGCGAGCCGACGGCTCCAGCGGCCCATGAATTGCTCGTAGCCATCTGCTTCGGAGAACATGGTGCGATCAGGCTATCTCCGCGGGCGTGATACGAAGAGTGCATGTCATTCGACGTGCGTGATCTCGCGGTTCCGGTGTTCGTCGCGCCGATGGCCGGTGGGCCGTCGACGCCTGAGTTGGCGGCTGCAGGCAGCAACGCCGGCGGGCTCGGGTTTGTCCCGGCGGGGTACTTGTCGGCCGAGACGTTCGCCGATCGCATCGCCACGACGCGCCGGCTCGCGATCGGACCGATCGGCGCCAATCTGTTTGTGCCGCAACCCAGCGCGGCAACTCCCGCCGCGATCGAGGCCTACACCGCGGCGCTGGCCCCTGAGGCGCAGCGCTACGGCGTTACGCCCGGCGTACCCCGATTCGACGACGACGCTTGGGCGGCGAAGCTGGACGTGCTGCTCGATCTGCGGCCAGAGGTGGTGTCATTCACGTTCGGCCTGCCGAGCGCGGACGAATGCCGGCGGCTGCGCGATGCCGGCATCACGACCGTCGGCACCGTCACAACACTGGCCGAGGCGCGAGCGGCTGCCGCGCTGGGCGTCGATGCGCTGGCGGCGCAGGGCCCGTCGGCCGGTGGGCATCGCGGAACGTTCGACCCAACGGCGCAGCCGTCGGCCGAACCGCTTGACCAACTGCTGGCCGCGGTGACCGCAGCTGTCGATATCCCGGTCATCGCTGCGGGCGGGCTCGTTACCGCCGACGACGTGCAACGCGTGCTGCGGGCCGGCGCGGTTGCGGCGCAACTCGGTACAGCGTTCCTGCTGGCCGACGAAGCAGGCAGCAGCCCCGTGCACCGCGCCGCGCTTCGGGATCCTCAGTTCACGGAAACCGTTGTCACTCGGTCGTTTTCCGGTCGCTATGCGCGCGGGTTGCGTAACAGGTTCATCGACGAGCACGAGGCCGAGGCGCCGTTCGGCTATCCAGAGGTTCACTATCTGACCAGCCCGCTGCGCGCCGCGTCGGTGCGCGCAGGCGATCCACACGGCGTCAACGTATGGGCGGGTACGGGATTCCGTGAGGCCAAGGCTGCTTCGGTGGCCGAGATCATGAGCAGCCTGGCCTAGCTTCCGCCGAACGTTCCTTACCGCCCGAAAAATTGCCGAAATTTCGAGTGGTAAGGAACGTTCGAGCACAGAGCACCCTGACGTGACCAGTCGGCTAACCGCGCGAGACTGAGCCAGGCGATCTCGGCCCTGCGTACCCGCTGACCCGATAGCGTCGGCACCATGCCGACGCTCACCCGGCGCGGGTTCACGCTGTCAGTCAGCGCGCTGGCGGCCGCGACTATGTTCCCCGGTTGCAGTGGTGGCGAGGCGGATGGTGAGGACGTTGTGGTCGTGGGCGCTGGCTTCGCGGGCCTCGCAGCGGCGCGGCGGTTGACCGACGAAGGCGTACGCGTGACGGTTCTCGAGGCGCGCGAGCGGATCGGCGGCCGGGCGTGGACCGATACCTCGCTAGGCGTCCCAATCGATCTCGGCGCGGCGTGGATTCACGGCACCGAAGGCAACCCGCTGGTGGGCCTTGCCGGCGAAGCAGGGGCGCGGACCGTCGAGACCGACTTCTACAACGCGCTGTTATTCGACGAGCAGGGTCTGATTGACGCCGCGCGCGCCCAGGACGCATTCGAGGCCTGGGGCGAAGTAGTCGAGGAGATTGACACGCTGAGCGAAAACGCCGGTGACCAAGCGTCTCTCGCGGACGGCCTCGCCGAGGTCGCGGATCTCGACGACCCGCTGGTTGCGTGGAACGTCAGGTCGAGCGTCGTGACCGAGTATGCAGCCGATCCAGATGAGCTGGCACTCAAGTGGTTCGGCCGCGAAGGGGAGCTCGCCGGGCCGGATCTCATCCTTCCGGGTGGTTATGCGCAGCTGGCCGAGCATCTTTCACGCGGCCTCGACATCCGGCGGGGCACCGAGGTCACGTGCATCGCGCACGGACGGACCCGTGCACACATCGAAACTTCGCGCGGTGTGTTCACCGCGGACCGGGTGATCGTCACGGTCCCGCTCGGAGTGCTCAAGGCGGGGACGATCGTCTTCGACCCGCCGCTTCCCGAGACAAAGCGCCGAGCGATCGAACGGCTCGGCTTCGGTGTCCTGGACAAGGTCGTTCTCGCGTTCGAAAAGCCCTTCTGGCCACAATCGGTGGACATGTTCGGCCTCGTAGGCCGCGAGCAGCCGGTCGCCGATGTGCTCAACGGCCTCTCGTTCGCGGGCGCACCAGTCCTCGTGGCGTTACGAGGTGGCGATGCCGCGCGGTCGCGCGAGGCGCTCTCCGATCGTGATGCGATTGGAGAAGTGCTCGCAGCGATCGACGCTCCCGAGCCGACA
>NZ_DASSCY010000362.1:0-15462 GCF_035697385.1 Mycobacterium sp. | reverse complement strand
CCTTGCCGCAGGACGCCGCCTTGACGAGGCGCAGCCGTGGGTGGACGGCCAGCTGTCGGGGCTGGGCACTGGTCAGTTCACGGTCCGCCTGCATGCGGTGCTGCCTCCGATCGCTGCGGACGGCACGTGCGTGTCGCTGCGGGTGCTGCGGCCTGCAAGCCAGGATCTGGCCGCGCTGACGGCAACCGGCACCATCGCCGCCGAGGCCGCCGCCCTCCTGGACCAGATCATCCGGGCACGGCTGGCGTTCCTGATCTCCGGTGGCACCGGCGCCGGAAAAACCACCCTGCTTGCGGCGACTCTTGGCGCCGTTGCCCCCGACGAACGCATCGTCTGTGTGGAGGATGCCGCGGAGTTGGCTCCGCGACATCCCCATCTGGTGAAACTCGTCGCGCGGTGCGCCAATGTCGAGGGCATCGGCGAGGTGACGGTGCGTGATCTCGTCAAGCAGGCGTTGAGGATGCGGCCCGACCGGATCGTGGTCGGAGAGGTTCGGGGCGCCGAGGTGGTGGACCTGCTCGCGGCCCTCAACACGGGTCATGACGGCGGTGCTGGCACCGTGCACGCGAACAGTCCCGCCGAGGTGCCTGCCCGGCTCGAGGCGCTGGCCGCGCTCGGCGGACTCGACCGCGCCGCGCTGCACAGCCAACTCGCCGCCGCGGTACAGGTTGTCCTGCACGTCAGCCGCGACCTGGCCGGGCATCGTCGACTCAGCGAGATTGCGGTGCTTCGTACTGGGGAGGACCGCCGCGTCCGCGCTACTGCTGCATGGCGCGCAGATATTGGATTCGATTGCGGTGCTGACTATTTGAAGGCCCTCGTCCTGGCGCGGGGGCAATCATGACGGGGGCGGCGCTTGCCTTGGCGCTGGCGCTGCTGATCACGCCGACCTCGTCGCGGCACCGCCTCGAGGCACTCAAGCTGATCGCGCCCATCGGTCAGCGATTGCGGGTGGCGCCAATCGCGGCGTGCGGGGGATTAGCCCTGGCGTTCGTGGTTCCGGTCACCGTCATCGCGGCCGCGGCAATCATCGGCGCCACGGTCGTGCTGCGCCGCAGACGGCAGCTCGGCGAGCGGCGGCGTGCGACCGAGTCCGTCGCGCTGCAGGCGGCGCTGGATGTCCTCGTCGGCGAGCTGCGGGTTGGCGTCCACCCTGTCGCCGCGTTCGATGTCGCGGCCAACGAGGTTGATGATTCGGTCGCCTCTTCGCTTCGGGCTGTGGCGGCGCGGGCGAGGCTGGGCGCGGACGTGGCCGCCGGGCTCAACAGTGTGGCTCGGCGATCGTCGCTACCGCAGCACTGGGAACGGCTTGCGGTTTACTGGCAGCTCGCCCAGACGCACGGCTTGGCGATTGCCACGCTGATGCAAGCCGCGCAGCGCGACATCGTTGAACGGGAACGCTTTTCGGCCCGGGTCAGCTCCGGGATGGCTGGCGCGCGTACGACCGCCGCGGTGCTGGCCGGTCTACCGGTGCTCGGCGTCGGACTCGGACAGCTCATCGGGGCCGATCCCGTCGGCTTCCTGTTATCCGGCGGCGGATGGCTATTGGTCATCGGTGTCAGCCTCGCCTGCGTCGGCCTGTTGTGGTCGGACCGGATCACCGGACGAGCCCTGACATGAGCTGGGCCGCTGTACTTTTGGCAGCCGCGCTGTTGGTCGGCGGAGACCATTCGCGAGTTCGGATCCGGGCGGGCAAGTCGGTGCCGCCGACGCCCCGCCGACCGGTGCGCGCTAGTGACCCGTTGGCTGCGGCGTCGAGCCTCGATGTGCTCGCCGCATGCCTGCGTTCGGGGATGGCGGTGTCGACGGCGGCGGCGGCCACGGCGCAGTCGGCTCCAGCGGCTGTGGCGCGGCTGCTCAACCGCGCTGCCGACCTGCTTGCGCTCGGCGCTGACCCCGCTACTGCGTGGGCGAATCCAGACGGGCGCCTGGACGCTCACGCTGAGGCGCTGTTGCGGCTCGCGCGGCGATCGGCTTCTTCGGGTGCCGCGCTCGCACAAGGTGTTGCGGAGCTGGCCGAACAATCACGCCTTGACGCGGCCGACGCGGCAGGGTCGGCCGCCGAGCGCGCCTCGGTACTGATCGCCGGCCCGCTCGGGCTGTGCTACCTGCCTGCGTTCGTGTGCCTTGGCATCGTCCCGGTGGTCGCCGGACTGGCCGGTGATGTTCTTCAGTCGGGGATTCTGTGATGGTGAACCAGTAATGAGGAGGAAATCAATTGGTGGGAAACAAGATTCGGGAGCTGCAGGCAAGGGTGGCGTTGCTTGTTGTCGAGGACGACGGCATGTCGACGGTCGAGTACGCGATCGGGACCATCGCCGCGGCGGCCTTCGGTGCCATCTTGTACACGGTGATCACCGGCGATTCCATCGTCAGCGCGCTGACCAACATCATCACCAGGGCGTTGAACACCAACGTCTAGGTGACGAGGCCGGCGGTGTCACCGTCGAGGCGGCGTTGGCGATCGCCGCGCTGGTCGTCGTGCTCATCCTGTGCGTGGCGGGGCTTACGGCGGTGTCGATGCAAATGCGGTGTGTGGACGCCGCACGTGAGGCGGCGCGGCTCGCGGCGCGCGGCGACGACACGTCAGCAACCGACGCCGCGCGCAGTATCGCACCCAACGGGGCGGCGGTGCAGTTGCGGCGCGACGGCCAGTTCATCGTCGCAACCGTCACGACGAGATCGCCGCTGCTTCCTGGCGTCTCCGTCGCGGGCCGTGCGGTGGCCGCGGTCGAGCCGGGCTGAGCAAGGCTCTGCGAGCCTAGTCGCCGCGGCGATGGTGGCGGTGCTGTTGGCGATCACCCTGGGCGGTCTGTACATCGGCTCGGCGGTGATCGCCCGTCATCGGGCGCAGGCCGCGGCAGACCTGGCCTCGCTGGCCGCTGCGGGCCGGCTCGCAGACGGGGCCGACGTGGCGTGCCAGCAGGCCACAGCGATAGCGCAGGCGATGCATACGGCGCTCACACGATGCGCGGTCGAGGATCTCGATGTGATCGTCGCCGTGGACGCCGCAGTGACACTCGGCCATTTCGAGGTGGGCCCGGCGCGCGCTGCCGCACGGGCGGGACCGGCCGACCCTGCCGGTTAGCCCTCGGAAAGCCCCGCGGCGGCCAGTTCGGCCGCGGTCGGTTCGCGCAGCGTGGCGAGCCCGGCGTAAATGTTCTCCTCGAGTTCGACCCGATTGACCGTCACGTGCACCGGCGTCCATCCGCCCCCGATGGCCGCCATCCGCAACACCCCTGATGCCGCACCATGCACGAATTCCGTTGCCATCTTCCCCATTTCGGGGTGGTCGTCGGGATGCACCGTGTGGTCTCCCGCCATGGCCGCGCGCCAATCGAAGAACGGGACGGGCTCGTCGAGCCATTTCAGCAGCGTCCAGTTCTTCAGGTCGACCAGCACCCGGTACACCCCTGGCTGTGCAAGCCCATGGAGGATCCTCTGCGCCAAATAGTCATAAGGAACGGCGGGGCCCTCCCGCTCGCTGCGCCAGTTCATCGCGCGACAGATGAGCTGTTCCTTGCCGTCGTCCTGGGCCTCAAGAACTACCCGCGCGACGAAACCCACGGTTATCGGCTCGCCGTTGAAGTCAGTGACATCCCAAGCGCTGCAGAATGTTTGGCCCACTTCGGGCTTGATCGCCATCGACAGCACTTTGGCCTCGCTCGGGTTCAGATCCCGGCGGGGCAGGTCCTCGGCGAACGCGCGGCCGTGGGTGACGGCGTTCTCGGGATCCCACCCGCTGTTGAACAGCGCCTCTGGGGTGTCATTGGCGACGCCTCGCGACAGGTCCCAGATCAGCGGACCCGGCGTCGGACGCTCGGGAGGCTCCATGTCCGGCGGACCGACCCAGACCTGGACGCCGTGGATCACCCCGTCGGACATCTGCACGACTTCGGTACGAATCACGCGGTCGTTCTTCGGGGTGATGCTGCTCAGGCCTTTCCCGGCGCGCACGGTCTCGCCGATGGCGGTCTGGATCGCCATCAGATTGGGATTTCGCCGGAGAAACGCGCTGATTGGCACCAAGTTCTTGGTTTGGCGACCTTGCGCGACCACCGCCGGCTCGCTGCCCAGTGTCTCCACGAGCAGCCAGTCGTGGGTCATGGCGGCATATTACCGGGAGGCCCTGGGTGAACGGACGCCCGAAGGTGCCTTGCGGAATCCGTCGATCCGGCCTGCTGAAAGGCCTCGCAAGCCGTTTGGTAACCCATTCCTAAGTTGCGGAAGCCCCTCCGACGAGGTATTTTTCCCCTGCACCCGACTTTCGGGATTGGGAACGGATCGCGTTGTCCGGCCGTCGCCCGCAACTGTCTGTGTGCTTTGGCGCGCCCGATACGGCGCCCCGGCCACGGACCCGTGGGGGGCGACCGTCGAGGGGTCGGTCGCCACCCACGGCTCCCTTAGGGCCTGTCAGCCGCGAGATGAGCGAGCACCAGCCGCAAGACCTTCACCGCAGCCGCTTTGTCCAGCGGATCATTGCCGCTACCGCACTTCGGCGACTGCACACATGACGGGCAGCCGAGCGGGCATTCGCAGGCCTCGATCGCCGCGGCCGTGGCCGCCCACCACGTATCGATCTTCTGGAATCCGCGACCGGCGAAACCGGCCCCGCCGGGGTAGCCGTCGTAGACGAATATCGTCGGCAAGCCGCCCACTGGGCCCACCGCCGTCGACACCCCGCCGATGTCGCCGCGGTCGCAGCTGGCGACCAGTGGAAGCAAACCGATCGCCGCATGTTCTGCGGCATGTAAGGCACCGGGCACACGCAGCAAATCAATTCCGTTGTGCTGCAATGCCTCCGGCGTGATCATGCACATGACGGCCATGGTGTCGAGCGTGCGGGTGGGCATCTCGAGCTCGACGAAGTCGATCACTTCGCCGTTCAGGCGGCGCCGCAGGTAGCCGATCACCGTGTTCGTCACCGACACCGGCACAAGCCCAACGGTGACCGGGCCGTGGGTATTTCGCTCACCGTCGCCCGTCACGACAATGTCGGTCAGCTCGCGCGCATACGTCGTGTAGCCAGGGTCCTCGGAGTGCACGAACGCGACGCCGTCCTCGAAATCCAGCGTGTCGACGACATAACTCTCACCCTGATGCAAATACACCGCTCCCGGATGCACCGCGGCGGGCGCCTGCCCAGCACCCGCGCTGCCCAGCAGCCGGCCGGTATCGGCTTCCAGGATCGCGATCTGCCCGCCGGACGAACCTCGGATGTCCACCGCCGGGTGCGGATCGACGCCCGGGGTAGGGAAGTAGCCGCTGGGTCGTCGGCGCAGCAGCCCGTCGTCGACAAGCGACTCCGCTACGGCTTCGGCGTTCCACATCCGTACCTCCGCTGCGGTCAGCGGAAGCTCGGTCGCCGCGCAGAGCAACTGCGGGCCAAGGACATACGGGTTGCCCGGGTCGATGACCACGCGCTCGATCGGTTTGTCCAGCAACGCGGCCGGGTGGTGCACCAGGTAGGTGTCCAGAGGGTCGTCGCGGGCGATCATCACGATCAGTGCGCTCTGCCCGCGGCGGCCCGAGCGGCCTGCCTGCTGCCAGAACGACGTGACGGTGCCGGGAAAGCCGGCAAGAACCACCGCATCCAGACCCGCGATGTCGACACCGAGCTCAAGCGCATTGGTCGTGGCCATCCCGCGCAGTTCACCGTCGGCCAATGCCCTTTCGAGTTCGCGGCGATCCTCGGCCAAATAGCCTGCGCGGTAGGAGGCCACCCGATCCGCGAGATCGGGAGCGACTTCCTCCAGGCGGGCTCGCGCACCCAGCGCCGTCAACTCCGCTCCGCGGCGCGAGCGGACGAAGGTCAGCGTCCGCGCGCCCTCGGCGATGAGGTCGGCCATCACCCGTGCCGCCTCCGCACCGGCCGAACGCCGTACCGGAGCGCCGTTTTCACCGGCGAGGTCTTCGCGCATCGCAGGTTCCCATAGCGCCACCGTTCGCGCGCCCTGCGGTGATCCGTCCTCGGTCACCTCCGCGACGGCCTGACCGATCAGCTCGGAGGCGGTGGCGGCGGGGGCCGCTGTCGTCGCGCTGGCGAAGATCACCGTCGGGCTCGACGTGTATCGCGCGCACAGCCGCAGCAGGCGTCGCAGCACCATCGCCACGTTGGAGCCGAAAACTCCACGGTAATAGTGGCATTCGTCGATCACGATGAACTGCAGATTGCGCAGGAACACCGCCCAGCGTGCGTGGTTGCGCAGCAGCGAGAGGTGAATCATGTCGGGGTTGGAGAAGATCCACCGAGATCGTTCCCTGGCGAATCGCCGCACCTCGCCTGGACTGTCGCCGTCATACGAACTCGGTGCGACGTTGCCTAATTCAGGCACGGTTTCGGTGAGCGCCACTGCGGCGCGCAGCTGGTCGTGGCCCAGCGCCTTGGTGGGGGACAGATAGAGCACCCGCGCCCGCGAACTCTCTTTCAAGGCCGTCAATATCGGTAGCTGGTAGGCAAGGGACTTGCCCGATGCCGTGCCGGTGCTCAGCACGACGTGGCGGCCGTCGCGGGCGAGATTCGCCGCTGCGAGTTGATGTGACCACGGCGCCTCGATGCCGTGATCAACAAACGCCCGCACCACATCTGGGTGGGCCCAACGAGGCCATGCTCCAAGTCGCTCCTTCCGCGGCGGCAGATCCGCGATATGGCGCACCGGATGTTCGTCAGGATCGGTGCCTTCGATCGCGCACGCGAGAAGCGTGCGGCCGAAATCCGACCCCAGATCTGACATGCCCGCCCTCCTGAAATCAATTGTTCATCACTTCATCGCATCGAGACTGTCGCAGCAGCGGAGAACATGATTGACTTACGGCGGTCGCAGCTTCTGTGTTCGTGTATTTGCACCCGCAGGATCGACGTTGCGATCGCGGTTCCTGCGAGGGTTGTAGGTCGGGTCAAGTTCCGACGACTCCACGAAGGTATGGCGGTCGGAACGGGCCCGGTACATCGGAAGTCGGTGAACCGCACCCGGTAAGAAGAGAAGGAAAGTACGAGAATGCCACAGGGAACTGTGAAGTGGTTCAACGCGGAGAAGGGCTTCGGCTTTATCGCCCCGGAGGACGGCTCCGCCGATGTGTTTGTCCACTACACGGAAATTCAGGGATCCGGCTTCCGCACCCTGGAAGAGAATCAGAAGGTTGAGTTCGAGGTTGGCCAGAGCCCCAAGGGGCCGCAGGCCACGGGAGTTCGCGCCGTCTAGGCGATCACATCCCGAGAAACCCCCCGCGCAGTTCCGATTACGGACGACCGCGGGGGTGTTTCCTTTCTGGGCCGTCCGCGGCCCGGGAGCACATTGGTTAGGCGGCACTGGCCTACTGTCGATTGCGTGAGCCAGCTGTCGTTCTTCTCGGCCGAGTCGGTGCCGCCTGCGGTCGCCGACCTGACCGGGATACTGGCTGCGCCGGGCCAGGTGGTGCTGGTCGGGGATGGCGCGCGGCTGTCGGTCGTCGTGGATCGCCTGTGGCGCGCAGAGGCGCTTGCCGAGATGATCGCCGAAGCCGGCCTGGAGCCGGAGATCGCCCGCACCGACGAGAACACCCCGCTGGTGCGCACCGCGGTCGACCCGCGGCTGGTGAACATCGCCCGCGATTGGACCCGCGGCGCCGTCAAGACCGTGCCGCCTCAATGGCTGCCCGGTCCGCGCGAATTACGGGCCTGGACGCTGGCGGCCGGCACCCCGGAAGCCGACCGATATCTGCTCGGCATTGACCCGCACGCTCCGGACACGCATTCGCCGCTCGCGTCGGCGATGATGCGGGTCGGAATAGCTCCGACGCTGATTGGTACCCGCGGGTCTCACCCGGCACTGCGGATCAGCGGGCGGCGACGACTATTGCGCCTGGTAGAGAACGTGGGGGAACCGCCGGGCAACGTCGAAGCGTTTGAGCTTTGGCCACGCATATAGTGGCCGAAGACAGGGGGGTCAGTTTGCGTCGGCCCGCGCGGAGTGCGAAATTGTCAGTTGCCAGCGGGCTGGTCGGTCGTCGAAGCGCGACGTCCGGCACTGCATGGCAACTATAGAAGTGGAGCGTAAGCACAGGTGGCTGACGGGGACCGCGGCAGTGGCCGCAACGGGAACCCTCGGCGGCTCGTCATAGTCGAGTCGCCTACCAAGGCGCGCAAAATAGCTGGCTACCTTGGCTCCAACTACATCGTCGAGTCTTCCCGCGGGCACATCCGTGACCTGCCACGGGCCGCCGCCGACGTGCCTGCCAAGTACAAGTCCGAGCCATGGGCCCGGCTCGGGGTCAACGTCGACGCCGACTTCGAGCCGCTCTACATCATCAGCCCGGAGAAGAAGAACACCGTCGCCGAGCTGAAGGACCTGCTCAAGGACGTCGACGAGCTGTATCTGGCCACGGACGGCGACCGCGAGGGCGAGGCTATCGCCTGGCACCTGCTGGAAACGCTCAAGCCACGCATCCCGGTCAAGCGGATGGTGTTCCACGAGATCACCGAGCCGGCCATCCGGGCCGCCGCCGAGGACCCGCGCGATCTCGACAATGACCTGGTCGACGCCCAGGAGACGCGCCGAATCCTCGACCGGCTCTACGGCTACGAGGTCAGCCCCGTGCTGTGGAAGAAGGTCGCGCCGAAGCTGTCGGCCGGCCGGGTGCAGTCGGTTGCGACCAGGATCATCGTGTCGCGCGAGCGCGAGCGGATGGCGTTCCGCAGTGCCGGGTACTGGGATGTCACCGCCGAGCTCGACGCCAGCGTCTCCAACCCTTCGGCGACCCCGCCGACGTTCACGGCCAAGCTGAACTCGGTCGACGGGCGACGGGTGGCCACGGGACGCGACTTCGACTCGCTGGGGCAGGTCCGCAAGCCCGACGAGGTGCTGGTGCTCAACGAGTCTGCCGCGGGTGCTCTCGCGACCGGGCTGCGTGGCGCGCAACTGGCGGTGTCATCGGTCGAGCAGAAGCCGTACACCCGTCGGCCCTATCCGCCGTTCATGACGTCGACACTGCAGCAGGAGGCCGGCCGCAAGCTCCGGTTCTCCTCCGAGCGCACCATGAGCATCGCGCAGCGGCTCTACGAGAACGGCTACATCACTTATATGCGTACCGACTCGACGACGCTGTCGCAGTCGGCCATTGATGCCGCCCGTAATCAGGCCAGCCAGCTCTACGGCGAGGAGTACGTACACCCCACGCCGCGGCAGTACACCCGCAAGGTGAAGAACGCGCAGGAGGCCCACGAGGCCATCCGGCCGGCCGGTGATGTCTTTCAGACGCCGGGCCAGCTGCACAGCCAGCTCGACACCGACGAGTTCCGCCTCTACGAGCTGATCTGGCAGCGCACCGTGGCCTCGCAGATGGCCGATGCGCGGGGCACGACGTTGTCGCTGCGCATTTCCGGGGCGTCCTCCGACGGGCAGCAGGTGGTGTTCAGTGCCAGTGGCCGCACCATCACGTTCGCCGGCTTCCTGAAGGCCTATGTCGAGAGCATCGACGACCAGGCGGGCGGTGAGGCCGACGACGCCGAGAGCCGGCTGCCGCAGCTGGAGCAGGGCCAGCGGGTGGACGCCAAGGAGCTGACCGCCGACGGGCACACCACCTCGCCGCCTGCGCGCTACACCGAGGCGTCGCTGATCAAGGCCCTTGAAGATCTCGGCATCGGCAGACCGTCGACGTATTCATCGATCATCAAGACCATTCAGGACCGCGGCTACGTCCACAAGAAGGGCAGCGCGCTGGTGCCCTCATGGGTGGCGTTCGCCGTCATCGGCCTGCTCGAACAGCACTTCGGCCGGCTGGTCGACTACGGGTTCACCGCGGCGATGGAAGACGAACTCGATGAGATCGCCGCAGGCAACGAGCGTCGCACCAACTGGCTGTCCAATTTCTACTTCGGCGGCGAGCACGGTGTGCCCGACTCGATTGCACGATCGGGCGGGCTGAAGAAGCTCGTCGGCGTGAACCTCGAGGGCATCGACGCTCGAGAAGTCAACTCCATCAAGCTTTTTGACGATGATCAGGGTCGCGCCATCTATGTGCGGGTCGGCAAGAACGGTCCGTACCTCGAGCGGATGGTCGCCGATGAGGACGGTGAGCCCGGCGCATTGAAGCCGCAGCGGGCCAACCTCAACGACTCGCTGACTCCTGACGAGCTCACGCTGGAACTCGCCGAAAAGCTGTTCAGCACACCGCAAGAGGGCCGCTCGCTTGGCGTGGACCCCGAGACGGGGCATGAGATCCTCGCCAGGGACGGCCGCTACGGCCCGTATGTCACCGAGGTGCTGCCCGAGCCGCCGGATCAGCCCGAGGACGGGGCGCCTGCGAAGAAGGGCAAGAAGCCCACCGGTCCCAAACCGCGCACGGGCTCGCTGCTGCGGTCGATGGATCTGGAGACGGTCACGCTGGAGGACGCGCTGCGACTGCTGTCGCTACCGCGCGTCGTGGGCGTCGACCCGAACACCGGTGAGGAGATCACCGCTCAAAACGGCCGCTACGGCCCATACCTGAAGCGCGGCACCGACTCTCGCTCATTGGCGACCGAAGAGCAGATGTTCGACATCACGCTCGACGAGGCGCTGAAAATCTACTCGGAGCCGAAACGCCGTGCAGGGCAACGTGCTTCGGCGCCGCCGCTGCGGGAACTGGGCACCGATCCGGCAAGCGGCCAGCCGATGGTGATCAAGGACGGCCGGTTCGGGCCGTACGTCACCGACGGTGAAACGAACGCCAGCCTGCGCAAGGGTGACGACGTGCTGTCGATCACCGACGAGCGGGCCGCGGAGCTGCTGGCCGACCGGCGGGCACGTGGGCCGGTCAAGAAGACGACGAAGAAGGCTGCCAAGAAGAAGGCTCCTGCGAAGAAGGCTCCTGCGAAGAAGGCCGCCAAGAAGGCTTAGGGCTGTCTACGGGTCGCCACTGCGGATCGTCACATCCGCCACTTGAGTCACCGCCGCGGGCGAAGGGCTTTGTGCCCGCCTCTGCGCGACAACACAGCGACTACCAGCCGACAGCTGTGGCTGTCGCTCGGAAGTCGCTGTGAGGCGGGCACTTTCACACTCGCCCGGCGCCGTTGCGCTTGAGGTAAATGTGACCCGGCGAGTTATCCAGAGACGTCGCTGCGGAGCTCGCGCGCCTCGCCGGCCTCGCTCGGCGACACCAGGTTCAGCGGCCGGGCCAGCTGTGTCGGGGCCCTGCGGCCACGCAGTTCCACGATCTCGCCGACATCCCAGCACAGCGCCTCGGCGTCCAGTGCGCCGCTGACCGCAATCGCGGACGCCAGCACGTGGCCCTGCTCCAACTTGGCGAGCTCGGTGAGGCGGGCGGCCTCGTTGACCGGGTCGCCGATCACGGTGTACTCGAAGCGGGCCTGCGCGCCGATATGCCCGGCGATCGCGCGCCCCGCCGATACCCCGATGCCGAACTCGGTTTGGCCGAGGACTCGGATGAGCTCGTCGTGCAACTCGCGCGACGCGGCCAGCGCCGCACCACAGGCGTCGGGGTGCTCGATCGGCGCGCCGAAGATGGCCAGCGCGGCGTCACCCTGGAACTTGTTGACGAAGCCGCCGTGACGGTTGACTGCGTCGACGACGACGCGGAAGAACTCGTTGAGCAGATTGACGACCTCGGACGCCGGGATGCTGGCCGCGAGCTGTGTCGACCCGACCAGGTCGACGAATAGCACTGCGACGTCGCGCTCCTGGCCGCCCAGCTCGGTGCCACGCTCAAGGGCGCGACGGGCCACGTCCTCGCCGACGTAGCGGCCGAACAGGTCGCGCAGACGTTGCCGCTCCGCGAGATCACGCACCATGTCGTTGAATCCGGCCTGCAGCAAGCCTAATTCGCTGGCGTCGTAGATCTGCATGTGGGCGTTGTAATTGCCGCGCTGCACTTCGCCCAGCGCCCAACGCAATTGGCGCAGGGGGTCGGCGATCGACATTGCCACCAGGACCGTGCCCGCAAGCCCGATAGCCAGGGCGGCGAGCGCCAGTATCAGGATGGGTGTGATCAGCCGATCTGCCGACGCGGTGAGGATCTCGAACTTGCTGGCCACCAACGCCAACACGATCGCCAGGACGGGCACGCCGGTGGAGAGCACCCATGTGAGGACCTGACGCAGGATGACGCCGGGCGCGCGGAAATTCTCCGGTACGCCGCCGCGGAGAGCGGCCACGGCCACCGGCCGCAACACCCGCTCGGACTGCAGGTAACCGATGATCGCCGTCGCCGTGGCGCCCAGCCCGGTCGCAACGGCGACGACGGGCGCCGACTTACTGGCGACCGGCCAGCTGGCCACGATGAAGACGATCGAGCCAAGGCACCAGTTCGTGAAAGCGAGAACGGAGCGGTAGAACGGCATCTTCAAAGCGCGCGTGCGGGCCAGTTCGGTGATGGCCGGGTCGCGGTCGCCGAGCAGGGTGTCGCGGCGCTGCCAGCGGATCACCGGGATCAGCAGCCGCAGGCTCAGGTAGGCGAAGGCAGTGAACGACACGAACAGGTAGCCGAGGAAGATCGCCAGGTTGAAGGCCGGCAGGTCCTGCAGCTGGACGCGGTCCTCTGGCGGTAGCCCGAAGCGCAGGAAGCCGAGCACGAACAGCGCGCCGATGATGTCGGCCTGCAGCATGCCGAGCGTGAACACCGGCCACGGGGTGCGCGCCACCCAGCGGACGAATGCGCTGATTCGCCCTATCGGAATGGCCTCGGTGGTCACCCGTCAACCGTATCGGGCGGTGGTGACCTGTTAGGGCGCTGTGAGACAGACGTGTCGGTTTGCAGCACTACTGTTATTCGCGATGGCCGGTGTTTTTTCGCGTCTGGTGGGGCAAGACGCTGTGGAAGCGGAATTGGTGGCTGCAGCGCGGGCGGCGCGTGGTGATTCAGCTCACACCGCCGCCTCGACGGGCACCATGACACACGCCTGGCTGGTCACCGGCCCGCCGGGGTCTGGGCGGTCGATCGCCGCGCTGTGCTTCGCCGCTGCACTGCAGTGCACGTCGGACGGCGCGCCCGGCTGCGGGGAGTGCCGCCCCTGTACGACGACGATGGCAGGCACGCACGCCGACGTGCGGCGCATCATTCCTGAGGGCCTGTCGATCGGCGTGGACGAGATGCGCAACATCGTGCAGATCGCGTCGCGGCGGCCAGGCACCGGGCGGTGGCAGATCGTGCTGGTCGAGGACGCCGACCGGCTGACCGAAGGCGCAGCGAATGCGCTGCTCAAGGTGGTGGAGGAGCCGCCGCCGTCGACGGTGTTCCTGTTGTGCGCGCCATCGGTGGATCCCGAGGACATCGCGATCACGCTGCGCTCGCGGTGTCGGCATATCGCGTTGGTGACACCGCCGGTGGACGCGATCGCCCGGGTGCTAGTCGAGACCGACGGGCTGTCCGAGGAGGACGCCCGCTGGGCGGCGTCGGTTAGCGGTGGCCATGTCGGGCGGGCACGCCGGCTGGCCACCGACGAGCAGGCGCGGGAGCGCAGGCAACGCGCACTCGGCTTGGCGCGTGACGCGGCGACGCCGTCGCGGGCCTACGCCGCCGCCGAGGAGCTTGTCGCGACGGCGGAGGCCGAAGCGCGGGCGCTGACCGAGGACCGCAACGAGGCCGAGACCGACGAGTTGCGGACGGCGCTGGGTGCAGGCGGTACGGGCAAAGGGACTGCGGGTACGTTGCGTGGAGCATCGGGGGCGATCAAAGACCTTGAGCGACGGCAGAAGTCGCGCCAGACGCGGGCGTCGCGGGATGCGCTGGACCGGGCGCTGATCGACCTGGCGACGTATTTTCGCGATGCGCTGCTTGTGTCTGCGCTGCCGGAGGACGCAACGCCGATCCAGCCCAATCATCCGGACATGGCGGACCGGGTCGCGGCGATGGCCGCGCACGCGACGCCGGAGAAGCTGCTGCGCTGTATCGAGGCGGTGCTCGAGTGCCGCGAGGCCCTGGCTGTGAACGTCAAGCCGAAGTTCGCGGTCGACGCGATGGTGGCGACGGTGGGGCAGGCGCTGCGTGACTGACTTTGGCCGTCGGTGGGGCCTGCCGTAGACTCGTGCCGCTGAAAGGCACGCCACCTTAGCTCAGTCGGTAGAGCGATTCACTCGTAATGAATAGGTCAGGAGTTCGATTCTCCTAGGTGGCTCAGAGTGTTCCTCCTTGCGCGAGCGACCGTGTTTGTACGGCGACACGCCGTATTTGCATGGCATTTCGCGGTCGCTCGCGACCAAGTCAGCGTTCGTAGACCGTCGACAAGAAATCGTCCACCAGCGGCGCCACTTCGCCGAGGTGGGTTTCCAGCAGCCAATGACCGCCGCCGAGCAGGTGCAGAGGCGCATTGGGCAGGTCGCGATGGTAGGCGCGCGCCGATTCCTCAGGCATGTAGCCGTCGTGCGGACCCCACACGATCAGGGCAGGCGGCTTGTGCTCGCGCAGATATGCCTGCTCCTTGGCGAACCAGTCGAGAGTCGACGGCTGGTCCTCGAGCAGGTGAATGAGGTTGGCCAGACGTTCCGGGGTGGACATCAGCGACCAATGCAGCGTCCACAGGTCAGGGCTGATTCGGGGAGCGACGTCGTCGGGCAGCTCGCCACGGAACTCGCTTTCGAAGCCTGCGAGCGTGACGTGCTGAGCGATGTGCCGTCGCGAGTCAGGTCCGGGGTTGTCCCAGATCTTCTTCAGGAAGTCGTACTTCGGGCCGAACGCGTCGGCGTAGATGTCGCCGTTCTGGATTACCAGTCCCGCGACGCGGTCGGGTGCAGCCAGCGCGAGCCGGAAGCCGAACTGCGAGCCGTAGTCGTGTAGCCACACGACGTAGCGCGTCAACCCCATCGCCTCGACGAACTCCTGCAGGAACTCGGCATACGCGTTGAAGGTATAGCCGAAGTCGTCCGGCGAAGGCGTTGCGCTGTAACCGAATCCGGGCATATCGGGCGCAATCAGCCGCCATCGACCCCCGAGTGAGGCCATGAGGTTGCGGTACACGAACGACGAGGCCGGGTAGCCGTGGGGCAGTAGCAGGACCGGCGCGTCAGACGGTCCGGCTTCGCGGTAGAAGGTGTCGATGCCTGCGACGGTGACCCGGCGATGGTGGATTGGGGCTAACTGCATAGCCTTTCGGTTGCCCGTCACCCCTGCGCGTCAAACACCTCGCGCGACATCGGATCAGAATGGGCGGACGTCGACGTCGTCTGGGGTGTCGAAGAGTTCGTCGCCGCGGAGGCGGAGGCCGAGGTGCGTGTCGAGAAGGTTGTAGAAGAGGCGGTACAAGCGACGATGGGTGTTGAGTTCTAATTCGTAGAGCGCGGCGACATAGGGATTAAATTCTGGTGAGCCAGCCGCACCGCCAACCCCATCCAGCTGCTTGCGTAGCGGATTGCGCTGGTTCTCGACACCGAATGTCCCCGCCGCGGCCGCCATCACAGCGTGATCTAGCTGGGCGGCACCGACTGAAGGGTAATCGCGGAAGCGACGGGCTGAGATAGCTTCCGCGGCGATCCGCAGCGACGCAGCGGCATC
>NZ_DASSCY010000361.1:0-18090 GCF_035697385.1 Mycobacterium sp. | reverse complement strand
ACGATACGGCTCCAGCTTCACCGTTGACCTGCCGATCTTCGGTGAGACGGTGGTGATCAGTGACCGGGCCATGGTCAAGGATTTGTTCACGACGAAGGGCGAACTGGTCGCCCGCGCGTCGAACCTCGGCACAGTGCTCGGTCCGGGATCCACCTTCAGCCTCGACGGCGACGAGCATCGCGAACGCCGCAAGCTGCTGGTGCCGCCGTTTCACGGCAAGCGGATGGCCGGTTACGAGGCAATCGTCGAAGAAGAGGTGACGCGCGAGATCGATTCGTGGCCGGAGGGTCGCGAGTTCGAAACGCTGCAGCCCATGATGCGCATCACGCTCAACGCCATCCTGCGCACGGTGTTCGGTGCGCAAGGAACTGCCTTTGACGAACTGCGGCAACTGTTTCCGACGATGGTGCCGCTGGCCTCGAGGATGGCAGTAATGCCTGCGGTCCTGCGCAAGGATCTAGGCGCAAGGAGCCCATGGGGAAAGGTACAACGCCACCGCAAGCGCTACGACGAGATCATCGCCGCGCTCATCGCAGAGGCCCGATCCGATCCGGCCTTCGAAGACCGCAACGACGTGCTCGCCCTGATGCTGCAGGCGCGGTACGACGACGGTTCGCCTATCTCCGACGGCCACGTCGCCGACGAGCTGCTCACGTTGCTGGCCGCAGGCCACGAGACGACCGCCACCACCTTGGCGTGGGCGGTCGAGCGGTTGCGCAGGCATCCGCGGCTGCTGGCCAGGCTCACCGCCGAAGTCGACGCGGGCGGATCGGAGTTGCGCCAGGCCACGATCTGGGAGGTCCAGCGCACCCGGCCTGTCGTCGAGGCGACGACGCGGGTTACCCGCCAGCGAATCCGGCTGGGCGAGTGGGTCATTCCGAAAGACCACGCCGTGATCGCAAGCATCACGATGGCGCACAACTCGGAGCAGAACTTCACCGATCCTGCCACGTTCAATCCGGACCGCTTCCTCGGCGGCAATCCGGACACCCATACCTGGATCCCGTACGGCGGAGGCATCCGCCGGTGCATCGGCGCGGCCTTCGCGAACATGGAAATGAACGTCACGCTCCGCACGCTGCTGCGCGAGTTCGAACTCGGCACCACCTATGCCGCGGGGGAGCGGCGCCACTCGCGAGGCATCGCCACCGCGCCCGCACGCGGCGGCCGTGCCGTCGTCTACCGACGGCAGGCCGGGATCCGGCAGAGCAGTGGCAGCGGCGCGGAACGGGTGTCCGCGTGACGGCGCCAGAAGCGGTCGTCGGCGTCGGCCGGGGCATCGAGCTGTGCTATCGGACAACTGGCAGCCACGACGATCCCCCGATCCTCCTGATCGCCGGGTTGGGACAGCAATTACATTCCTGGCCAGACGATTTCGTCACTGCGCTGGCAGGGCGCGGCTACCGGGTGACGCGGTTCGACAACAGGGACGCCGGCCGGTCGACGCACATGAGCTATCCGCCGCCGAACCCGGTGGCGATGTTCCGTGGCGGAGATCCGCGCAGGCAATACCACTTGGGCGACATGGCGCGTGACACTGTCGGCCTGCTGGACGCGCTCGGGTACACGGATGCGCATCTGGTCGGGATTTCGATGGGCGGGATGATCGCGCAGACCGTCGCGGCACACTACCCGGGCAGGGTGCGCACTCTGACGTCGATCATGTCGACCACGGGCGCGCGACGCCTGGGCCGGCCGGCATTGTCGACGTGGCGGCAGATGATGACGTCACGACCGCCGCGGACGCGAGCCGAGGCGATGGATAACGCCGCGAAGACGTTCTCCCACATTGGTTCACACGGTTTCCCGTTCGACGAGCATGCGGTGCGTGAGGCGGCCGGGATCGCATGGGACCGCGACCCCACCGCCGGCGGCGTCGTGCGGCAGCTGGCCGGCATTTTCGCTTCGGGGGACCGCACGGCCGAGCTCGGCCTGATCGACGTCCCGACCCTGGTCATTCACGGCGACCGCGACCGGATGGTCCATCCGACCGGTGGCGCCGCGACCGCAGGCGCGATTCGCGGCGCACGGCTGGAGACCATCGAGGGACTCGGCCATGACCTCCCCATCGGTGCGTGGGGCCGGATCATCGATCTGATCAACGACCACACCACTGCCGCTATTTACACCAACCTCGAGGAGCAAGCATGAGCAAGCCGAAGCGCACGATCAGTGGCCGCACGGTGGTCATCACCGGCGCGGCGTCCGGCATCGGCCGCGCACTGGCACAACGGCTTTCGGCGCACAGCTGTCCGGTGGCCATTGCCGACGTCGACGAGAGGGGACTCAAGGAGACCGAGGCCTCGCTGAACGGACCGACCCTGGTGCGGATCCTCGACGTCCGCGACGCCGACGCGCAGCGCGACTTCGCCGGCGAGGTCCTCGAGTGGGCCCCGCAACCCATCGGCGCCGTATTCAACAACGCGGGTGTCGCCGTGGCCTCCAGCGTGCTGGACGCGGTGGTCGAGGACGACAACTGGCTGTGGGACATCAACTTCGGTGGTGTGGTCAACGGCACCAGGGCGTTTCTGCCCATCCTTGTCGAGCAGAACGAAGGCGCCATCGTCAACACATCGAGCGTGTTCGGTCTCGTCGGGATGCCGAACCAAAGCGCCTATTGCTCAGCGAAGTTCGCGGTTCGCGGATTCACCGACTCACTGCGGCAGGAGTTGCGAGGCACCGGCGTCACGGCCATCAACGTGCACCCCGGCGGTATCAACACCAACATCGTGCGCAACGGCAGGGTGCGCAAGGATCCCGAAGGCCGCGGCCGCAGCCAAGAGCAGATGGCGAAGGAATTCGCCGCCATCACCATGACGGAGCCCGAGAAGGCAGCCGAGATCATCCACCGCGGAGTGGAGCAGGGCAAGGCGCGAATCCTGATCGGCCCCGACGCGTACATGTTCGACACGCTCGCCCGCCTCGCTCCCACGCGCTATTACGACATTCTCGGCAGGCTCGAGTCCGTCCTCAGAAGGCGCAGTCAGGCAACCGATGTTTCCTTAGCGCGCTCATAGAGCGTCGCGTCGTGGGCGCAGACGATGAAGAGGCCGGGCTCGCCGCGGCGGTAGAGCTCGTAGAGGCGGGCATGGTTGTCGCGCACCCGCTTTCGATCAAACGGGACAAGGGTCTCCCACACCGCAATGAGAGGTGGCGTGCGAGCTTCACCGTCGAGCGTGCTGTGGTGGAAGAACGCGTCTCCGCCGTGCAGCACCCACCGGTGCCCGGCGTCGACAGCGACGCAGGCATGGCCGCGGGTGTGGCCAGGCAACGAGATCAGAACTAATCCTTCTGAGATTTCGCGCAGCTCCTTGGCGGCGGCGAACCCTCGCCACTTCTCGCCGTCGGGGTTGTGCTGCACGATTTTTGGGTTGTGTGCCCATTGGATGGGCCTGAAGCGAATCTTCTCGTCCAGCGATCGCGGGTTCATCGCCGCATGCGCCTCGGTGGCAGTGACGTGAATCTGCGCGTCGGGAAAGTCGGCGATTCCGCCGATGTGGTCGGCGTCGAAATGGGTGATCACGATGTGGCGAACGTCGTCACGGCGGAAACCCAGCCGCTCGACCTGCCGCAAGGCCGTCTCGGCGTGATCGAACACCGGCCTGATGACGCGGCGTACCGGTCCGATCCGCTTGGCGGGCTCCGCGCAGTCGTGTGACCCGAACCCGGTGTCGACGAGCACAAGGCCGCTATCGGTCTCGACGAGCAGCACGTGACACACCACCGAAGGCATCCGGACGGGATGCATCGTGCCGCAGTTGAGGTGATGGACCTTCACTCCTCGACCGCTCCTGCGGCCGTGAGCAATTCGGTTCGGCCGATCTGGCTGACCAGGCTGGCCGAATCGAAGTAGATCCGCTCATTGACGATTCGATCTTGTTCGAAGAAGAACACTGCGATGATCGGCACCCGGAAGGCCTTGCCCGTCGGCGGGAGACCATAGAACTCGCCGAGATTCGTTCCCAGCAGGTCGAATTCGACAATGACCGCATCGTCGGCGACGTGGTAACGGACGTTGTCGTGACGCTGGTCGGGGAATGCGGTCCGGGTGGTCCGGTAATAGCCCATGACTTCGTCGTCACCGTCGAACACTTGGCCCGTGGCGATGATCTCGTAGTGCGGATGGCCGTTGAAAGTGGCCAGAGTCCGGTCGAAGTCCTTGGTGACTTCGGTATCCATGTGTTCGCGAATGACGTCGAGGCGGCGCTGCCGCAGATCGTCGCTGATCATTCCTAGAACTGTATGCGGCCCTGCGCCGCCGGAAGCGCTATGCCGCGGATTCGACTGGCGTGAATGACTGCTGGTGACGGCGCTGCCGTTCGATCACGGCGAAGTAGAACGCATACGCGAAGGCGCAACTGGTGAACAGGCTCGACACGAAGAAGAGCCACGGATGGCGGATGCCGCGCCGCCTGCCGTCGATGATCGTGAAGAGCGGCAGCAGAATGACGTTGATGATGGTGTAATCCTGACTCGCCGAAGCGGCGGCGGGATTGACGTATCCGAGCGCGATGAACTCCTGCCAGCTGCCAGGGCCCCAGATCGGGTTCGACGACGGCGTCGCGTACTCCTGCACGAACTGGTTGTTGAAGTAATAGCCGAGCGCGATCGACGCAATACCGACGACGTAGTAGACGACTTCGAGGGTGGAGAACCGCGGTCCGCCGACTGGGCGGGAGAAGATCTTCGGATTCGACGCGACGGTGAACCAGATGACCGCGACGCCGAGGACGGCGTGAATAAGCAACGACACCATAGGCGGAGTCTCGCTACCGATTGAAGTTTTGTCAATATTGACATAACTGGGGTGCGGTACTTTACGCAGATGGTCCGGCCTGCCCAAACCGTGCGCAGCGAGCGCACGCGCGAGGCGTTGCGGAAGGCGGCCCTGGTGCGGTTCATCGGCCAGGGGGTCGAGGAGACGACGGCCGAGCAGATCGCCGCCGACGCCGGGGTGTCGCTGCGGACCTTCTACCGCCACTTCGCATCGAAACACGACCTGCTGTTCGCAGACTACGACGCGGGTTTGCATTGGTTCCGCAGCGCCCTGGCGGCCCGGTCGCCGGACGAGTCGATCATCGAATCGGTGCAGTCGGCGATCATGGCCAGGCCGTATGACGACTGGGCGGTGACCAAGATTGCGTCGTTGCGCGCCCAGGAACTCGACCCCAGCCGGATCGTCCGGCATATCCGCCAGGTGGAGGCGGACTTCGCCGAGGCCATCGAGCAGCATCTTGCCGGTGAGGATCCGCCGAAGCCGGGCACCGACGAACGGATGCACATCACCGTCACCGCCAGGTGCATCGCCGCCGCGGTGTTCGGGGCGATGGAGGTGTGGATGCTCGGCGAGGATCGCTCGCTGCCCGAATTGTCGCGGCTGTGCGCCGACGCTCTCGAGACGTTGAGCAAAGGCATCGGTCAGCCGGCCTGACCAAGTTTTGTCAATATTGACAAAACTAACCCGCCCGTGTCAGCCTCAGCCCATGGCGGACTTCGACGCGATTGTCATCGGGGCGGGACACAACGGACTGACCGCTGCCGTACTCCTGCAGCGGGCGGGGCGACGAACGCTCTGCCTGGATTCCAAGCTCTATGCCGGCGGAATGGCGTCGACCGTGGAGCTGTTCGACGGCTACAAGTTCGAGATCGCCGGCTCGGTGCAGATCCCGACATCGGCCACCGTAAGCCGTGAACTCGGGCTCGACGCGCTGCCCACCGTCGACCTCGACGTGATGTCGGTGTCGCTTCGGGGCGTTGGCGACGACCCCGTCGTCTACTACACCGACCCGATGAAGCTGCTGACCCACCTCAACGACGTGCACGGCGCAGAGGCCGTCAACGGGATGGCCGGGCTGATGGCCTGGAGCCAAGCACCGACCCGGGCGCTGGGCAGGTTCGACGCGGGCCAGCCGCCGAAGACAATCGACGAGATGTATGCCTGCGCCACAAACGAATTCGAGCGATCAACCATCACCGATCTGCTGTTCGGGTCGGTCACCGATGTGCTCGACCGGTACCTGCCCGACCGCGAGAAGCATGGCGCGTTACGCGGCATGCTGTCGCTGCTTGCCGTCAACACCACATACCGCGGGCCCGCGACACCGGGCACGGCCGCGGCGTTCGCATACGGGTTCGCGGTTCCTGATGAGAACGCGCTGCTGGTCAAGAAATTGCGGGGCGGCATCGGCGCGCTCACGTCGCACCTACAGGAGCTGTTCACCTCCAGCGGAGGTGAGCTGCGGCTGCGCAGCAAGGTCGACGAAGTCCTGGTGACCGACGGCCGTGTCGCGGGTGTGCGCCTCGAGGACGGTTCGACGCTGACCGCGCCGATCGTCGTGTCCGCCGTGGCACCCGACCTCACCGTGAACGGGCTGGTCGACTCGGCCGCAGTGCCTGCCGATGTCCGGGAGCGGTTCTCGCGAGTCGACCACCGCGGAAGCTACCTGCAGATGCATTTCGCACTCGATGGCGTACCGGAGTTCGCTGCGCCGTATGAATTGCTCAACGATCCCGAAATGCAGTCCAACATCGGCATTTTCAGCACGCCGGAGGAGCTGCAGCAGCAGTGGGAGGACTGCCGCCGCGGCATCGTTCCTGCCGACCCGTCGATCGCGTTGCAGATGCCATCTGTCAACGATCCGGACTTGGCGCCACCCGGCAAGCATGCGGTCTCGGCGTTCTCGCTGTGGTTCCCGATCGAGGACAGCCCGGCCAGCTACGGAGAGATGAAGGTGGAGATGGGCAGGCGCGTGATCGAAAAGATCACCCGGCTTGCGCCGAACTTCTCCGACCTCATAACCCGGCACACCACCTTCACCCCCAAGCACATGGGCACCATGTTCGGTGCGCCTGGAGGCGACTACTGCCACGGCCTGATTCATCCCGACCAGATGGGGCCCAACCGGCCGGGGCCGAAAGGCTATGTGGATCAACCGATTCCGATCGATGGTTTGTATCTGGCCAGCGCCGGCTGCCACGGCGGACCCGGCATCACATTCATTCCTGGCTACAACGCCGCCAAGCAGGCACTAGCCGAGAACGGCTGACGTTTCAGTGTGACCGAGGCGGGGAACGCCACCCGCATGGCACTCACGGTCGCCGTCACCGGGCCCACGGGCGAAATCGGCATCTCCGCGGTCGAGGCGTTGGAGCGCTTGCCCGTGGTAGAGCGGATCATCGGGATGGCGCGACGGCCGTTCGATCCCGCTGAACACGGCTGGACCAGAACGGAGTATCAGCAGGGCGACATCCTCGACCGCGCGCTCGTTGACGCCCTGGTCGCCCAGGCCGACGTCGTCATCCACCTGGCCTTCATCATCATGGGCTCCCGCGAGGAGAGCGCGCGCATCAACCTGGAAGGCACCCGCAACGTCTTCGAGGCCACCGTGGCCGCCGACCGGCCGAAGCGGTTGGTGTACACCTCATCGGTGGCCGCTTATGGCTACCACTCGGACAACCCGATGCCGATCACCGAGGATGTGCCGACAAGGGGCTCACCTGAGCACTACTACTCCGAGCAGAAGGCCGCCTGTGAATCCGCGCTCGTGGAGCTCACGGCCGATTCGCCGCTGGAGGTGTTCGTGTTGCGGCCGTGCATCGTCGCAGGGCCGAAGGCGCCCGCGCTGGCCGACGCGATGCCGTTCAACCAGCTGCCAGGTCCGGTCAAGCGGGTGGCCCAGGCGCTGCCGCTGTTGAAGCCGCCGTTCCCGGATCCCGGCACGCCGTTGCAGCTGGTCCACCACGACGATGTCGGGTCCGCGATCGCCTTGGCCGCAACCACTTCCGCGCCAGCGGGTGCGTACAACATCGCCGGCGACGGGGTGATTTCGATGTCGGAGGTGGCGCGGGCGCTCGGTGCATTCCCAGTGCGGGTGCCCAAAGTCGCGGCGACGGCAGCCTCCGAGGTCATCGCCAGGCTGCCGTTCGTTCCTTCTGCGCTGGAATGGCTGCACGTCGGCCGGACGTCGGTGGTGATGGACACCTCGAAGGCCAAGACGCAACTGGGCTGGACGCCGAAATACACTGCCGCCGAGACGTTGTCGGCCTTGGCGGAGTCCGTACGCTAGCCGTTATCGGTATCCTCTGCGGGACCGCTGGGTGTGGCGCCACCTTCATCGGTCCATTCGGAGCGGTCTTGAGCGCCTTTGGCCGGATCGCTTAGGACGTCGTCTTCGGCGCCTGCGGCGCCGGCGTCGGACTCGGCGGTCTCTGGGCTGTCTTTCTTCATCGACAAGGAGTACCCAAACTCAGTCGCCGCGACTCCGAAGCTGGGCCATCCAGTCACTGGGCACTCGGCCGCGCGGACCGGGCACGGGCTCGTCTTCCGGGTGGGCTTCCGGTGCCGCGAGTTCGGGACCGTCGTAGTACTCGTTCGTGTCGTAGTTCCAGAACCAGTCCTCGCCCGGTTCGAACGACCGGATGATGGGGTGTCCGGATTCGCGCCAGTGCGCCGAGGCGTGCCGGGCCAAAGAGTCGTCGCAACAACCGATGTGGCCGCAGGCCGCGCAGCGCCGCAGGTGCACCCACCAGCCGCCGTCGGCGTCGCATTCGAGGCAGCCGGTGCCACTCGGCGGGACGGTGGGATCGACGGCTGCGCTCATGTCGGCGAGCCTACCGTCATGCCATCGTCGAATCGGGCGCATGCCAATCCGTCGAGACGAAGCGGTGGCTGATCAACCACTGCCCGTCGTCGGGAACAAAGACGTCGCGGTAGCGGCCGAAGTGGTCGATGCCGATCTCGGTGAAGACGGTGAAGTAGCAGGCGACTCGCGCCTCATGCGGCGTCACTTCGGTGAACCGGATGTTCGTCACGTTGTGGCGCACGATGCGGGTCACGCCGGAGGCTTGTGCGACCGCGCTCGGTGCCGCGACCGCCGATTGCAAGAACGCGATGATGGCTTCGCGTCCGCGCACCGGCGCAGAGCCTCGCAATTCGAGCTGCCCGTCCTCGCAGAATGTTTGGGCCAGCTCGTCGAGTTTCAGCGCGTCACCCGACCAGTTGTAGCGGGCCAGTGTGTCCCTGATGTGTTCGCGGGCGCAAAGCTCCCAAAGCTCCATGTGGCCAACCGTAGTCGGGCTAGGGTCGCGCCATGGCTACCAGCGATTCCCGCGAGGTCGTGATCGAGGCGAGTCCCGAGGAGATCCTCGACGTCATCGCCGACGTCGAGTCGACGCCCACCTGGTCGTCGCAGTACCAGAGCGCCGAGGTCCTCGAGTCCTATGACGACGGCAGGCCCAAACGGGTCAAGATGAAAGTGAAGTCCGCTGGCATCTCCGACGAACAGATCGTCGAGTACACGTGGACCGACAACAAGGCGAGTTGGACCCTTATCTCCGCGGGTCAGCTGAAAGCGCAGGACGCCAGCTACACGCTCACCCCAGAAGGCGACAAGACGAAGCTGAAGTTCGAGATCACCATCGACCTGTCGGTGCCCCTGCCGGGATTCGTGCTCAAGCGCGCGATGAAGGGCGCGATGGAGACCGCCACCGAGGGGCTGCGAAAGCAAGTGCTGAAAGTCAAAAAGGGCGGCTGAGTTACGTTCTCCTGGTGAGCAATAGCGGCCCCCTTGCCGGGGTGAAAGTGATCGAGCTAGGCGGAATCGGGCCCGGGCCGCACGCGGGCATGGTGTTGGCCGACCTTGGCGCCGACGTGGTGCGGGTGCGCAGGCCCGGCGGGCTGCAGATGCCCGCGGAGAACGTCGACCTGCTGCACCGAGGCAAGCGCATCGTCGACCTTGATGTGAAGAAGGAGCCGCAGGCCCTTCTCGAGCTGGCGGCCAAGGCGGACGTGCTGCTGGACTGCTTCCGTCCCGGCACGTGCGAGCGGCTCGGCATCGGGCCCGACGACTGCGCGGCGGTGAATCCGCGGCTGATCTTCGCCCGGATCACCGGTTGGGGGCAGAACGGGCCGCTGGCGACCACCGCCGGTCACGACATCAACTACCTATCGCAGACCGGCGCGCTGTCGGCCATCGGCTTTCGCGACCGCCCACCCGTCGCGCCCCTGAACCTTGTCGCGGACTTCGGGGGCGGATCGATGTTTGTGCTGCTGGGCATCGTGTCCGCCCTCTACGAGCGCGAACAGTCGGGCAAGGGGCAGGTCATCGACGCCGCGATGGTCGACGGCGTCAGCATCCTGTCGCAGATGATGTGGACGATGAAGTCGACCGGCACGTTGCGCGACGAGCGCGAGTCGTTCCTTCTCGACGGTGGCGCGCCGTTCTACCGCACCTACGAAACCTCCGACGGCCAATACATGGCCGTCGGCGCCATCGAGCCGCAGTTCTTCGCGCAACTGTTGGAAGGCCTGGGCCTGACGGCCGACGATGTGCCCAACCAACTCAATACGGCGTCGTTTCCCGAAGTACACAAGCTCTTCGCGGCGAGGTTTGCGAGCAAGACCCGCGACGAATGGAGCGCGATCTTCGTAGGCACCGACGCCTGCGTCACTCCGGTGCTCACCTGGACAGAGGCGGCGCAGAACGACCATCTGTTGGCACGCGCAACTGTGGTTGAGGCCAACGGTGTCGAGCAGGCCGCGCCGGCGCCGCGGTTCTCCCGCACGCCGCCCGGTCCGGTCGGCGCACCGCCGCAAGTCACTACCCGGATCGACGAGATCGACTGGCAATGAAGTTAGCTGCGGAATCCACTGCACGAGGCCTGCAAGTTAACTAGAATTTGCCGTATGGCTGTCCGCGCATCCAGAGAAGTGGTCTTCGAGGCACCGCCAGAGGCGATCTTGGATGCGCTCGCGGACGTCGAACGGGTGCCGTCCTGGTCGGCTGTCCACAAGGACGCCGAAGTGCTCGACCGCCACCCCGACGGCAGGCCGCACCACGTGAAGGCGACGCTGAAGATCATGGGCATCACCGACAAGGAAGTCCTCGAATATCACTGGGGTGATCGCTGGATGGTGTGGGATTCGGCGGAGACCTTTCAGCAGCGCGGTCAGCACGGCGAGTACAACCTGACGCCCGAGGGCGAGGACAAGACGCGGGTGCGCTTCGACATCATCATGGAGCTGGCGGCGCCGGTACCGGGGTTCCTGATCAAGCGGGCCAAAAAGATTGTGCTCGACGTGGCGACGGAAAGCCTGCGTAAAAGGGTCATGGAGAAATACGCGTCATAGGTTTTCGATCATGGCCGTCCGGACGTCACGCGAGATCGTGATCGAGGCACCGCCGGAAGCCATCATGGATGCGCTCGCCGACGTGGAGTCCATGCTGTCCTACTCGCCTGCCTACAAGCGTGTCGAGATTCTCGACACGTACGATGACGGCCGTCCTCACCACGTACGCATCGCGATCAAGGTGCTGGGCCGGCTTGACGAGGAGGTTCTCGAATACCGTTGGGGGCCAGACTGGTTGGTGTGGGATGCCGAGGAGACGAGACAACAGTACGCCCAGCACGTCGAGTACACACTGCGCCCCGATCACGCCGGTACGTCGACGGTGGTGAGGGTCGACATCACCGTCGAGCCCAACTCGCTCATTCCGGACTACTTCATCAAGAAGGCGGGCAAGTCGGTCATCGACGCGGCGACAGAGGGGCTACGGAACAGGGTGCTGGGCAAGACTAGATCGGAATAGCGCAGGGGTATGCCCGGGTTGGTTGCGGTATGCCGACCGGAGTCTTCCTGTTCCCCAGCCCGCAAGCCGCCAACGCTGTCGACGATGTCATTTCGCAAGCCCGACGCGCGTACGAGCTTGGTGTTCGCCAGATCTGGCTGGCGCAGCAGTTCGACCACGACGCGATCGCGCTGGCCGCCCTCATCGGGGCGGCGGTGCCCGGGCTCGGTGTGGGTACGTCGGTGGTGCCGATCAATCCTCGGCACCCGCTCATCGTGGCGTCGTTGGCGCAGACGGCGCAGGCCGCCTCTCATGGCAACTTCAGCCTGGGCCTTGGCCTTGGTGCTCACGAGCCCGAGCGGCAGGCGTTCGGAACCGCATGGCCAAACACGATCCAGCGGTTGCGTGAGCATCTGACGATTCTGCGGTCGATATTCGACAAGGGGACGGTCGATTTCCACGGCGACGAACTGAGCGCGAGCCCCGCCTGGCCGGTCACAGTCGCCGGTGGTTCTCCGATACCGGTTTACGTGGCGGCGATGGGCCCAAAGGCGTTGCAGGTCACCGGCGAACTCGCCGACGGCACTATGCCTTACCTCGCCGGGCCACGCACCATCGAGGAGTTCATCGAACCCACCATCGCTAACGCGGCCGCAGAGGCGGGCAGACCGAAGCCGCGGATCATCGCGGCAGTGCCGGTGCTGGTCTCGGATGATATCGACGGCGCGCTCCAACAGGCAGCGGAGCAGCTGGCTCTCTATGCGACGATCCCGTCCTATCAGAAGGTGATTGCCAGGGAGGGCGTCGAGAGCGTCGCCGACCTTGCGGCGGTCGGTCCGTCCGACTCGGTGGTCCGGCACCTGAAGAGCTATCTGGATGCGGGCGCGACTGATGTGATGTTGAGCCCGCTGGACCGCTCGCAACCCAGTGAGGCGCTGTGGCGGCTAGCCGCCAGTCTTTAACACTGCCAGCCGTCGGATGGCCTCGTCCATCGTGTCGTCGCGCTTACAGAAGGCGAAGCGCACCAGGTGATTCCACGCGTCGGCGTGCTCGGCACCGGGGTCGCAGAAGGCCGACATCGGGATCGCGGCCACGCCCGCCTTGTGAGGCAGTTCCGCGCAGAACGTCGTGCTGTCGTCATAACCCAGCGGCCGCGGGTCGGCGCATAGGAAATAGGTGCCCAAGCTGTCGTGCACTTCGAAGCCCAACTCGGCAAGCGCCGACCCCAGCTTGTCGCGCTTGGCCTGCAACGACTCCCGCAGTGCGGCCACCCACGCTTCTTCAGTGTTGAGGGCTTGGGCTATCGCTGGCTGAAACGGCGCGCCGCCGACGTAGCTCAGGTACTGCTTGGCTGCCCGCACACCGGCGATGAGTTCCGGTGCGCCGCAAGCCCATCCGATCTTCCATCCTGTGCAGTTGAACATCTTGGCTGCACTGGAGATGGTCACGGTGCGGCCAGCCATGCCCGGATAGTTGGCCAGCGGCATGTGGCGGCGACCGTCGAAGACCAGATGCTCGTAGACCTCATCGGTGATCGCCAGCAGATCCGCGTCGACGGCGAGCTGCGCAAGCGCGCGTAGCTCGTTGTCGGACAACACCATTCCGGTCGGGTTGTGCGGCGAGTTGACGATCAGAGCCTTGGTCTTCGGCGTGACCGCGGCCCGCAGGCCGTCGATGTCGATCGCGAAACCACGTCCGTCCTGGACCAGCGGGATAGCGCGGCGCTCGCAGCCCGCCATCGCGATCACGGGGGAGTAGGAGTCGTAGAACGGCTCGATCAGCAACACCTCGGAGCCGGGTTCGACGAGCCCGAGGACCGCGGCGGCGATGGCCTCGGTCGCACCGACCGTCACCAGCACCTCGGTGTCTGGGTCGTACTCGGTGCCGAAGTGGCGTTTGCGTTGTGCGGCGATCGCCTCCCGCAGCGGCGCGATGCCGAGGCCGGGTGGGTATTGATTGACGCCTTCGGCGATCGCGTTCTCTGCGATCTTGAGCATCGCCGGCGGGCCGTCCTCGTCGGGGAAGCCCTGGCCCAGGTTGACCGCGCCGATGCGGGCGGCCAGCGCCGACATCTCGGCGAACACCGTGACGGCGTAGGGCTGCAGTCGGGACACCGTCATGGCAGCTGAGCTTAGGACACCTCGTCGAACGTGCTTCCACTGCGAAAAATCGACTGAAAAATCGCAGCAGCCGCACGTTCGGCGCAATCGGTGCTTGACGGGCCCAACCAACAGGTTGGCCGAGGCTGTTAGGCTGGCCGGGCAGTGGACACCGCCCATGTGGGCAGGATTCCCGTAACCCCACCTGAACAGGAAATACTTCATGTCCGAAGAAGCCTTCATTTATGAGGCCATCCGCACGCCGCGCGGTAAGCAGCGCAACGGCTCGCTGAACGAGGTCAAGCCGGTCAACCTGGTCGTCGGCCTGATCGACGAGCTGCGCAGCCGCTACCCCGACCTCGACGAGAACCTGATCAGCGACGTCATCCTCGGTGTCGTCTCGCCCGTCGGTGACCAGGGCGGCGACATCGCCCGCACCGCCGCGCTGGTGGCGAAGCTGCCCGAGACCACCGGCGGGTTCCAGCTCAACCGCTTCTGTGCCTCCGGCCTGGAGGCCGTGAACACAGCCGCGCAGAAGGTCCGCTCCGGCTGGGACGACCTCGTGCTGGCCGGCGGCGTCGAGTCGATGAGCCGCGTGCCGATGGGCTCCGACGGCGGCGCATGGGCCACCGACCCCGAGACCAATTACCGCATCGGCTTCGTGCCGCAGGGCATCGGCGCCGACCTGATCGCCACCATCGAGGGATTCTCGCGCGACGATGTCGACGCCTACGCCCTGCGTTCGCAGGAGAAGGCCGCCGCCGCATGGGCGGGCGGTTACTTCGCCAAGTCCGTCGTCCCGGTGAAGGACCAGAACGGTCTGGTCATCCTCGACCACGACGAGCACATGCGACCCGGCTCCACCGTGGAGAGCCTTGGCAAGCTCAAGACCGCGTTCGACGGCATCGGTGCGATGGGCGGCTTCGACGACGTGGCGCTGCAGAAGTACCACTATGTCGAGAAGATCAACCACGTCCACACCGGCGGCAACAGCTCCGGCATCGTCGACGGCGCCGCGCTGGTGCTCGTCGGTTCTGAGGCGGCGGGCAAGTCGCAGGGCCTGACCCCGCGCGCCCGCATCGTGGCCACCGCCACCAGTGGCGCCGACCCGGTCATCATGCTGACCGGCCCGACCCCGGCCACCCGTAAGGTGCTGGACCGCGCGGGCCTGACGGTCGACGACATCGACCTGTTCGAGCTGAACGAGGCGTTCGCGTCGGTGGTGCTCAAGTTCCAGAAGGACCTGAACATCCCCGACGAGAAGCTCAACGTCAATGGTGGCGCCATCGCGATGGGCCACCCGCTGGGCGCCACTGGCGCCATGATCACCGGAACCATGGTCGACGAGCTCGAGCGCAGGGGCGCCCGTCGCGCGCTGATCACGCTGTGCATCGGCGGCGGCATGGGTGTCGCGACCATTATCGAGAGGGTTTAAGGCCATGGCAGAGAACACAATCCAGTGGGACAAGGATGCCGACGGCATCGTCACGCTGACGATGGACGACCCGACCGGGTCGGCCAACGTGATGAATGAGCACTACGCCGAGTCCATGCACAACGCCGTAGAACGCCTTGTCGCAGAGAAGGATTCGATCACCGGTGTGGTCATCACCAGTGCCAAGAAGACCTTCTTCGCCGGCGGCGATCTCAAGGGCATGATCAACCTCGGCCCTGAGAACGCCGGTGAGGCGTTCGACACCGTCGAGTCGGTCAAGCGCGACCTGCGCGCCCTCGAGACGCTTGGCAAGCCGGTCGTCGCCGCCATCAACGGCGCCGCGCTCGGCGGCGGCCTCGAGATCGCGCTGGCGTGCCACCACCGCATCGCCGCCGATGTCAAGGGCAGCGTCATCGGTCTGCCCGAGGTCACGCTGGGCCTGCTGCCCGGCGGCGGCGGCGTCACCCGCACCGTGCGGATGTTCGGCATCCAGAAGGCGTTCATGGAGGTGCTGAGCCAGGGCACGCGCTTCAAGCCGGGCAAGGCCAAGGAGACCGGGTTGGTCGACGAGGTGCTGCCGACGATCGAGGAACTGGTGCCCGCCGCCAAGGCGTGGATCAAGGCCAACCCCGACGCACACGTGCAGCCGTGGGATGCCAAGGGCTACAAGATGCCCGGCGGCACCCCGGCCAGCCCGGCGCTCGCAGGCGTCCTGCCGTCGTTCCCCGCGCTGCTGAAAAAGCAACTCAAGGGCGCACCGATGCCCGCGCCGCGGGCCATCCTCGACGCCGCAGTCGAGGGTGCGCAGGTGGACTTCGACACCGCATCACGCATCGAAAGCCGTTACTTCACACAGCTGGTCACCGGTCAGGTCGCCAAGAACATGATTCAGGCGTTCTTCTTCGACCTTCAGAACATCAACGGCGGCGGCTCGCGCCCCGAGGGCATTGGCAAGACGCCGATCACCAAGATCGGCGTGCTCGGTGCGGGCATGATGGGCGCCGGCATCGCCTACGTCTCGGCGAAGGCCGGCTTCGACGTTGTGCTCAAGGATGTGTCGATCGAGGCGGCCCAAAAGGGCAAGGGCTACTCGGAGAAGCTCGAAGCCAAGGCGCTGCAGCGGGGCAAGACCACGCAGGAGCGCTCCGACGCGCTGCTGGCCCGCATCACCCCGACGGCCGACCCGGCCGACTTCAAGGGTGTCGACTTCGTCATCGAGGCGGTCTTCGAAAGCCAGGACCTCAAGCACAAGGTGTTCCAGGAGATCGAGGACGTCGTCGAGCCCAACGCGCTGCTGGGGTCGAACACCTCGACGCTGCCGATCACCGGTCTGGCGACGGGCGTGAAGCGGCAGGAGGACTTTATCGGAATCCACTTCTTCTCGCCGGTCGACAAGATGCCACTGGTCGAAATCATCAAGGGCGAGAAGACTTCTGACGAAGCGCTGGCCCGGGTGTTCGACTACACGCTGGCCATCGGCAAGACGCCGATCGTCGTCAACGACAGCCGTGGCTTCTTCACCAGCCGCGTGATCGGCACGTTTGTCAACGAGGCGCTGGCGATGCTCGGTGAGGGTGTGGAACCGGCCAGCATCGAGCAGGCCGGCAGCCAGGCCGGCTACCCGGCACCGCCGCTGCAGCTGTCCGACGAGCTCAACCTGGAGCTGATGCACAAGATCGCCGTCGCCACCCGCAAGGGCGTCGAGGACGCCGGCGGCACTTACGAGCCGCACCCGGCCGAGGCCGTCGTCGAGAAGATGATCGAACTCGGTCGTCCCTCGCGGCTGAAGGGCGCTGGCTTCTATGAGTACGCCGACGGCAAGCGCACCCAGCTGTGGCCGGGTCTGCGCGAGACGTTCAAGTCGGGGTCCTCGCAGCCGCCGTTGCAGGACATGATCGACCGGATGTTGTTCGCCGAGGCGCTGGAAACCCAGAAGTGCCTCGACGAGGGCGTGCTCATGACGACCGCTGACGCGAATATCGGCTCGATCATGGGCATCGGATTCCCGCCGTGGACCGGTGGCTCGGCGCAGTACATCGTCGGCTACCAAGGCCCGGCAGGCACGGGCAAGGAAGCCTTCGTGGCGCGGGCCAAGGAGCTGGCCGCCAAGTATGGCGACCGCTTCCTGCCGCCGGAGTCTCTGACCAGCTAGCTGTAGTACGCAAAGCCCTCGAAACGCCCTGCGTTTCGGGGGCTTTCGCTATGCGGCCAGTACATCCCTGTGCAGCGGAACGGGATTCGCCTCCGGATTGTTGGCCAGTGCGTCGAGGACGACGGACCACACCTGCGGACTCAACACCACGCCCAGGTGCCCGACCGGAAGTCCCGGATACAGATCCTGAACGACGATGTTGGTCACGCCTGGGCCGTCGAGCGCCTGCTGCGTGTACGGGGTAACCACCTCGTCGTTCCTCGAGGCAATAGTGGTGTAGAGGACACCGGGCCGGGTGTCGCCGTTGCCGTACACCTCCTGCTGAAGTTCGGAGCCCACGGCCTGCTGCAGCAGCCCTTGGCCGAACGAGTTGGCGATAGCACTAGCCAGCGGCCCCAGGATCGGCAGTTTCAGCAACCCGATCAAGCCGGAGGCATCGGTGCCGTGATTACTCGGCGCTATGCCGATGAGCTGTGACACCTTGTCGGCGCCACCGAGATTGTTGATGTAGTACGCAGGCAGGATTCCGCCGCCCTGCGAATAGCCGATGAGGATCACCTTGGGTGCACCCGTTTCCGCGAGGACTCTGTCCACTTCGGCGGCAAGCTCGCGGCCGGACTGCCTGATGTCATCCGTGGCTTGGATCGGGTAATTCGGATCCTGGCTGATATTGCCGTAGTTGAACGAGTAGACCTTGTACCCGGCGTTGGCGAGGACCGGCGCACCAACACCCCAGTTCTCGCCTTGGGTGGCAATCGTTCCGTTGATCAGAATGATCGGAAGAGGATGCTCGTCGGTGACCGTGATGTCCGGGTCGTTCGCGCCGGGCGGCGGAAC
>NZ_DASSCY010000360.1:0-4648 GCF_035697385.1 Mycobacterium sp. | reverse complement strand
CCCGAAGGCGCAGGGCTCCTACTGGGAGCTGGCCTCCGATCAGCACCTCGAGACGTTCGCCGACGTGCGCAGCCGGGTGGGCAACAACGCCGCCGGCTTGTTCGTACTGGCGGGCGAGGCGACGCCAGCCCGCCGCCGGGTGCTCGATCCGGCGATCTACCGGGAAGCGACTTCTCGGCTGGACCGGTACTTCACGATCTCGATCATCGACTGCAGCTCGACCATGGACTCCCCCGTCACCCAGGAGGTGCTGCGGGACCTCGACGCGCTGATCGTGGTGTCCTCCCCGTGGGTCGACGGCGCGGCCGCCGCCGGGCAGACGCTGGACTGGCTGGCCAACCGCGGACTGACAGGTCTGCTGCAGCGCACGGTGATTGTTCTCAACGACTCCGACGGGCACGCCGACAATCGGACGCGTTCGATTCTGGCGCAACAGTTTTCGAGCCAGGGCCAGGTGGTGATCGAGGTGCCGTTCGACGGGCACCTGCGGCCCGGAGGCGTGATCGACCGCACGAGCGAGATGTCGGCGCCGACCCGGCGTCGTTTCATCGAGATCGCCGCCGCGCTGGCCGACCACTTCCCGACGCGCGACGACCGCAGCAGGGACCGGCACTGACGCGTTGATCAGGCGATGTCGTTGAGCAACGATTCGATTGCGTGTACCGCCGCTGCGGGCACCGGCTCCTCGGCTTCGGCTCGCACGATGTCGTCCTCGGAAACGCCTGCGGCTTGGGCAGTTTCAGCGATGGTGAGATTGGCGCCGCGGCGCGCGGCGTACAGCCGCTGACCCAGTGTGGCTCCCGGCGCCCTGGCGGCGCGCATCATGAGTTCGTCGTAGCGGCTGCGCACCGTGCTCAGCGCCTTGATCAGTGACGGCGTCACCCTGCTGATCCGAGTGGCCCGGACCGCCACCGCCTCGAGCTGACGCAGGTCGGACAGGATCGCGGTGATGCGCGGAGTGAAGTCGGAATCGTCCATCGGCGGCAGCGAGTCGATGGCCGAACCGAACGTGTTGACCGCCGTCACCACCGCCTGGGCGATCAGGGGCACCTCGTCGCCGCCGGAGACACGTGCGGTGTCCTCGTCCGCAGAGACCGACTCGCCTCGCCGCAGCCGGGAGATCGTGCCGGGCGGCCATCGCAGAACTTCCTCGAGCTTTGCTCGGGTGCGATCCCGCGGCCAGCTTCTGCCCTTTTCGAACGCGATGAGCGCCCCCGCGTTGATGATGCCGTCGGCCGCCAGGCTTCGCTGGCTGATGTCCAACTCCCGGCGCCGGGCGGCAGCTGCCGCGCCGGCGCGGACCATCCCCGGATCCAGCACGTCCGTCGCCTCGTCGGTCGACTCCGTGTTGGTCATCTAGGGCGATTCCTCACGCATTCGGTGGGCAGACCGGCGAGGTAATAGTAACCAGCGCGGTGGGTGCCGCTACGCCTTGACTCCATGTCGCCGGTCTTTATCCGTGTCAAAGCTACACCTTCGGCGGCGTGCCCCAACCGCATCAACGCTACGTTTTGGCACCGGCTTCGAGACCTGTCGCCTTCCGCCGCGTCTAGCCTATAAGCGCAGTTACGCATGCTTTGCGGCGAGCGCGCCAGAGAGGCCTTCGGCGTCTCGTGCCTTCCGCAACGCTATTGGCGTAGCAGTAACCGTTGCAACGCTACGGTTGATGAGCTACGGTCTCCACATCGCGGCATAACAGCCGCAGAGCGTGCAGAGGAGCGACAGACATGGACGCAGCGCAATGGGATGAGATGCCGATCGGTGCGTGCACCCGGGACCCCGAACGGTGGACGTCGTCGGCGGACCAGGAAGCCAAGGCCATCTGCCGGGCGTGCCCGCGCCGATGGTTGTGCGCCCGTGACGCCTGCGAGCTACCTCGTGCGGAAGGGCTGTGGGCCGGCATCATGATTCCGGAAGGCGGCAGGGGGCGCACGTTTGCTCTGCGGCAACTGCGCTCCCTGGCGGAGCGCCACGGCTACCCCGTGCGAGACCGCCGCCTATATGCCGAGAGCGCCTAGTCCGCTGCCTGTTCGCCGCCGAGTTCGGGGGGTCGGCGGCGAGCGGGCGCAACGGGCACGCGGGCCTGCGGCTGTGCCGAAGTGAGTACGCGCGGGCCGGATTCGGTGATCGCGATCGTGTGCTCGGAATGGGCCGTATTCGACTCGTCTGCCGAGCGCAGGGTCCAGCCGTCGGCATCGATGACCAGACGATCACTGCCTCGTGCCCACCACGGTTCGAGCGCCAAGGTCATGCCCGGCCGCAGCAGCAATCCGCGTCCGCGCCGTCCACGATTGGGCACGTGGGGATCCTCGTGCATGGTGCGACCTAATCCATGACCACCGAATTCGACGTTGACGCGATATCCGGCTTCGGTGGCGACATCGCCTATCGCCGCAGAGATGTCACCAAGCCGACCACCCGGCACCGCCGCGGCGATACCCGCGTCCAGCGCTCTTTGCGTCGACTCGACCAGCGCTCTGTCTGCGGTGTCCGCCTTGTCACCGACGACGACCGTGACCGCAGAATCGGCCACCCAACCGTCGATCGACACCGCGAAGTCCAGGCTCAACACGTCGCCATCACGCAGCACGTAGTCGCGTGGCATCCCATGCAGCACAGCATCATTGACCGACAGGCAGATGACGTTCCGGAATGGGCCGCGCCCGAATGACGGCGCGTAATCCCAGTAGCAGGATTCCGCACCTCGGTCCGCAACAAGTGTGCGGGCATGGTGCTCGAGCTGCATCAAGTTCACTCCCGGCTGCGCCTCGATCGAAAGCGTCGCCAGCGTCTCCGCGACGAACTCACCCGTCACCGCCATCTTGTCGATTTCTCGAGCGGTCTTGAGCTCGATCATGTCGGCCCTCCATCCATCGGTATTTTTATACCGCTGCGACGGTACCAGTACCGGTACTTAAATACCGCTATGCTGACCCGCATGGTGCGCATACCTCTGAGCCCAGAGCAGGTCAGATCCGGGCAACGGCTCGGCGCGCTGATGAGGACAACCCGAGCCGGTCGCGACCCCGAGATGATCGCGCGTCACGCCGGCATCTCACCCGAGACGCTGCGCAAGATCGAGGTCGGGAGAATGCCCAGCCCGAGCTTCGGCACGGTCATCGGACTCTGCAATGCACTCGGCTTGCCGCTGCAGGATGCCGTCGATGCGTGGCATGGGACAGACGACGAACGGATGGCCATCTAGACCGCAACGGCTAGGAATATCGCGCGGCGGTGCCCGGTTATCCAATGCGACGGTGCCGGGCATGCCCCGGGCTCCAACCAATCAGTCGCTTCGAGCGACCACTCGCCGAGAGGCGCCATGGCGGCACCGTCCCTACTTGATCAACGCGCCGCTAGACGCTCATTCCCGGTTGGGGAGAGTCGCGATGGTGGTGGCGATCTGCTCGAGCAGCGCGTCGACCTCTTCGTTGCGATATCCCCGCTTGCCTAGCGGCGGCTTCCTGAACCTGATGCCGCGCACGTCGTCGGCCGTGAGGTGGCCGCGGCCCTCGAGCCGGCGGACCACCAGTTGCAGGAAGTCGTCGACGGATTTCTCGTCGTAGCCACGCTTGCCCCACCGCGGCTTGTCGAACGCCGCACCCCGAACATCCTCGGCCGTCAAGCCACCGTCACTCATGGCGTCAGATGCTAACTGGCTGAGTTATCCACAGGCCGTCTCGAGCCGACGCATATGTGTCACCCTGCGCGCTTAGCGTGCGAACCATGAACGTGTGGATCAATACCGTCAGCCGTGACCACGTCGAGCGTGGGGTGCGAGGGCGCTTCACCCAGGCCAACCACGGCAAGCCGAACATGCTGCGCAAGATGGCCCGGGGCGACTGGATCATCTTCTACTCACCGAAAACCGTGTACCCCGACGGCGAACCGCTCCAGGCCTTCACCGCCATCGGTCAGGTCGCCGACGACGAGCCGTACCAGGTCGACGTGTCGCCGGACTTCCAGCCGTGGCGTCGCAACGTCGACTTCCTCGAGTGCACCGAGACCCCGATCCGGCCGCTGATCGACAAGCTGGACTTCATCGAGGACAAGAAGCGGTGGGGATACAAATTCCGCTTCGGGGTGTTCAAGATCGGCGAGCACGATTTCGAGGTCATCCGTTCGGCGATGGAGGCTACTGTGAGTGCATGAGCAATGTCGACGCCGCGCCGGCTGAAGTCGCCTGTGCTGCTTCGCCATTCGCCGGTGTGCTGCATCCGCGCGAAGTCCCCCTCGGTGGACCACGGGCAATCCGGGTACGACGCACGCTGCCGCAGCGCGAGCGGTCCCTGATCGGGGCGTGGTGTTTTGCCGATCACTACGGCCCGCATGACGTCCGCGGCGGCCCCGGGATGGATGTGCCGCCGCATCCGCACACCGGATTGCAAACCGTCAGTTGGCTCTTCGACGGCGAGGTCGAGCACCGCGACAGCGCCGGCGTGCACGCGATGGTGCGGCCCGGCGAGCTGAACCTGATGACCGCGGGCGCGGGGATCTGCCACTCAGAAGTGTCGACCGCCGCGACGTCCATGCTGCACGGCGTACAACTCTGGGTGGCGCTGCCCGACGCCGACCGCGACACGGCACGCGGCTTCGCCCACTACGCGCCGACGCCCCGTCGGCTCGGCGGCGCGACACTACGGGTGTT
>NZ_DASSCY010000359.1:0-6782 GCF_035697385.1 Mycobacterium sp. | reverse complement strand
TCCACGTCTTTGTTGTCTTTATGCCTGGCGGCCATGTCGCTACCCCCGTCCCGTCACGTGCGCGGCCGCGCGTCGTTCGCGGGCGATCTGCTGCACCGCGCCGAGACCGTTCAGCTTGGGCTTCGCCATCGTCGGCGACTTCGACGCCAAATACGCCAGCGGCCAGGTCACCAGGAACACGACCACGACATCCAGGATCGTCGTCAGTCCCAGAGTGAACGCGAAGCCCTTCACCTGGCCGACCGCCAGGGCGTACAGCACCACGGCGGCCAGGAAGGTAACCGCGTTGCCGGACAGAATGGTCTTGCGCGCCCTTGCCCAACCACGCGGAACGGCCGATCGGAACGAACGACCTTCGCGTATCTCGTCTTTGATGCGTTCGAAGAACACCACGAACGAGTCGGCCGTCATACCGATACCGATGATCAGACCGGCGATGCCGGCGAGATCCAGCGTGTAGTTGATGTATCTGCCGAGCAGCACCAGTATCGCGAAAACCATTGCGCCGGAAGCCACCAACGACAGTGCGATCAGCAATCCGAGCACACGGTAATAGAGCAGTGAATACAGCAACACCAACGCCAGACCGACCGCACCGGCGATCAATCCCGCTTTAAGCGATGACAAACCCAGTGTGGCGGAAACCGTTTCGGCCTCCGACGACTCGAACGACAGCGGCAGCGAGCCGTACTTGAGCACATTGGCCAGTTCCTTGGCCGTCGCTTCGGTGAACTGACCGGTGACCTGGGTGCGCCCGCCCGGGATGGCCTCCTGGATCTCCGGGGCGCTGACGACCTTCGAGTCCAACACGAATGCGGTCTGCGTGCCGACGTTGGCGGCGGTGAAATCCGCCCAGATCTTGGTGGCGTCGCTCTTGAACTCAACGTCGACGACGTACTCGCCGCGCTGCTGATCCAGCCCCGAGGTGGCGTTCTCGATCTGCTCACCGCTGATGATCGACTTGTCCAGGAGGTACACCTGCTTGCCGTCGGTCGAGCAGGTGATCAGCGGCAGGTTCGGGTCGTCGTTTCCGGCCAGCACGTCGTTCTCGCCGCAGCCGGTTTTCTGCAGAATCTGGAACGCCAGGACCTGGATCTGCTGGTCGGTGCTCTGCCGGATCTGCTTCTCCTCGGCGATGCGCTGGGAAAGCGGCACGTCCTTGTCGGAGGGCGGCGGCGGTGTGTTGACCGGCGTACCTGGCGTGCCCGGTGGCGGTGCCGGAACCCGGGGTGTGGGCGTGGGCGGTGGTGCCGGGGTTGGCGGCGGCTCCTGCGGATACGGGCGCGGTTGGGGCGCCGGCGCCTCCGCCGGTGCCTGCCCTTCTGGCGCCGGCGGCGCGACGGGAGCTCCCGGCTCCGCGGGAGCGATCGGCGGCAGCCCCGGTGGCGCCCCGGGAGCCAGTGGCGGCGCGCCCGGTGGCGCGCCCTGCGGACCCTCGGTCGGCGGCTGCGCACCCTGGGCCATGTCGACGTGGATGACGGGACGGATGTACAGCCGCGCGGTCTGGCCCAGGTTGCGGGCCTCGCTGCCGTCGTCGCCAGGCACGGTGATCACCAGGTTGTTGCCGTCGATGATGACTTCCGACCCGGATACACCAAGACCGTTAACGCGGTCGTTGATGATCTGCTGGGCCTGATCCAGCGCCTCGCGGCTGGGTGGCGACCCGTCGGGGGTGCGAGCGGTCAGCGTCACGCGCGTGCCACCCTGCAGATCGATACCGAGTTTGGGCTCGGCCTGCTTGTTGCCGGTCAGGAATACCAATAGGTAGACGCCGACAAGCAGCACCAGGAAGAACGCCAGGTAGCGGGCAGGGTGCACCGGCGTCGAAGACGATGCCACGTGTGAGGGTCTCCTTCGAGATCAGTTCGTCAGCACCGCAAAGGGTACGTGCTGATGCTGAGTGGTCAGCCGTCAGTCTTTCTGTTCGGGCTCTCGGTGATCTCGGTTGCCGTCGACTCCCGAGCCTCGTAATCGGTGTCTTCTACGTCGTCGTCGTCCTCGACATCGTCGACAATGCGGTCACGCACCGCCAGCTTCATCCAGGTCGTGACGACACCGGGAGCGATCTCCAGGTCGACGTTGTCGTCGGTGATTCCGGTGATGGTGCCCTGCAGGCCCGACGTGGTGTGCACACGGTCCCCGATGGCCAGTGAATTGTGCAGGTCGATGGTGGCCTGCATCGCCTTCTTCTGGCGCCGCGACGCGAAGAACATGAACGCACCCAGGATGATGAGCAGCGGTAGGAAGACGACCAGATCCATGGCAGCAACTGTCTTTCGTATCGGTCTTGCGGTCACGGCTCCCGGAACGGCACGTCACGGGGCCTCGTAGTTGACCAGTGTGCCATTGTCGCCGGGGGCCGCCGAGCCCCCGGTCGCTTGCGATCTGCTGTTAGCGTCGCTAGGTGCTTGGTCACCTTGGCCTCAACGTTCTCGATTTGGATGCTGCGAGGCGTTACTACGGCGCGATCATGCCCCTGGTGGGGTACGACATTTACCTCGACGCCGACGACGAATTCGCCTACCGGCCAGCCGGCGGCAAGCCGGGGACGTATCTCTTCTTCTATCCGGCAGCCGAGAAGTCCGGATACTCGCGAGATCAGGCGGGGCTTCAGCACCTGGCGTTCATGGTGCGGACCCGCTCGGCGGTGCATGCCGTCCAGTCGGCCGTCGCTGAACTCGAGGGTGACTTCGGCGGCCGGGTGCTACGTGAGCCGCAGGTGTTTCCCCAATACCCGCAGCCGTACTTCGCGACGTTCTGGCTCGACCCGTGGGGGTTCATGCTCGAAGCGGTATGCCATCACGACCGGGAGTGACGGTCAACGTCCTAGAACTTGACCAGTGCGCTTCCGGTGGTCAACTCGTAGACGAAGTTCACGAAGAAGAACCCGAAGAAGAGGAAGTTCAGCACCAGGATCACGTAGTGCCACGGCCGTGGTCGAGCCGGCTTGGGCAGCTTCGAATTCAGGTACATCAACATGAACGGGAACATCAGGGCGCCCAGGTTCGACATGTTCGCCGAGATCTGCACCAGCCTCACCGGTGTGGTCAGGTGGATCGCGGCGGCGATGACCACGAGCACGACCAACATGTACGGGTAGTAGAACTTGCGCGGATCGCCCTCGAGCAGCCGGCGTAGCCGCGGACTTGTCGCGTGCGCTGCGTCGGTGAAGTTGCGCACGAGTGCCTCGAAAATGCCCAACTGCGTGGAGAACAGGATGAGCACGCCCGCCACGAGCATCAGATAGAACATCCACGAGCCGTACTGCTCGCCCAGCTTCTCCGCCGTGAAGGTCGGCACGTTCTTCGTTGTCGGGGCTTCTCCGGTGGTGGCGACGATGTGTGCCATCAGGATGGTGGGCAGGAGCATTCCGAGCATCGCACCGCAGAAGAACACCACCCACTGGTCGATGAGCAGCAGCCGGTACCAGCGCTTCCACCGAGAGGCATTCTCCGGCGTGTCCCGGAAGGTGACACCGACGGCGAGCAGCTCCCGCCGCTCACCGCGCATCCCGGCGATGAAGCCCACCCGGTGGCCCATCCCGTAACCGTGGTCCCGGTAGTGGGCCATCGCGTACCAGTTGAGGCCGGACGCGAGCGCCGTGAATCCGGCGAGCGCCCCGAGGGTCGTCGCGGTGATGCCGGGCGGCGGTGCCGCCGGCGTGATGAGGCCGCGGATTCCCTCCCACCACACGGAGGGCGGCACAATCGCAATGTCGACCACGATCAGGATCGCCAGCAGCAGGCCGATAATGACCCAGTTGCTCAGTTCGAGCGCGCGGGAGATCTTGCGGGCCACCACACAGATCAGGAAGACCACGAACAGCAGGCCGATCGCCAGCAGCCTGGTGTACTCGAGTTCGTCGGGCTGATGTACCCGTCCGACGATCAGCGCGAACAGGCCCTGACCCGCGCTGGCCGCCCATCCGCCGAAGATGAATGCGAAGTAGAAGACGATGAGGGAGAACGGGACCCAGAACTTCCAGCCGGGCGGGACGCGACCCCACCCGACTATCGGAACCTCCCCGGTCGCCACCACGTACCGGGAGACCTCCACGTTGTAGAAGGTCTGCAAGATCGCGGACACCGTGATCACCCACCCGATGCCGATGAACCCGAACTCGCCGACCGCCTGCGGGCCGAGCAGCCACTCTCCGCTGCCGATCGAGATACCCAGGGCGATCAGGCTCGGCCCGATCACGAACTGGGCGATCTGCAGGGGACCGAGCCGGCGCACCTTGAACACTTCCTCCGGCTCGGGCAGGTCGTCCACGGCGAGCGGCGGGCGACTCTTGCCCAAGGGATAGACCTCGGCGTCGGGCTTGACGTTGGGATCAGCTTCGGTGCTGCCGGCCATGACGACCTCCGGGAATGGGGTGCCGAGATTCGACCTGATCCGGTTTCCCAGAAATAGCCGCGACGAACCGCGCGCAACGAAATCCGTTGCGGTAGTCCGATCCGACCCGTGATCCAGCACAACCTGGCGGGGTTTTCGATCGGATCGGTGCGTCTCCGACTAGGCTCGAACCGCGGCGCGGCATTCGTCGAACCCATCTGTCGTCAGGAGGCGAACGTTGAGCACCCTCGAGCAAAGCCGCTATCTCGCGACCACGATTCCCGGACCCCGGTCGCAGGCACTGATTGACCGCAAAAGCGCCGCGGTGTCGCGCGCCGTCGGCAACACCATGCCCGTCTATGCGGCCCGGGCCTTCGGCGGGATCGTCGAGGACGTCGACGGTAACCGGCTGATCGATCTGGGCTCGGGCATCGCGGTCACGACCATCGGCAACGCGTCGCCGCGCGTCGTCGACGCGGTGGCCGAACAGGTGGCCAAGTTCACCCACACCTGCTTCATGATCACGCCGTACGAGGGCTACGTCGCTGTCGCCGAACAGCTCAACCGGCTCACCCCGGGCAGCGGCGAGAAGCGCTCGGCACTGTTCAACTCGGGCTCGGAGGCCGTGGAGAACGCCATCAAGATCGCCCGGTCGTATACGCGCAAGCAGGCAGTGGTGTCTTTCGACCACGCCTACCACGGCCGCACGAACCTGACCATGGCGCTGACCGCAAAGTCGATGCCCTACAAACACGGCTTCGGCCCGTTCGCGCCCGAGATCTACCGTGCGCCACTGTCATATCCGTTCCGCGATGCCGAGTTCGGCAAGGAAATGGCCACCGACGGCGAGTTGGCGGCCAGCCGGGCGATCAGCGTGATGGACAAGCAGGTAGGCGCAGACAACCTGGCCGCCGTCATAATCGAGCCCATCCAGGGCGAGGGCGGTTTCATCGTTCCGGCCGACGGCTTCCTGCCGGCGCTGCAGGACTGGTGCCGCGAGAACAACGTGGTGTTCATCGCCGATGAGGTGCAGACGGGATTCGCCCGCACTGGCGCGATGTTCGCGTGCGAACACGAAGGCATCGAGCCGGACCTCATCGTCACGGCTAAGGGCATCGCCGGCGGGCTGCCTTTGTCGGCGGTCACCGGCCGCGCCGAAATCATGGACGCCCCGCACGTGAGCGGGCTGGGCGGAACATACGGCGGCAACCCGGTCGCATGTGCGGCGGCACTGGCCACCATCGAAACGATCGAGGCCGACGGCCTGGTCGAGCGGGCGCGTCAGATCGAAACGCTGATGAAGGACCGGCTCGGGCGGCTGCAGGCCGAAGACGACCGCATCGGCGACGTGCGCGGACGTGGCGCGATGATTGCGATGGAGTTGGTCAAGCCGGGCACCCTCGAGCCCGACGCCGAACTCACCAAGGCTCTGTGCGCGGGCGCACACGCGGCCGGCGTAATCGTGTTGTCCTGCGGGACATTTGGCAATGTACTGCGGTTCCTGCCGCCCCTGGCCATCAGCGACGACCTTCTCAACGAAGGTCTCGACGTGCTCGCCCTGGTCCTCGCGGATCTGTGATGAAAGGAATTCACATATGACCACTGTTCGCAATTTCATCGGCGGCGAGCTCGTCGACTCGGTCAGCGGCGCCACCATGCCGCTCGTCGATCCCACCTCAGGCGAGGAGTACGGCAGCGCGCCGGTCTCCAACGAAGCCGACATCGACAACGCTTACGGCGCCGCGTCAAAGGCGTTCGCGGATTGGAAGCGCACCACACCGTCGCACCGGCAGAAGGCGCTGCTGGCGTTCGCCGACGACGTCGAGAAGAACGCGGAAGAACTCGTCAAAGCCGAGGGCCGCAACACCGGCAAGCCGAACCACGTGACGATGGCCGAAGAGATCCCGCCGATGGTGGACCAGATCCGGTTCTTCGCCGGTGCGGCAAGGCTTTTGGAGGGCCGGTCCGCTGGCGAATACATGGAGAACCACACCTCCTGGATCCGCCGCGAGCCCGTCGGCGTGATCGGGCAGGTGGCGCCGTGGAACTACCCGATGATGATGGCGATCTGGAAGTTCTGTCCCGCCATCGCCGCCGGCAACACCGTCGTCATCAAGCCCAGCGACACCACTCCGGTTTCCACCGTGATGCTCGCCGAGATCGCCGCCAAGCATTTCCCGCCGGGCGTGCTGAATGTTGTTTGCGGCGACCGGAATACGGGCGCAGCCGTCGTCGCACATCCCACCCCGGAAATGGTGTCGATCACGGGTTCGGTCGCCGCGGGTCGTGCCGTGGCGGTAAGCGCTGGCGGCCACCTCAAGCGCACACACCTGGAGCTCGGTGGCAAGGCGCCGGTGATCGTGTTCGACGACAGCGACATCGCCTCTGCTGCGGAGGGCATCGCGATGGCGGGCTACTTCAACGCCGGCCAGGACTGCACCGCGGCA
>NZ_DASSCY010000358.1:0-27024 GCF_035697385.1 Mycobacterium sp. | reverse complement strand
AAGGATCCGGCGTTCTTCGAGCAAGCACTGGCCAGCATCTCATCGGTCACGGACATCGATTTCTCGACCTACGACCTCGACGAGCCGCTGCCACAGCTCGAGACCAACGGCGAGCGCGGTTCCCTCGACAAGTTCGCGCAGTGGGGGAGCGGGAAAACGCTGCGCCAGTTGGTCCTCGACGCCGGCGGCACGTCGGACTCCATCGAACTGGTCGGCACACCAGACCAGGTGGCCGACAAGATCGGCGAAGCCATGGAACAGGTCGGCGGCGACGGCTTCCTCATCAGTACCCAAAGGGTCAGCACTCAGTACATCACCGAAATCTGCGAGGGGCTGTTCCCCGCGCTGCAACGCAAGGGATTAGCCCGCACCGAATACGCACACGCGCACCTGCGAGACACGCTTCGGGAGTTCTGAGGATGTCCGTCACCGGGATCCGCCGCACCGCAGCACGCACCGGCCGTGCTGCGGGCTCGACGGTCGATGCCGCGGTGGCCGATCTGCGCGCCGGTCGCATGGTGATCGTCGTCGACGCCGAAAACCCCCAGGATGACGGCGATCTCATGTTCGCCGCTGTGCACGCCACACCGGAGCGGGTGGCGTTCATGGTGCGGCACACCAGCGGCATTCTGTGCGTGCCGATGCCTGCCAGTGACCTCGATCGGCTGCAGCTGCCGCCGATGGTCGTCGTCAACGAGGACCCCCGTGGCGTCGGCTACTCGGTGACGGTGGATGCCAGGACGGGAATCACCAGCGGAATCTCGGCGGCCGACCGGGCCCACACGATCTCGCTGCTCGCCAAACCCGCCACCCAGCCGAGCGATCTGAGCCGGCCCGGCCACGTATTCCCGTTGCGGGCCGTCGACGGCGGCGTGCTGCGGCGGTCCGGGCACACCGAGGCCGCCGTCGACCTGGCCCGGCTTGCTGGGCTGCCGCCGGTGGCCGTGATCGGTGAAGTGGTCGACGACGACGGGGCAGTCGCACGCGGAGAACGCCTGCGCGCCTTCGCCTCTCATCACGGCCTGACCATCGTGACGATGGCCGACCTGATCGCCTACCGGCGCCGCACCGAGCGCCTTGTGGAGTTCAAGGCCCGCAGCCGCCTGCCGACCCACCACGGCGAGTTCCAGGCTCACGGCTTCCGGTCGGTGCTCGACGGTCGTGAGCACATCGCCCTTGTGATGGGCGATGTTCCAGCCGAGGGCAATACGCCGACGCTGGTGCGGGTGCATTCAGAGTGCTTGACCGGCAATGTCTTTGAGTCAACCAGTTGCGACTGCGCTCTTCAGCTGGACCTTGCGCTGCAGATGATCGCGGCCGAGGGCCACGGTGTACTCGTCTACCTGCGCGGACACGAGGGCCGCGGCATCGGGGCACTGCAACCGGTGGATGCGCGTGACTACGGTGTCGGCGCGCAGATCCTTGCCGACCTCGGTGTGCGGCGGATGCGGCTGATCACCAACAATCCCGTCAAACGAATCGGGTTGGAGGCATACGGTCTCGAGGTCGCCGAGACAGTGGGCCTTCCGCTCAGCGAGACGTCCATGTCCTGCTGATGCGATTGTTCCTGCCGCTGATGGCAGCCACCGGGGTGACCATGAGCCTCACCGCTCCCCTGGAAGTGCTTTTCGTGCGCGAGTTTTCGCACAGCGGCGCCTACATCGGCATCTTCATGCTGAGCGCGGCGGTCGGCGTGATCGTGGTCGATGTGTTCGGCTCGAGATTTGTGCCCAGCCTCGACGCCAGGGCCGCGCTCATCGCGGGACTGTTCCTGTTCGGTGTGGCATGCATCGGCATGGGCCTGGCTTCCGGCGGCATCGTGCTGATGACGTCGCGGGTGCTGCAGGGTCTTGGTGGCGGGATGGTGCTCGGTGCCGGACTTCAGGCCGCCGTGCGGGTGCGCTCAGGCGACGTCGCTGCGTCCGTAGGCAGGTTCAACGCCGCCTTCCTGTTCGGCGGCGCCGTCGGCTCGCCCGGTGGGCTGCTCGTCGCGGGGATCATCGACGGACGGGCCGGCTATCAGGTCGCACTCGTCGTGACAGGCGTGCTGGCTCTCCTGGTCGGAGGCGCACTGGCCGCCGCGCTTCCGAGCCTGGCCGCGCCGAACGGGATGCCGCCTCCGCGGATCGGCCTGCCGCGCTTCGGCAAGGTCCCTGCCAGCGGCGCCGCCCTTGTCCTTGCGATGAGCGGTGATTTCCTGCGCGGTGGCGTGCTGTTCACCGCACTTCCCCTTGCCGGCGCTGCCCGTGATTACCCGACGATGACGATCACGTTGGCCATCGCGCTGATGTCCGGCGTGGAGATCGTCGTCCTCGCGGCGGCCTACCGGCTGATCCGGCACGTCGGCGTGGTCGCCATGCTCATCGCCTCGTTCGGGGTCGGTACGTTGTGCGCGGCACTCTTGGCCCTATCGCCCAGCGCGACAACATATCTGGTGGCATCCGCACTGTTCGGGGTCAGCTTGGCCGGGGCCACTGCCAGCCTGCCGGTGCTGGTTGTAGCACAGGTTGGCGAATCGTCTGCGGGCCTGGCGAAGTTCCGCATCTCGGCGGGCATCGGAATACTGATCGGCTCTGTCGGCTGTGCCGTCCTCGCCACACAGGTCGGGATCGCGGCGCTGTTCGCGCTCATCGCGGTCGTGCTGCTCGGCAGCGCGCAACTCGCTCGCTTCGTCGGCAGGCACATGGCAGCAACGTAACTCGCGCGAATCAGCGAGGACCGCGCCCGTAACAATCGACCTGTTCCAATTGACGCATGTCAGCACGCGAACCAGCGCCATACGGGGCATTGCGGGCAAGGCTGCGCCACACCGCGCCGGACCGTCCAGAGGTGCTCTACCAACGGCAGCGCCAAAGCCCGGACCGGCTGAACAACTCCACGCGCCGCACGTACGACCTGCTCCGCTCCACGCTCGTGACCACCGGCAGGAGCATGATCCTCGTCGAACGAGAGCTCACCGACGCGCTGTCGGCGAGCCGCAACACCATCCGGACCGTCCTGCAGCAGCTGGCCCGCGAAGGGCTCGTCACCCGCGAACCCAAGAACGGAACGCGAGCCACGGGTTCGTTGCTGCTGCGCATCGACGAACTCAGCACGGTCGCCCAGTTCGCGAGTGAACCGTCCAGCCGCGTCGAGGCGCGCACCCTCGAGCGCCGACCGCTCGGCTGCCCGCCGATGGTGAGCGAGCGCCTGCGCCTGCCTGCCGGGTGGACCGTGCTGATGATCGAGAGCCTCATGCTGGAAAACGACCTGCCTCTGGGCTTGTCGGTCAGCTACATCGCCCTCGACGAAGAACAGTCTGCCGACTTCAACATGGACGAGCCGGACGTCATCCTGTTTCTTGAGCAGCAACTCGGAATACGCATCGGCGGAAGTGACACCACCGTCGGCGCGGTCGCAGCCGACGAGCAGACCGCAAAGCTCATCGGCGTCGAGGTCGGTGCGCCACTGATCTGGCTCGAGGATGTCATCGAGGACGAGAACGGGCAGCCACGCGCGCTAGCTCAGCTCCGACTGCGCGGGGACCGAGTCGCCTTCTCCGCCAACGCCCGTCGCTCCGCCTGACATCGGCGCCCGCATCAGCCGCTGGTTGCCGGCCAGCGTCGCGGCCAGGGCGGCCAGCCCGATCAGGGCCGACAACAGCATCGCCTGCTGAGCGCCGAAAAGGCTCGAGGTGACGCCGAGGACCACCATTCCGGTCGGCAGCGCCACGCCGATCGTGGTCGCGAGCAGACCGAGCGCCGCGGCCCGCTCATGCGGCGCGACCACCGCCACCGGCAGCGTCGCTTGCGTCGAGCCGAACAAGCCCTGGCCGATGCCTGCCACACCAAGGGCGAGCAGAGCCACGCTCACCATCGGGCTGTAGGCGAGTATCGCCAGACAGCACAGGCACAGCGCAACCCCAAATGTGTACGCCACGAGCGGGCGTCGCACCGGCCGGACGACCAGCGCCGCGGCGATGACCAGCTGCACGACGCCTGCCGTCGCGCCGATCACGCCCGCCATCGCCGGGCCGGCATTGAGGTGTTTGGCGATGACCGGCACAAGTGGCATGAACGCGAAGTAGCAGAGGTTGCAGATGATGGTCACCAGCAGCACGACGGCCAGCGTCCGTGAGCGCCGCAGCAGCTGCCAGTCGGTCTTGGCGCGGGCCATCGTGTCCGGACGGGGCTGGACCGGCAGCCTGCGCGTCGACAGCCACAGCATCGGCGCCGAGAAGGCCAACAGCACGACGAGAAAGGTGAACGCCGCCCCGAGGCCGAAGACCGCGATGGTGATCCCGCCGATCAACGGCCCCAACATCATTGCGCTCGCCATGCCGGTGAGTTCGGTGTTGAGCACGCGCGTCGAGCGATGCGGGCCGGCGATCCGGAACAGCAGCTCGCGCTGTGCGGTCATGTTGACCATTCCCCCGATGCCGTAAGCCAACTCGAACGGATAGACCATCCACGTCGCCACCGCGCCGGTGCCGACCAGAACGGCCATCAGCACCGAAACCGGCAGCAACACCACTTCGGTGAGCAGTACCAGCTTGCGTGGCTCGACATCGACGTCGACGCGCGAGGACACATAGGCGCCCAGCAGCAACGGCGCGAACATGGCGACACCCACGAACTGGTTGGCCAGCGGCGGCGCACCCAGATGCGTGACCAGGTAGGTGCCGAGGAAGAGCCCGTCCCATCGCGTCAGATGCCACATCCACGAGCTGATGAGCAGCCAGGGCAACGAACCGTTCAGAGTGCGACTCTGGGATCAGCGACCGATTGCAGGACATCGACGACGATGTTGGTCACCACATAGAGCAGGCCCACGACGAGCGTCACGCCGGCGATCGCATTGAAATCGGCCTTGTCGATCGCCCGCGATATGTAGAGGCCGATACCTGGCCGGGCGAAGATCAACTCTACGAGGATGCAGTTGCCCACCATCACCGCGAGCTGCAGGCCCAACAACGCGAACACCGGACCCAGAGAGTTGCGCAGCGAATGCGCGATGAGGATGTGCTTTTCTCCCAAGCCCTTTGCGCGGGCGGTCCGTGTGTGATCGGCACGTTGCGTCGATTCCAGGCTGCTGCGCAGGACGCGCCCGACAGCCGCGGCCGGTGTCAACGCCAGGCAAAAGGCCGGCAGCACAAGGTGATACAGATCGTCGAAGAACACCTCGGGCCGGCCAGCCAGCAAGCTGTCGATCAGCAGGAAGTGCGTGGGACCGATGGGTGCATCGACGAACGCGGTTTGTTCGGTGATGGGAAGGATGTCCAGCCACCGGTAGAACACCAGCATGCCGAGCAGGCACGCGAGGAACACCGGCACCGAAGCGCCCGACACCATCACCACGCGCAGCACGCCGGACCCGCGCCAGCCCTGTGCCGTCGCCAAGCCGAAGAAGAAGCCGATGATCGCGGTGAAAACCAGTGCCACGAAAAGAAGTTCGAGTGTGACCGGCACGAACGACGCGAGGTCGGAGACCACCGGTGTGCGGGTGACGGTTGACTGGCCGAGGTCACCCTGCACCGCGTGCACCAGGTACTGCCAGAACTGCACCGGCACCGGCTGGTCGAGACCGAGCTGTTGCCGCGCGGCCTCGTACACCTCGGGCGAGGCCTTCGCCCCGACCAGTGCGGCTACGGGGTCGACGGGCGCCACCTTCTGCAGCGTGAAAACCGCGAGGACGAGGACCAGCAGGACGGGGATCGCGCCGAGAAGGCGCCGCGGCAAGACGGTCAGCATCAGCGATCACGGATCCGGTCGCGGATCGCGTCGCCTGCGAAGTTCGCAACGATCGCGATGAGCGCAACGGCCACCGCCGGCATGATGGGAATCCACCAGGCGCTGAAGATGTACGTAACGCCTTGTGCGCTCATCGATCCCAGCTCCGGCGCCGGTTGAGGGGCGCCGAGCCCGAGGAACGACAGGCCGGCCACCATCAGGACCAGCGCCGCGACGTCGAGGCTCGCGGTCACGATGGTCACGGGTACGGCGCCGGGCAGCAGGTGGCGGTACATCAGCCGCCACCAACTCGCACCCCCGATCTGGGCGGCCTCCATGTGCGGCGACACCCGCAGCCGGCGCACCTCGGAGCGCACGATGCGCGTGTAGAGCGGCCACCAGACGAGCGCCACGCCGATGAGCGTGTTGGTGTAGGAGCGCCCCAGCGCGGCCACCACCGCGAGGGCAAGGATCGGCCCGGGGAGCGAGAGGAACGCGTCGGTCACGCGCATGAGGACCGCGTCGAACCAGCCGCCGAACGTGCCGGCGAGCAGGCCGACGAGACCGCCGAAGAGAACGCCGAAGGCGACCACGGCCAGGGCGCCGAACCAGCTGGTCTGCATGCCGCACAACACCCGGCTGAGGACGTCTCGCCCGACGGTGTCGGTGCCGAGCAGGTTGGTGGCGTTCGGCGCTGTCATCGGCTGACCGACCGCGGCCAGTGGGTCGTAGGGCGCGATCTGGCGGGCGAAGATCGCGACGACGAACATCATGGCCAGCGCGCCGAACGCCACATAGCTCGGCACAGAGGTGCCCTGGAAGTACTGACGGACCGCCAGCCCGGCCCGGCTCCGATATCGCACCAGTGGGGTTGGCACGTAGAACTCCGCGACCGCCATTGCAATCTCCTCCTGCCTTTGGCGATTTCGGCGTGATTCGTTGCGTTGAGCGCGACCAATCACGCCGAAATCGCGGGGTTAGAACTCGCGCAGCGTCTGCCGCAGGGTCGACTGGGTGTATTCCGTGCGGGTCAGGCCAAGTCGCTGCAGCTCGGGCACTAGGCCGTCGGTGACCGACGCGATGTAGTTGCGGTTGAGGTCCCAGCCCGGCTTCATGATCAGGAAGCCGTCACCGCCGATTTCCTCCATGGCCTCGCCCATCTTGCGGGCCACCTGTTCGGGCGTGCCGATGAACTCGACGCCGGTGGTGGCCCAGTCAATAGCCAGCTGACGCAATGTCTTTGGCCCAGGACTGCCGTCTCCGCGCATGAAGTGCTCCAGCGACCCCCGCTCGCCGTTGGTGGTCAGGCCCTCAGGCAGCGGCTTGTCCCAGTCGAACTGCTTGAAATCGATCTCGGTGTTCGACGAGATTCCGGCAAGCGACTTCTCGATGTAGCTGTCGGTCGCGACGAGCCGGTCAACCTCGGCGCGCGCCTCGGCTTCTGACGGTGCGACCGTCGGCGACACACAGAACATCAGCTTGATGTCGTCGGGGTTGCGGCCCGCTTCCGCTGCGCGAGCCCGGATGTCGTCGCGGTAGGACTTCATGCCTGCGATGCCGGTGCCGACGGCGACGATCGCATCGGCGGCGCGGGCCGCGAACGCCCGCCCGCGAGGGGACGCACCGGCCTGCAGGATCGTCGGTTTGTGCTGCGGGGAGGGCACGGTGTTGAGCGGCCCGCGGGACTTGAAGTACTTGCCGACGAAGTCGATGGTGCGCACCTTGTTGAAATCGGCATAGGTGTGCGTCTCGCGATCCATCACGACGGCGTCGGCATCCCATGACTCCCAAAGCTGGTTCACCACGTCGAAGTACTCGTCGGCGACGTTGTAGCGCTCGTCGTGCTCGGGAAGGGCGTCGAGACCGAAGTTCTGCGCGGCCCGGTCCTCGGCCGAGGACACGATGTTCCAGCCGAACCGGCCTTCGGCGATGGAGTCCACCGTCGAGGCCAGCCGGGCCAGCAGGTACGGCGGATAGAACGACGTGGACATCGTCGCCACCACACCCAGTCGCGACGTCTTGGCCGCGATCAACACCGCCAACGGAATCGGATCGTGTTTCGGCGCGAAAACGGAGTTCTTCAACGAACCCTCCATGGTGCCGCCGTAAGCGTCGGCCACCATCACCGTGTCCTCGATCATGATGTAGTCGAAACATGCCCGCTCCAGATTGCGTGCCATGTCCACGTAGAACCGGCCGTTGGGCCACTTCGCCACGTCGGGCGATGCCCAGGGTGTATCCCATTCCGGTGGAATGAAATTCATGAACCAGCCCAGGTGGAACTTCTTCGTCATGCGATCTCCTGATCCATTGAAAATGAGGCGGTCAGCGTCGTCGTCAGATGACACGACGCCATGTGCCGGCTGGTGCCGTCGATCGAGACGAGGGTGGGAACCTCGCTGGGGCACTGCTGCATCCGTTCACTGCAGCGGGGGTGAAAGCCGCAACCGGACGGGATCGCCAGCGGGCTGGCCGGTTCGCCGGGCAGCCGAACCGGCTCGGTGCCCGGGCTCGGTATCGCCGCGAGAAGCGCCTTCGTGTAGGGGTGTCGCGGGTTGGAGATGAGGTCCTCGGTCGGCGCCACCTCGACGATCTGGCCGAGGTACATCACCGCGATCCGATCGGAGATGAACCGCGCCGCGGCCAGGTCGTGGGTGACGAACATGACCGCCATGCCGAGCTCACGACGCAGTTCCTGCAGCAGGTTCAACACCGACGCCGCCAGCGACGCGTCGAGCGCCGAAGTCGGCTCGTCGCAGAGCAATAGGCGCGGCGGCACGATGATCGCGCGAGCCAGGGCCACCCGCTGGCGCTGCCCGCCCGAAAGGCTCGAAGCCTTCACATCGGCGACGTCGGGAGGCAGGCCGACTTGGCGAAGCGCTTGGTCGACGCGGTCGCGGCGCTGTGTGCGGTTCGTCGAGTTCAGCAGCCGCTCACCGACGATCTCACCGACCGTCAGCCATGGGGTGAGTGAGGCGCCCGCGTCCTGGAACACCATCTGCGGACGGGTGCCGACGTAGTTCACGGTGCCGTTGGTCGGCTCCATCAGACCGGCGACGACGCGCAGCAGTGTCGACTTGCCCGAACCGGACTCGCCGACGACGGCGATGGACTCGCCGGGAGCGACGTCGAGGATGACGTTGCGCAGCGCGTGCAGGGTGTCGCGCCTGGCCCAGCCACGCCGCACCGGAAATCGTTTGTCAATTCCGTTGATCTGCAAGGCCGGCCGGCTGTCGTCGACATCAACCATCGGCCGGAACGGCAGCGTCTCCGCACGAAGTTGCGCGTCCACCGTTGCATTGGGCACGATGCAGGCGCTCAGCCCGCTGTGGGTGCTTGCTGGCGCCGGCTCGGGCGGTGTGTGCCTGCACGCCTCGGTCACTGCCGGGCATCGCAGGGAGAAGGCGCAGCCCTTTGGGTGGGCTCGCGGGTCCGGCGGCTGACCGGGCAGAGCGTGAATCGCCCTGCCGCGCGGCAAGTTCAGATCGAGGCGGGAGTTCAGCAGCCCGACGGTGTAGGGGTGCGACGGCGCGGCCAGCACCTCGTCCATCGCGCCAAGCTCGGCCAGCCTGCCGCCGTACATCACCGCGACGCGGTCGGCGATCGCCGACGCCACGCCGATGTCGTGGGTGACGACGATGAACGACGTGCCCAGTTCGTTGCACAGGTCGCGCAGCAGTCCGAGTACCTGCGCCTGCACGGTGACGTCGAGAGCAGTCGTCGGCTCGTCGGCGATGACCAGGTCCGGCTTGCCTGCGACCGCCATCGCGATCATCACCCGTTGTCGCAATCCTCCCGAGAGCTCGTGGGGGAAGGCCTTCATGCGCCTGCGCGCGTCGGGCACGCCGACCAGGTCGAGCAGCCGCCGCGCTTCCTCCGCGTCGCCGGCGGCCTCGATGACTTGCTGGCCCACCCGCATGGTCGGGTCGAGCGACGTCATCGGATCCTGGAACACCGCGCCGAGGTGGGTCTTGCGCGCCAGGCGTCGCTCTTCTGCGCCGGCGGCGACCATGTCGATGCCGCAGATCTCGGCCTTGCCGGTGATCACGGGTGCGGGTTCACCGGCGAGCAGCCCGAGCAGAGCAAGGCCGAGGACGCTCTTGCCGGAACCGGATTCGCCGACGAGCGCCAGCACCTCGCCGGCCCGGATGTCGAGGCTGACACCGCGTAGGGCGTTCAACGGCACGCCGCGTCGTTGGAAGGTGATGTGCAGATCGTGCACCCGCGCACGGACTGGCCGGAGGACCGGCGTCGCAGTTGCAATGTCGTCGGCGGAAAGTGTCATGGCTCGAACCCTCGGTTGCGGTGGGAGGGCGCGGCCGCCGGTGGCACGCGTCCGAAAGAATCGGGTATGCACAGCAAACCGGTGGCGCGTAACGGCACTACGACACGTCGGTGTCGTTCCGATTGCGCCGACCGTACGTACCCATGCTGGATCTCTGCGGCGCAATCAAAGGTTTACCGGCTGACCGGACCGAGGAAATTCGGCACTTGTTGACTGCGTGCATGACTGTCGTCGTCGTAGGAAATCCCAAGCCGATGTCGCGGACGCGCGCCGCCGCCGAAATGGTTGCCGAAAAGCTGACCGGCGTTGCGCCCCAACACGTCATCGATGTCGTCGATCTGGGGGCTGCGCTGCTCGGCTGGGGTGACCCCAAGGTCGCCGAGGCGAAGGAGATCGTGAAGTCTGCCGATTCTCTGGTGGTGGCATCCCCGACGTTCAAGGCCACCTACACCGGTCTGCTGAAACTGTTCCTCGACCAGTTCGGAGCCGGCGAGCTCGGCCAGATCACCACGTTTCCGCTGATGCTCGGCGGCTCGTATTCGCACGCGCTCGCCCCCGAATTAACCTTGCGCCCAGTACTTGTCGAGATCGGGGCGAGCTGTCCGGCGCCAAGCCTGTATCTGCTCGACTCGGACTACGAGACCTCGCCGGACTTGGACAAGTGGCTGGCTGTCGCGCGGCGTTTCGTTTCGGCGGTGTCGTCGTGATCAGGGCGGCCGCCGACGAATTCGACCAGACCCTGCTGCGACAGGCGTTCGGCTGCTTCCCCAGCGGGGTGACGGCATTCTGCGGATTGCTCGACGGTGTCGCGGAAGGCATGGCGGCCAGTTCCTTCACCTCGGTTTCGCTTGACCCGCCGCTGGTCTCGGTGTGCGTGGCGAACACGTCCACCACATGGCCGAAGCTGGCGACGCTCGAACGTCTCGGCCTGTCCGTGCTGGCCGGCGACCATGCGTCAATCGCTCGGGCGCTTGCGGCCAAGACAGGCGACCGGTTCGACGGCGTCGACTGGGTGGCGACCGCCAGCGGCGCTGTGTTCGTGCACGGCGCAACGCTGTGGCTGGAGTGTGCCCCGTTCAAGCGCGTCGAGGCCGGCGACCATGAGATCGTGGTGCTGCAGATCGTCTCACTGGCGATGAACCCGGATGTCTCTCCGATGGTCTTCCACCGCAGTAACTTTCACGAGCTGGCGCCTGCGAGCTAGTGGGGTCGCCGCCGCCAACTTGCCGAGCGTGTGTGTACTGCGATAAATCGCGCCAAAATTCGCAGTGGCTGCACGTTCGGCGCGCAGCCAGCCTCGCCAGCCCGCGGCCAAATTCCAACGTGCCCACCGACACTGGACGTTTGCAGTGCGGCCGTCAGGCCCGCTTCAGCGATTGCGGCCAGAAGATGGGCGCATAGAAGGAGTTGTTCTCGACTCCGGTCACGTGTTTGTGCGCGATCGTGGAGTTCGGCGGCAGGCACAGCGGGATCCAGATCGCGTCGTCCAGGATGATCTGGCTGCATCGCTGGTAGATCGCTTCAGTCTCGGGCCACGTCGGCTGCTGGACCGCCTCGTCCATCAGCTTGTCGAGTTCCGGGTTCGAGTATTGGTAGAAGTTCAACGGTTTGGCGTCGGTGCGCGCCAGGATGCGGAACGTGGTGTCCAAATGCAGCGCATCGCCGCCGAGGAACGACACCATCATGTCGGGCCGCTTCTCGGGCGGCTGGTTGGCAAGGTCGAACATCTCAGCAACCGGTAGTACCCGCACAGTCACGTCGAGCCCGAAGGCCGCGAGCTGGCTTTGGATCAGCTCGGCCATCTGTTGGCGCGGCGCTCCTCCGTCGGCGGCCCACGCAAGGTCGACCTTCTTCGACGCCAGGGTCGGCACTATTGCCTCGAGTGGTCCGGAGTCCACCTGAGCCGGGAACGGCGCCAACGCCGGCGAGAGCGTGCGATCCGGCCACATCCCCTCCTGCACAGACGTCATCCCTGCCCAGGCGGTGTCGACGATGGACTTGCGGTCCAACGCGGTGAGCACCGCCTTGCGCAGCTTCTTGTCTGCGAAGATGCCCGAGTTCGGGTTGAGCCATATCGCCTCGCCAACACCGCCGAACGAGTTGACGACGGAAAACTCTGAATTGTTCTGGTAGTCGACCACATCCGGGATCGCGAAGCCCTTCGTCACCATGTCGAACGCGCCGGAGTCCAGCTGCAGCTTCTGCGTCGCGATGCTCGGTGTGATGTCGATGCGGATCGATTCGAACGCGGGCGCCTCGCCCCAATAGTCGGCGAATGCCTCCAGCGTGTAGTGGCTGCCGGGAACGAACTCCTTGATCGTGTACGGACCGGTGCCTGCGTCGTTGGTCTTCAGCCACTCCTGCGCGAGGTCGTTTCCGACGGCGTTCTTGGCCACCGCGGTCGGGCTCACCGCGAACGGCTGCCACGGGCACGCCATGTAGTGCATGAACGCGTTGTTGGGAGAACTGAGCGTGACAACGAACGTCGTCGGGTCCGGCGCCTCCGTCTTGGCCACACCCGTAACCATGTACGCCGGCCCCTGGTTGATGTCTCCGCGGCGCTTGAAGCTCTTGGTCCATGCGTCGGCGTCGGCGGCGGTACCGTCGTGGAACTTCACGCTCGGCTGCAGCGAAAACGTATACGTCAGTTGGTCGTCGGAGATCGTCCACGACTTCGCCAGCCCGGGAATGATCTCCGACGTACCGGGTTTGTAGCGCACGAGCCCCTCATATGCAGACTCCATCACCTGCACGCCCTCACCCTCGTACATGACGTCGGGATCGGGCACCTGCATGTCGGCGAGGAACGGCAGGCGCAAGGTGAGCGTGCCGGCGCTCGATCCGCCGCCGCCTGCGCCGCTGCACGCGGCGATCAGCGACGCGAGACTGAGCCCGCCGATCGTGAGACCGCTCGCCTTGAGGAAGGTGCGGCGGTCCCAGTCTGCCGGGGTTTTGCTGTGCGGCTGTCCTGTGTCGAACACGATGCCTCCTGCTTGGGTCAACTCTTGACCGGCAGTAAATCGGCGTCACGTGACACATCCGCGTCGCATCAGTGCCTCTGGTATTACGCCGGTTACTAGAACTCCATGAGGTTCTCCCGGAACGTGCTGTGGTTGTAGCCGTCGCGGATCAGTCCGCGTTTGCGCAGCGCCGGTGCAAGGCCGTCGGCGATCTCAGCGATGTTGCGCCTGGTGACTACGGGCGACAGAAGAAAGCCGTCACCCCCGACCTCCTCCATCGCCTCGCCCATCTTCGCGGCCACGGTGTCGGGAGAGCCAACGAAGGCCAGACCGGCATGCGTGTCGACGGTGGCGATGGCCTCGCGCAGCGTCTTGCCACGCGCACCTTCGATGAAGGCGCGCAGCGTGCTGGTCTCGCCGTTGCCCCACACGTCGGGCACCTCCTTGTCGAGATCGAAAGTGGCGAAGTCGAATTCGCCACCGGACGTGTAACTGAGCCCCCACAGCGCCTTTTCGATCGCGTCATCGCTCCAGCGTGCCGCCTTCATGTCTTCCTCGCGGGCCTGTGCGACTCGATCGGTGTCGCCGAGGATCGGGTCGATGAGGAAGAGGATCTTCAGCGTGCTCGGATCACGTCCGTACTCCTTCATGCGGCGGTGCATGTCCAGCCGGAACGCCTTCATGCCCTCGATGCTGGTGCCGTGCGCGAGCATCGATTCCGCGTACTTGGCGGCCAGATCGCGTCCGGCAGGCGAGGCGCCCGCCTGCACGATGACCGGTCGGCGCTGCGGGCCGGGAATGGTGTTCAGCGGGCCACGAGTCCGGAAGTACTTCCCTTCGAAGTCGACGGTGTGCACCTTGGTGTGATCGGCGTAGCGCGGGGTCTCCTCGTCCACCAGGACCGCGCCGTCCTCCCACGAGTTCCAGAGCGCACCAACGGCTTCCATCCACTCCTTGGCCATTTCGTAACGCTCGCTGTGCAGCATCAGCTCGTCATATCCGTACTGCTGCGCCGCGCGCGACGAGCTGCCGGTGACCACGTTCAGCCCGACGCGGCCCTCGGTCAGATGATCGAGCGTGGTCATGGTCCGCGCCGCCATGAACGGGTGATAGAAGCTGGTGGACAACGTGACGGCGATGCCGATGTGCTTCGTGCGCTGTGTCAGCAGCGGGATCAGCGGGACCGGGTCGCACTTGGGTGCCAACAGGCCGTACTTGAGCGTGGTCTCCATTGACCGGCCGTAGGCGTCTTCGACCATGCTGGTGTCCTCCACCAGCAGGTAGTCGAAGCGGGCACGTTCCAGCGACGCCGCCAGGTCGATGAACAGGTCACCCCGCATCCAGTCGTGGCCGGTGTTTCCCGCCCACGGATCCAGTGCCCAGGTTTGGACGCTGAAACCACTGCCCATGAACCAGCCAAGATGAAACATGGCCACCTCCTTCAGGTGACCAATGTGGCCCGTCGATGTTTCAGAGTCGCGGGGCGAATGATTCCGCCCGCATTACGCCGCTTACTTGGTGCCGAAGATGCGGTCGCCCGCGTCTCCGAGGCCGGGCAGGATGTAGCCGTGCTCGTCGAGCTGGCGGTCGACGGCGGCGGTGTAGAGCGGCACGTCGGGGTGGGCCGTGTCCATCGCGGCGATACCTTCAGGGCAAGTCAACAGGCAGACGAACTTGATCGACTTGGGGCCGCATTCCTTCAGCCGGTCCACGGCGGCGACGGCCGAGTGGCCGGTGGCCAGCATCGGGTCGACCACCACCACATCACGCTCGTGGAGGTCTCCCGGCATCTTGAAGTAATACTCCACGGCGACAAGAGTCTTCGGGTCGCGGTAAAGGCCGATATGGCCGACGCGCGCGCCCGGCACCACACTCAGCATGCCGTCCAGGATGCCGGTGCCCGCGCGCAGGATCGAGACGAAGACCAGCTTCTTGCCGTCGATGACGTTGCCAGTGGTGTTCTCCAAAGGCGTCTCGATCTCAATCTGGTGCATCGGCATGTCACGCAGCACTTCGTAGGCCATCAGCGCTGAAACCTCGTGCAATAGCTGACGAAAGCTGTTGGTGGACGCGTCCTTTCGACGCATCAGCGTGAGCTTGTGCTGAACCAGCGGGTGGTCGATCAGATGAACGGTGCCCATGATCTAGAAGACCGTGCCGTCGCTGATAACCGACAGCGGCGGCAATCCGTCGCGCAGCCGCTGCGCCAGCGCACGCCCGGCCGCCCAGGTGCCGCCCTCCAATACGCACGCCAGCGGCATCTGTTCGGCGTTCACCTGAAGATTCCCGCGTACCAACGGCGCGAGTTCGTCGAGAAGCGCCACCGTCAACGCCCGCCATTCGACGATCAATTCGTCACCGACGTTCCACGTCCGCTCGGTCCATGCTGGGTCGCGCAGTCGCAGCACGCCGGTATCCAGCAGTAGCCCGCCGTTGCGGTACTCGGGCAGGCCGGTCAGCGCCTCGAGACCCTCGACGCCGACGCCGGCCCATCCGAAGGGTTCCAGCAGCGAATAGGTCAGCCACTGCGACAGCTTGTGGAACGGTATCCAGCCCTCGGTCAAGCCGGGGCCGCGCACCGCCTCGTGGCGCCAGCAGTCGCCGAGCGGCTGGGCGCCAATCAGGTTGTCCGTCAACCAGATACCCGACAGCGACGTCAATAGCAGCGACAGGATGTCCTGCACGATCACCGGGGCAGGTGGTGCGACCAGCACGTCGAACAGGCCGCCGGGTCTGCCCTGAGGGCCGAATACCTCGGATTGCGCTGCGAGCGCCTCGCCAAGCCGGCGCAGCAGCAGCACGCGGCCGTCGAGACCGACAAGCGGGTTGGACGGCGCGACCTGGAACGCCGAGGCCAGCCGGTCGGCGTCGATGGCGCGCAGGCCCGCGGCATCCGCCTGCCACGGGTGCGCCGGGTCGCTGGAGAACAGCCCGCCGAGGAACGCGTGCCAGCTTGCGACGGCAAGGCCTTCCGAACGCGAGAAGTGTTGCCCACTACCGGTTTCCGAATACGACCAGTCCGGTCCGGCCCCGGCGTCGAGTAGCACGCTGACCACGACCAGGTCGATCATCGCCCGCACATCGAGATCGGCCTTGCGCTCCACCCCGCCTGCCTCGAATTGGCGCCAGCGGCTGTGGAAGGGGATTTTCAGGTCGGGGTAGCGCGTACGGGTGATGTCGGCGACTTCCGCCGCTGCTGTCGGCAGCGCATCGTCGTGCACGCTGAACCAGCGTGAGTCGCCGGCCCTTGCGCGTTCCAGGAGTTGGCGTGCGCGCTCACGCACGGCGGTGGTGCTGCGCAGCGTCGCGGCTGCGGCCGTTTCGGTGTCGTCCAGCCCGCGGCCCTTGGCCTTTTTCAGCTCGTCACTGCCGGGCACCGGGCCAGGGGTGAAGTAACCGGCGGCCATCTTGGCGTCGATCTCGACACGAGCGTCGGGCGGGATCAGCTCGTCGGGGATGTCCACCCGCTCACCGACCTCGATGCCGGAACCGGTGATGGCGTCGTACTTCATGTTGCTCATCGAGACCAGGCGGTGAATCTTCGTGATGCCCAGCCAGTGCAGTACGTCGGGCATCAGCTCCTGGAAGCGCATGTCCTGCACGCCGGCCACACACTCGGTACGGGCGAAGTACTGATCGGCGGTGTCACCGCCGGACTGGCGCTTGCGGGCGTTGTACACAAGGAATTTGGTCACCTCGCCGAGTGCTCGGCCTTCCTTGCGCGAGTAGGCCACCAGACCGACACCGCCGTGCTGTGCGCCCTTGATGGATTCCTCGATCGCGTGCGTGAGATAGGGACGGCACGTGCAGATGTCGGAGCCGAACACGTCAGAGCCGTTGCATTCGTCGTGCACGCGTGCGGTCAACTCGACGCCGGGATCGGCGAGGTCGCGGGCGTTGCCGAAGATGTAGATCGTCTGCCCGCCGATCGGCGGCAGGAACACCTCGAGGTCTGAGCGCGTCACGAGTTCCGGATACATGCCGCCGGTCTCCTCGAACAGCGCGCGGCGCAGATCTGTCTCGCTGCAGCCGAAGCGCGCCGCCACGCCGGGCAAGTGCCACACCGGCTCGATCGCGGCCTTGGTGACCAGCGCCGCGCCGCTGGGCAGCAGGACGCGGCCGTCCGGGTGAAGGCGGCCCTTCTGGATGGCGTCGGTGACCTCCGGCAGGATCACGTGTGCCTTGGTGACGGCGATGGTGGGACGGATGTCGTAGCCCGCGGCCAGCTCGGCGGAAAAGGCGTCGGCCACCATGGCGCCCCAGGGATCGAGGCTGACGATCGTGCCTGGCTGGCCCCACTGCGGGTACGGGCCGATGACGTCCGTCGGCGACGTATTCGTGAGGTCTGCCCTGTGCTCGCGCGACAGTGTGCCCGCGGCGACGGCCAGCGCCCGGTAGACGCCGTACGAGCCGCTGTGGGTTCCGATCACGTTGCGGTGGCCGCGGGTGGTGGTCGTGCCGATCACCGGCCCGCGCTCGGCGGCGGTCGACGCGCCCCAGCTGATCGGCAGCGCGCCGAAGCCGCCGCTGTGCGAGGTCAAGCGGATGTGGCCGGTGGCGGACATCGTCGTTCCTCTTCTCAAGAGGGCCCCGGCGACTCGCATCGCCGGAAAGGCGCCAGCATACGACGGTTCAGCGGGCTCTGGGCGGGTGATAGAGCTCGGCGAGCAGGGCGACGACGTCGGACGTCACTGGATGTGGGTCGTCGCGCCACCACACGATGCGGACCGGCACCGGGGGTGCGTCGCGCAGCCGACGGAAGACCACGCCCTGGCGCCGGTACTGGGTCAGCGTGCTCGCGGCCGTGACGCCGACGCACCGGCCCGCCGCGATCACGGCGAGCCAGTCGTCGACGTCGTGGACCTCTTCGACCTCGGGTCTGCTGCCCGCCGGCCACAAGTCCGGTGTGGTGGTGCCGGTGCGTGGATCCACGGCAAGGATGCGGCCGGCAAGATCGGCCAGCCGGAGCTGGCGGCGCCGCGCGAGCGGATCGTCCGCGGCCACTGCGCCGTAGCGGGACTCCAGCCCGACGATCACGTCGTCGAATCGACGGTCGGGGATGCCTGCGGACGCACCAGCGGTTCGCACCACGGCGAGGTCGCATGCCCCCTCCGCCAGTCCACCCGTCGGTGAGTTGGTACGGACCAGGTGGAGCTCGATGTCGGGATGCCTAGCGGCCCAACGGTGTTGGAACTCCACGGTGTGCTCACCCATCGCAGCCCAGGCGTGACCGACACGCAGCCTGTCGATCCCGCCGCGCGCATCCCTGACCAACTCCTCCGCATCGACGAGTAGCCGGCGAGCCCTGGCGAGCACCCGCTCACCTGCCGTCGTTGGCACGACCTCTCTACTGGTGCGGCGCAGCAGACGTACCCCGAGTGCCCGCTCGAGCGCAGCGAGGGCGCGCGACACGGCCGGCTGGGACAGGTTGAGTTCTGCTGCGGCGCCGGTGAATCCACCGTGGTCGACGATCGCGACGAGGCAGCGCAGATGCCGCAGCTCAACATCCATGCGCCTAGCGTATCGCTGCACCGCAGAATGCATTTTGTGAATGGGCGAGTCGCCCGCATCCTCAAGGCATGGACACCGACATCCGAAGCGGGCCTGCACAGCCCGCCGGCGTGGCGCTCATGCTCGGCAGCGCCTTGTCGAATCAGTCGGGCGCCGCGGTGGGCGCGCTCGCCTTCCCGGTGATCGGGCCCGTCGCGGTGGTCGCCATCCGCCAATGGGTGGCCGCGGCGATCCTGCTGGCAATAGGCCGCCCGCGACTTCGGGCATTCACCCGCAGGCAATGGGTGCCCGTGATCGGACTTGCCGCGGTGTTCGTGGTCATGAACCTCGCGGTGTACATCGCGATCGACAGGATCGGCCTTGGCCTGGCGATGACGCTGGAGTTCCTCGGCCCCCTGGGTGTGGCGCTCGCCGGCGGCCTCACTGCGACGCCGACCGGCATGCGCCGCCGCGTGATCCTCGGCTGTGCTGGGCTCGCCGCGGCCGGCGTCGTGCTGCTCGCCCGCCCGCAACCGACCATCGACTACCTGGGAATCGGTCTCGGCCTGTTGGCCGCGGCCTGTTGGGCGAGCTACATCCTGCTCAACCGCGCCGTGGGGGAACGGTTCATCGGGGTCGACGGAACAGCGGCCGCCGGCGCGGTGTCGGCCCTGGTGTACGTGCCGATCGGGGCCGTCGCGCTGATCGCCCACCCGCCGACCGCTGTCGCGCTGGCCTGCGGCGCTGCCGCGGGTGTGCTCGCTTCGGTCGTTCCGTTCGTCGCCGACGTCCTCGCACTGCGCCGCGTGCCCGCGCACTTCTTCGGAATCTTTATGAGCGTCAACCCCGTCTTCGCCGCCGCCATCGGGGCGGCCGTCCTTGCTGAAGCGCTCGGCGCGCTCGAATGGATCGCGATCGGACTGATCGTCGCCGCGAACGTGGGCGTGGTCTTCGCGACGCGGCCGCGGATTCCACATAATTCGGTGGGAGCTTGACCAATCATCTTTGTTTGACGACTTCATCGCTCGGGCGGCACAGTGCCAATGCGGCGTGCTCGATCGTGTCCTCATCAAGCAGCACATGCTGGGCGGCGTCGCCTAGCGGTATGAAGCTGTCGGCACTGGCAACGCGTGTCGTATCCCCGCGAAATCCGTTCTCTGTCAGGGCCGCCAGCACCGCCTGCCCCACTCCGCCGGACCGGCGGGTTTCGTCAACCACGAGGACACGACCGGTCGAGCGCGATTCGCGCAGGATGTCCTTGATGGGTAGTGGTGCGAGCCAGCGCAGGTCTGTGACTCGCGCGTCGATTCCGTGGGTGCGGCGCAACTTTTCGGCGACGCGCAAGCTCATCGGAACGCCGTTGGCAAAAGTGACGATAGTGAGGTCTGCACCGTTGCCGTGGGTGCGAGCGGTGCCGATTGTGGTGTCGACGTTGTCTGACGGTTTGGATAGCCACCCTCCGTCACCGTCGTCGTAGAGATCGCGGGTGTGGTACAGCGCAATGGGCTCAAGGAACAGGCACAGCGCGCCGGTGTGGACGGCGGCGTCTGCACAGCTTCGCAGCATGGCGTGGGCGTCGTCGGGGCGTGACGGTGAGGCCACGACGAGTCCGGGGATGTCGAGGAGTGCGGCCACTGAATTGTCGTTGTGAAAGTGTCCACCGAAGCCTTTTTGGTACGCGTAGCCGGCGATGCGAATGACGGCGGGGTTGCGATATTGGCGGTTGGAAAAGAACGGCAGGGTGGCCCCCTCGCCGCGAATCTGATCGATCGCGTTGTGGACGTAGGCGAGGTACTGGATTTCCGGGATTGGCAGCAGGCCGCAGAGCCCGGCACCCAAAGCCAGTCCCAGAATCGTCTGTTCGTCGAGGATGGTGTCGAAGACGCGCGTCGGACCGAACGTCTTCTGCAGCCCGCGAGTGAGCCCGTAGACGCCGCCCTTACGGGCTACGTCCTCGCCGAAAATGATGGCCTGCGAATGCGTTTCGAGGATGTCGCGCAGTGCGGTGTTGATGGCCTGTGCCAGGGTCAGTGATTCACCGCGGCGCGGCGCCGGGCTTACGCCTGAGGCGCATTTGGCCTCACGCAGTCCGGTTGCCAGCGGCTCGATGACTGCGGCCGCCGAACTCAGTTGTGGGAGTTGGGCGACTTCCTTGGCCAGACCCATCACCGTCGCGCGCTTGTGTTCGTAAAGCTCGATTACTTGGTCGACATCGCGGTGTCTTTGCTTGATGAGTAGTTGCGCGGTGGCCAGGACGGGATCGTGAGCGTAGTCGCGGCTGATATCGCGTTGTGTGCGGTAGGCCGGCTCGTAGTCGGATCCTGCATGCCCCATGATCCGGACGGTGCGGATGTGCAGGAACGCGGGGCGGCGATGGTGCCTGACCCATTCCGCGGCGGCGAATGCGGTGGCATAAGCGGCGGCCAGATCGCCTCCGTCGGCGGCGAAGTAGGCAAGGCCGGCCGTGTTGGCGTAGGTCGTCGCGATCCACCCGTCGGGGGTTCGGGTGCTGATGCCAATCCCGTTGTCCTCGCACACAAATAGCAACGGCATCGCCACGCCCTGATAGCCGGCGTTGATGGCAGCGTTGATCGCGCCGACTGCGGTGGAGTGATTGGCCGAGGCGTCGCCGAAACTGCACACCGTGATTGCGTCGGCGGGCCAAGGGCAGGTATCGGCGATTTTGTGGGCCCTGGCTAGGGAGAACGCAACGCCCACTGCGCGCGGCAGATGGGAGGCGATCGTCGAGGTCTGCGGGATGATGTGGAGGTCAGTTCTGCCGAACACCTTGTGGCGCCCGCCGGAAATGGGTTCCTCTGTGGCGGCGACGATCCCGAGCAGGACGTCGCGCAGCGGATCGCTGCCACCGACCTGGCGCGCGCGTTCGAGGAAGAACCCGCCAGATCGGTAGTGCAGCAGCGCGGGATCGGTGGGTCGCAGCGCGGCGGCGATGGTGGCGTTGCTTTCGTGCCCAGAAGATCCGATCGTGTAGTAGCCCCTGCCTTCGGCACGTAGAGCGCGCGCGGCGAGGTCGAGGTGGCGGCTGCCGAGCTGGGAGTCGAAGATCTGCAGCGCCCGGGCGACGGTGAGGGTGGAGCCCGCCACTACCGGCGCGTGGTCATCGCAGCGGATGCTCGGGTCGCCCGCGTCACCCGCCAGCAGTGTGGCGGTGAAGTATTCGTCGATGGGTTCGGCCATGGTCAGGCGAAGGCGGCGTGACCGGTGAGGGCCTGGCCGATGATTAGCGTGTGCATCTCGCTGGTGCCTTCGTAGGTCAGTACCGACTCGAGGTTGTTGGCGTGCCGCATGACCGGATACTCGGCGCTGATCCCGTTGGCGCCCAGTATGGTTCGGGCCGTGCGAGCGATGTTCAGTGCCTCGCGGACATTGTTGAGCTTGCCTGTGCTCACCTGATGGGGCGCCAAGGTGCCGGCATCTTTGGTTCTGCCGAGATGGATGGCCAGCAGCAGACCCTTGCCGTACTCCAGGGTCATCGCGGCCAGCTTCTCCTGGGTGAGTTGGAATCCCGCGATCGGTTTGCCGAACTGCTCACGGGTTTCGGCATAGTCCAACGCGGTGTTTAGGCAGTCGCGGGCGGCGCCCAGCGCACCGAACACAATGCCGAACCGCGCTTCGTTCAGACAGTTCAACGGTCCGGATAAGCCTATGGCGCCGGGCAGTTCGGCTGATTCCGGCAGTCGGACGTTGTCGAGGACGAGCTCACTGGTCACCGAGGCCCGTAGCGACATCTTGGAGGCGATGGAGTGCGCGGTGAAACCGGGAGTGTCCGTTGGAACGACGAATCCGCGGATCCCGTCGTCGGTTCTGGCCCAGATGACCGCGACATCGGCGACGGAACCGTTGGTGATCCACATCTTGGTGCCGTTTAGCAGCCAGTCGTCGCCGTCGCGTTTGGCGAGCGTGCGCATTCCGGCGGGGTTGGAGCCGAAGTCGGGTTCGGTGAGCCCGAAACAGCCAATCGCTTCCCCGGTCGCCATGCGCGGCAGCCACTGCTGTTTGGTGTCCTCGTCGCCGTAGCGGTGGATCGCGAACATCGCCAGCGACCCCTGCACGCTGACCAACGACCGAATACCCGAATCGCCGGCCTCCAGTTCCAGGCACGCCAGTCCGTAAGCCAGCGCGGATGTTCCGGCGCAGCCGTAACCATGCAGGTGCATGCCGAGCAGGCCCAGCGAGCCCAGTTCGGTGGCCAGGTCGCGCACCGGCAACTCGCCGCGTTCGTACCAGCTGGCGATGTGCGGGGCGATGACGCGTTGCACCAGGCCACGGACGCTGTCGCGGATCTCACGTTCCTCATCGGTGAGCAGCGAGTCGATCGCGAACATCTCATCGGGCCTAACGGTGGTCTGACTCATGAGTAGGTTCCTCTGTCTCGAAGGTGTCGTGTCAGACGATGTTCGTCTCGCCGGATCCGAGGCCGGCATCGTTGAACCGGCTCAGAGTGAATCCGCTGATGTCGTACTTGGGTGTCACGTCGTGGTAGAGATCGCGCACGATTTCGCCGGTGGCCGGTCCCATCAGGAATCCGTGCCCGGAGTAGCCGGTGGCGATGAGCAGGCCCTCGACATCTGCACTGCGGTCGATGATTTGGTTGCAGTCCGGAGTCATCTCGTACAGGCCCGCCCAGCCGCTGGCGATGCCATAGTCGAGGACCGCCGGGGCGCGCTTCTCGGCGACAGCGCCAAGACCCATGAGCCAGTCGTCGAGTTCGAAGCGAAGGTTGAAGCCCTCAGCCTCGTTGGGATCCGACCAGCCCAGCAGCAGGCCCTTGCCCTCCGGATGGAAGTAGAAGTTCGAAGGGAAGTCAATGGTCAGTGACGGCGAGGTGGCGGGCAGTTCGGCCAGCGGTTCGGTGAACGCGATCTGGCGGCGTACCGGGGTGACGGGGATGGTGACGCCGACCATGGCTCCGATCTGGCGTGACCACGCTCCTGCGGCGCAGACGACCGTGTCGGTCTTGATGCGACCGTGTGCCGTGTGCACTTCGGTGATGGTGCCTGCGTCGCTGGCGATGTCGAGGACTTCGCAGTGGCGGATGACTCTCGCGCCATGTCGACGTGCGGCGGCGGCGTAGCCCATCACCACCGACTCGGGGGTGGCCTTGCCGTCGATGGGTGACCAGCACGCCCCGACCATGCCTTCGGTGCTGATCAGCGGCGAAATACGTTGCGCTTCCTCGGGATCGACGATGACGCTGGGCACCCCGTGGCGATTCTGCAGCGCCACGCTTTCGGTGAACACCTCGAGGTTGTCCTGATCGGACAGCGTGTAGAGGTAGCCGTCGCGGCTGAAATCGATTTCCTGGTCGTACTTGTCGGCGAACGTGGAGTACACCTCCAGACCGCGCAGACCGATCTCGATGTTGGCTGGGTTGCTGAACGACGCGCGCACGCCGCCGGCGGCCCTACAGGTCGACCCACAGGCGAGTTCGTCGCGTTCGAGCAGCACCACGTCGGTGACCCCCGAGCTGGCCAGATGGTAGGCGATGCTGGTTCCGATGACGCCACCGCCGATGACGACGACGGATGCGCGTTCGGGCACGGGTTTCGTCATCGTCGACCGCGCAGTCGCATTGCCTCGGCGACGCGAGCCTGTGCAGTGGCCCTGGCGACGCGATGGGTCGTTATGCCCTGCCGTCGAGACTCCTGCAAGGTTTCCTGTGTACAGGCGCGCAGCTTCGTCGAGATGTTGTCGAACACTGCGGCCGGTTCGGGACGAATACCCGAGAACCGGGAGTCCATTGCCACGGCGGCCGCGACCGCCCCACCGGCGTTGGCGATGAAGTCGGGGACGACAATCACCCCGCGATCGTGCAGGATCTGTTGCGCCGCTGGACTGCTCGGCAGGTTTGCGCCTTCGACCACGATGCGGGCCGGCAAGATGGGGGCAAGGTCAGCGTCGATGACATCCTGCAGGGCGGCCGGTATGAGCACGTCGGCGGCGACGGTCAGTTCCTCGCCAGCGGTCAGTGGTTTGGCGTCGAAGTAGTGGTGCACCAGCGCGTCGTCGTGCTGTGTGCGATACGCCAGTAGCTCTGCGACGTCGAGACCGTCGGGGTTGTACAGGCCGCCTTCGGATGTCGACACGGCGACCACCGTGGCTCCGAGTTCGTCGAGCCGGCGTGCGGTCGCGGCGCCGACCGCACCGAAGCCCTGAATGCTGACCGACAGCTTTGAGGTCGATGCATCGACGAATTGCGCTGCGGCGTCGACTGTTTCGGCCACACCATACCCCGTAACCCCGAGCTGGTCGTATGGCAGCCCGCCGAGCGCATGGGGGGTGCCGACGGCGCCGCCGCGGCCGCCGACCTCATCGAGCATGATCGCCGCGTCGGCTTCGGTGAGGCCGACGTCGAGGCCGAAGACATACTCTTCAGGCACTTCGTTACGTAGCGCGCGCACGAATGCGCGCAGCACTTCCTCCTTGGAGGTGGCGGACGGATCGGCCTGGATGCCGGCCTTCGCGCCGCCGTAGAACAGGTCGACACCGGCCCACTTCCACGTCATATTGCGGGCCAGACGCGCGACCTCTTCGACGCTGACAGTTGGCGACATCCGGGTGCCGCCCTTGCCCATTCCGCGTGCGGTGTTGTCGATGACAAGCACACCGCGCATCTGAGTGCGGGCGTCGGAGACGCAGACGATCTTCTCCGGGCCCCATTCGTCGATCAGGTCGAACATGGTGTGAATCCCACTCTTTCGTTGCTCAGGCGAAGCTGACGCCTTGAGCCAACGGCAGTTCCCTGGAGTAGTTGACGGTGTTGGTGGCGCGACGCATGTAGGCCCGCCACGCGTCAGACCCGGATTCGCGGCCGCCGCCGGTTGTCTTCTCGCCGCCGAAGGCCCCGCCGATCTCGGCGCCGGAGGTGCCGATGTTGACGTTGACGATGCCGCAGTCCGAGCCGTCCGCGGCGATGAACTGCTCGGCTTCACGCTGGTCGAGGGTGAAGATCGCCGACGACAGGCCCTGCGGGACGTCGTTGTGGAGCGCGATCGCCTCCTCGAACGTGGAGTAGGTCAACACGTAGAGGATCGGCGCGAACGTCTCGGTCTTGACGACGTCGGTCTGGCGCGGCATCCGCACGATCGCGGGTTCGACGTAGAACGAATCCGCAGTGCTGTCGCGCCGGCCTCCGCCGACCAGAACGGTTCCGCCCTGCGCCTGTGCCCGTTCGAGGGCAGCGGTCATGTTGGCGTGGGCGCGGTCGTCGATCAGTGGCCCGACCAGGGTGCCCGCGGCGAACGGGTCACCGATGGGTAGGCGCGCATAGACCTCGGTCAGGCGGCGCACGAGTTCGTCGGCGATGTCTTCGTGCACGATCACCCGTCGCATGGTGGTGCAGCGCTGCCCGGCGGTGCCGGCAGCGGAGAACACGATGCCGCGGGTCGCCAGGTCGAGGTCGGCCGACGGGGCCACGATGGCGGCGTTGTTGCCGCCGAGTTCGAGGATGGCGCGGCCGAATCGGGCAGCGACGCGCGGCGCTATCTGCTCGCCCATCCGCTCGGAACCCGTGGCGCTGATGAGCGGGACCTTGGGGCTGTCGATCAGGGCCTGAGTGTCGGCGGCACTTGCCGACACGAGGACGTTGAGGTTCTCCGGCGCGCCGACCGCGTGGGCGGCGCGGTCGAAAAGGGCCGAGCACGCCGCGGCGGTCAGGGTGGTCAGCTGGGCGGGCTTCCAGACCACCGCGTCACCGCAGACGATTGCGATGGCGGTGTTCCACGACCACACCGCGGCGGGGAAGTTGAACGCCGACACCACACCGACGACACCGAGTGGATGCCAGGTCTCCATCAGCCGGTGCCCGGCACGCTCCGAGGGCATCGTGCGGCCGTCGAGCTGACGCGACAGGCCCACAGCGAAGTCACAAATGTCGATCATCTCCTGGACCTCGCCGAGGGCCTCGGAGGTGATCTTGCCGACCTCGATACTGATCAGGTTCGCGACGTCTGCTTTGTGCTCGGTCAGCAGCTCGCCGAGGCGCTTGATCAGCTGCCCGCGAGCCGGGGCGGGCACGGTGCGCCACTGCAGGAACGCGGCGTGCGCGGCGTCGATCGCGGCTTCCACCTGCGCTGCTCCGGCGGCAGGGAAATCAAACAAATCGGCACCGGTTACTGGCGTGCGCACAGTGATCTTCGTGGCAGCTGTCGCAGCGTCGAGGTTGCTCGGGGCGACCCCGCAGCGCTGCAGGCTGGTGCGGGCCAATGCGCGCAGTTCGTCGGTGGCGGGCACGGAGATGGTCTCGGAGATCGAGGACCTTGAGGTGCTCATTGCAGGTGTGGCCATGACCACATCGTCACCACCGGCGAACCAATAGCACAAGCGAAAGAAAATCCGTTGTTTGGTTTAGAGTTCCTATATGAATCTGTCTCTCGGGCAGCTCACAACTCTGCGTGAACTCGCTCGCCGAGGCACGATGGTCGCGGTCGCCGAGGAGTTGGGATACACGCCGGGGGCGGTCTCGCAGCAGATCGCGGCGCTGGAGAAGTCGGTGAACGCCCGACTGATAACAAGGGTGGGACGCAAGGTTGTGCTCACCGACGCAGGGGCCGTGCTGGCC
>NZ_DASSCY010000357.1:0-27221 GCF_035697385.1 Mycobacterium sp. | reverse complement strand
ACCATTGCTCGCCAGCGCGTGGCTGTGGTGCGTGCGGTGCGCTCCGCGCTGGAGCGGCGCGGTTTTCTCGAAGTCGAGACGCCAATCCTGCAGACGTTGGCCGGCGGCGCGGCGGCCCGGCCGTTCGTAACGCACTCCAATGCGCTCGACGCGGACCTCTACCTACGGATCGCACCGGAACTGTTCCTAAAGCGTTGCTTGGTGGGCGGTTTCGAGAAGGTGTACGAGTTGAATCGTGTGTTCAGAAACGAAGGCGCGGATTGGACACATTCACCTGAATTCGCGATGTTGGAGACATATCAGGCCTACGGAACCTACGACGATTCTGCGAGCGTCACGCGCGAGATTATTCAGGAGGTCGCCGACGAGGCGATCGGCACCAGAAAGGTGCCATTGCCCGATGGCACTATCTACGATCTCGACGGCGAATGGGCGACACTTCAAATGTATCCGTCGCTCTCAGATGCTCTCGGTGAAGAGATCACTCCACAGACTCCGGCCGAACACTTATGGAAGATCGCAGACCGACTCGAGGTTGAGATTGCGCGCGATCGTGGTTACGGACACGGGAAATTGGTCGAGGAACTTTGGGAGCATACGGTGGGAAACACGTTGTGGGCGCCCACCTTCGTACGCGATTTTCCAGTGGAGACGACGCCGCTCACCCGGGCCCACCGGAGCATAGAAGGCGTCACCGAAAAGTGGGATCTGTACGTCCGCCGTATCGAGCTTGCCACGGGCTACTCGGAGCTTATTGACCCAGTTATCCAACGCGAAAGGTTCGAAGCTCAGGCCCGCGCGGCGGCGGCAGGCGACGACGAGGCAATGGCTCTGGATGAGGATTTTCTGGCCGCTTTGGAGTATGCGATGCCGCCGTCGACCGGTACCGGAATGGGCATCGATCGGTTGTTGATGGCATTGACGGGACTGTCGATTAGAGAGACCGTTTTGTTCCCGATTGTTCGACGTCACAGCAACTGAACTGCTTCTATTCTCAAAGTTGTTGAATGGTGTGCCTTCATATGGCACATTGGTGCGGGGGTTCGAGATCTAAACTACTCATCTAGAGTTCAGGCAGAAGGGTCAGTGTGAGCTAATGGCGAAGAAAGTGACCGTCACGTTGGTCGATGATTTCGACGGCGAAGGCGCCGCCGATGAGACGGTCGAATTCGGGCTCGACGGGGTGAGCTATGAGATCGACCTTTCTTCGAAGAATGCCGCAAAGCTTCGGAACGATCTGAAGCAATGGGTCGACGCAGGCCGTCGAGTGGGGGGCCGCAGGCGCGGGCGTTCGGCTGGATCCGGTCGCGGGCGTGCGGCGATCGATCGCGAACAGAGCGCAGCGATCCGGGAATGGGCGCGCCGCAACGGCCATAATGTGTCGACCCGCGGACGTATCCCGGCCGATGTCATCGACGCATTCCACGCGGCAACATAATTCGCCGTTGCCAGGCCCCGCTCGTTAGCGGGGTCTGACCGCGGCGCCGACGGCAAGCCCCGCCGCGGCGACGCCGAACTCAACTGTTGCCGCGGTCGCATCCGACAGCAGGCCGATGAGCGGCGAACCGGCAGCTTGCCCGGCGGCGATCACGAAGAACGGGGCTCCGACGCCAAACGCAGGATGGTCGGGATAGATCCGCACCCCCCGCAGCAGCAGCACTCCGGTCAGGGCGATGTAGACAGCGCCGAACACCGCCGCCGCGGCGAGGATGACCAGGTAGTGGTGGACGGCGAACGCGAAGGTCGCCGTAGCGCCGGCCAGTACAACCATCGCGATCGACCACGCGGCGGCCAATCCGACCCTTGCCGTCAGATCACCGGTCAACGCGCCGAGTAAGCCGGCAGCACCGAGGACGATCCACAACACGGTCGACGCTGCGCTGCTGACTCCGCCGCTGCTGATCGCGATGTCGCGGTGGCCACCACGATCGCCACGCAGTAGCCGATATAGCTGCTCGACGCGATGGCGCCCGCGACGGTGCCGTCGAGCCCGAATTCTTCGGTCAGAACCGGGAGGAATAAGCCATAAGCGAACCGGGCCAGTCCGTAACACACCGCGATCAACCACAAGCCGGCCGCGGCCAACCGAACATCTCGCGACATGACACCCCTACACTGGTCCGTGCTGCGACCGGCGGATGCCGCGTACCCAGCCGGTATGCGTGCCTTTCGCTAGCGGCGAACCGATTGCCGGTCGACAGCGGAACGATCTACGAAGTTCGCGGCGTTGCTGTGTTGCGTCCGTGCGGACCTCCGCGCGGTGGGGCACGCGAGGCGGCCGCCCACTACAGTAGAAGGCGGGCACAGGGCACTTTCTCGAGTGCTCCCGCAGTACCCAATGGTGAGGAGAGCAGGTAACCACCGATGTTCGAACGTTTTACTGACCGCGCACGCCGCGTCGTCGTCCTGGCTCAAGAAGAGGCCAGGATGCTCAATCACAACTACATCGGGACCGAGCACATCCTGTTGGGCCTCATTCACGAAGGCGAGGGCGTAGCGGCCAAGTCGCTGGAGTCCCTGGGCATCTCGCTGGAAGGTGTTCGCAGCCAGGTCGAGGAGATCATCGGCCAGGGGCAGCAGGCGCCGTCCGGCCACATCCCGTTCACCCCGCGCGCCAAGAAGGTGCTCGAGCTGTCGCTGCGCGAGGCGCTGCAGCTCGGCCACAACTACATCGGCACCGAGCACATTCTGCTCGGCCTGATCCGTGAGGGTGAGGGCGTGGCCGCCCAGGTTCTGGTCAAGCTGGGCGCCGAGCTCACCCGCGTGCGCCAGCAGGTCATCCAGCTGCTGAGCGGCTATCAGGGCAAGGAAACCGCGGAAGCCGGCACCGGCGGTCGCGGCGGCGAAGCGGGCAACCCGTCCACTTCACTGGTGCTCGACCAGTTCGGCCGCAACCTGACCGCAGCCGCCATGGAGGGCAAGCTCGACCCCGTCATCGGCCGCGAGAAGGAAATCGAGCGGGTGATGCAGGTGCTGTCCCGTCGCACCAAGAACAACCCGGTGCTGATCGGCGAGCCCGGCGTCGGCAAGACCGCCGTCGTCGAGGGTCTGGCGCAGGCCATCGTGCACGGTGAGGTCCCCGAGACATTGAAGGACAAGCAGCTCTACACGCTTGACCTCGGTTCGCTGGTGGCGGGCAGCCGCTACCGCGGTGACTTCGAGGAACGCCTGAAGAAGGTGCTCAAGGAGATCAACACCCGCGGCGACATCATCCTGTTCATCGACGAGCTGCACACGCTCGTCGGCGCGGGTGCCGCTGAAGGCGCGATCGACGCGGCCAGCATCCTCAAGCCGAAACTGGCCCGCGGTGAGCTGCAGACCATCGGCGCCACCACGCTCGACGAGTACCGCAAGTACATCGAGAAGGACGCCGCCCTGGAGCGCCGGTTCCAGCCGGTGCAGGTCGGCGAGCCGACGGTCGAGCACACCATCGAGATCCTCAAGGGTCTGCGCGACCGCTACGAGGCGCACCACCGCGTGTCGATCACCGACGGCGCGATGGTGGCGGCGGCCACATTGGCCGACCGCTACATCAACGACCGCTTCCTTCCGGACAAGGCGATCGACCTGATCGACGAGGCCGGCGCCAGGATGCGGATCCGTCGCATGACCGCGCCGCCAGACCTGCGTGACTTCGACGAGAAGATCGCCGAGGCCCGTCGCGAGAAGGAGTCCGCGATCGACGCGCAGGACTTCGAGAAGGCGGCGAGCCTGCGCGACAAGGAAAAGCAACTCGTCGGGCAGCGTGCCGAGCGTGAGAAGCAATGGCGCTCAGGCGATCTCGACGTGGTTGCCGAGGTCGACGACGAGCAGATCGCCGAGGTGCTCGGCAACTGGACCGGCATCCCCGTGTTCAAGCTGACCGAGGAGGAAACCACTCGGCTGCTGCGCATGGAGGACGAGATCCACAAGCGGATCATCGGCCAGGAGGACGCCGTCAAGGCGGTCAGCAAGGCGATCCGGCGTACCCGCGCCGGGCTGAAGGATCCCAAGCGCCCGTCGGGCTCGTTCATCTTCGCCGGCCCTTCAGGGGTCGGTAAGACCGAGCTGTCCAAGGCGCTGGCCAACTTCCTCTTCGGCGACGACGACGCGCTCATCCAGATCGACATGGGCGAGTTCCACGACCGCTTCACCGCGTCGCGGCTCTTCGGTGCCCCTCCGGGCTACGTCGGCTACGAAGAGGGCGGCCAGCTCACCGAAAAGGTGCGCCGCAAGCCGTTCAGCGTGGTGCTGTTCGACGAGATCGAGAAGGCCCACCAGGAGATCTACAACAGCCTGTTGCAGGTCCTCGAGGACGGGCGTCTCACCGACGGCCAGGGCCGCACGGTCGACTTCAAGAACACCGTGCTGATCTTCACGTCGAACCTGGGCACGTCCGACATCAGCAAGGCGGTCGGGCTTGGCTTCACCCAGGGTGGCGGCGAGAACAACTACGAGCGGATGAAGCAGAAGGTCAACGACGAGCTGAAGAAGCACTTCCGCCCGGAGTTCCTCAACCGCATCGACGACATCATCGTGTTCCACCAGCTGACTCGCGAAGAGATCGTCAAGATGGTGGAGCTGATGATCGGCCGGGTGGAGAAGCAGCTCAAGAGCAAGGACATGGCCATGGAGCTGACGGACAAGGCCAAGTCCCTGCTGGCCAAGCGCGGGTTCGATCCAGTGCTCGGCGCGCGGCCGCTGCGTCGCACCATCCAGCGCGAGATCGAGGACGCACTGTCGGAGAAGATCCTGTTCGAGGAGGTCGGACCCGGCCAGCTCGTCACGGTCGACGTCGACAACTGGGACGGCGAAGGCTCCGGTGAGGACGCGGTGTTCACCTTCGTCGGCACCAAGAAGCCGGCCAAGGCGCCCGAACCGGATCTGGCGCAAGCCGGTGCCGCAGGCGCCCCCACCGCGGCCGCCACGGAGTAAGCACGAGCAGCGAAAGCGGGCGGCTACCCCACTTGTGGGTGGCCGCCCGTTTCGTGTCTGGCTCGTTCTGGTGGGACCTTGCGATCGGCATCGCTGCCGCGTTAGTGCTGGCGTGGGTGGCGTTGGTGATCGCGCTTGCGATGCTGCGGCCGCGGGGCGGGATGCTTCGCGAGGCCATGCGGATCCTTCCCGACGTACTGCGCCTGATTCGTCGCCTGGCCGCCGACTGCACCCTTGCCCGCGGCGTCCGCGTCCGGCTGGCGCTGCTGCTGGCCTATCTGGCGATGCCGTTCGACCTGATCCCGGACTTCATTCCGGTGCTCGGTTACGCCGACGACGCGATCATCGTGACCGCGGTGCTTCGCAGCGTGGTGCGCCGCGCCGGTATCGACGCAGTCCGCGCGAACTGGCCTGGAAGCGATGACGGGTTCGCCGCCCTCGTTCGCCTGACCGGTCTGCCCCACGCAAACAACGACAACCGCTAGACGCGTTGTTTAGGATGCTGTTGTAATCGGCGGGCGAAGGAATGCTGGTGAAAATCCAGAACGGTCGCGCCACTGTGGACAGTCAGACCCGACGCCCGCCGTCACCCTTTGGAACTGGGACGCGAAATCCCGGAAAGGAACACCGGATATGACCACTCCTGGTAACTCATCGACCGTGAGGGCAACCGCCGTCGACCTGTCGGCTACGAAGGCGGCGCTCTGGCTGTCGCTGACCGCATTCCTCGCGCTGTCGGTGCTCTATTTCGTCGGGCTCGACCAGGGCGCGACGTCGGTTTTCGGCAACAACACCTACGTGCACGAATTCGTCCACGACGCGCGCCATCTGCTCGGCTTCCCGTGCCACTGATCGCCGCTGACGGCGACTGACACATGGAAAAGCGAATAATCGCGCGCGGTCTATTAGCCGGCGCAATCGGTGGTGTGCTGGCATTTCTGTTCGCCCGTATTTTCGTGGAGCCGGTGATCGATCGTGCGATCGCATACGAGGACGCGGCCGCTGCGGCACACGATCACGGGGGCCACGAGCACGGCGTCGAGTTGATCACCCGCGGCGTGCAGGCGAATGTCGGCCTCGGCTTCGGAGTGATCGGGTTCGCGGTCGCGATGGGCGCACTGTTCGCCGTCGCGTATTGCGTGGCGTACGGCCGCGTCGGCAACATCTCGCCGCGGCTGCTATCGGTGCTACTGGCCGGCGGGATGTTCTTGTCGCTCTACGTCATTCCATTCCTGAAGTATCCGGCCAGCCCGCCCGCGGTCAGCCTCGACGAAACCATCCAGCAGCGCACCTTGCTGTACCTGCTCATGGTGGTGTTGTCGGTGGCCCTGCTGGTCGCTGCGGTGTACGCAGGGCATCGGCTGGCCTCGCAGCTGGGTGCGTGGAACGCCACGCTGGTGGCGGCGGGTGGCTATGTGGTGGCTGTCGCGGTCGTCATGTTGGTGCTGCCGGCCATCCAGGAGACACCAGGCGACTTCCCCGCCGAGGACCTCTACGAGTTCCGGCTGTATTCACTGGGCACTCAGTTGGTGCTGTGGGCGGCGATCGGCCTGGTCTTCGCGCCGTTGGTGGGGCGACTGCTCGGTGAGACGCGGCGGGCGGAGACAATCAGCGCGTGACGCCCGAAGCCGAGGCATGAGCGAGGTCGTCCGGCTGACCCTCGTATCCCATGCCATGACGGATGCGATGGCAGCCGGACGGTTTCCCATCGACGAGCCGCTCAACGCCGTCGGGCACCGACAAGTTGACGCGTCGATAGAACTCGGTGTCACCGAACGGTCGTTCTGCGGACCGGAGAAGCGGACCAGGCAGACCGCTGACCTGCTCGGTCTGCACGCGAGCACCGAACCGCGGCTGGCGGACCTGGACTGCGGCAGCTGGCGCGGCGATGTGTTGGGCAACGTGGCGCCAGCAGACCTGTCGGTTTGGCTGACGGACCCCACCCGGGCACCGCACGGCGGCGAATCGCTCATCGAGCTGATCGACCGGGTAAGTGGGTGGATGGACTCGCTGACCGCGCGGCGCACCAGGCTCGTCGCGGTGACACATCCCGCGGTGATCCGAGCCGCGATTCTGGTTGCCCTCGATGCTCCGCCGAAGTCGTTCTGGCGCATCGACATTGCGCCAGCGAGCCGGACGGTGATGCACTTTCGTGGGCACGCATGGACGCTGCGCTCCAGTAGGTGACTCAGTCCGTCGGCGCCAGGTTGAAGGCCTGGCGCACGATGGACAACAGCCAAGCCGCCGCGGTCTGGCTCTGGTAGCGCGGCCAGTTGAGCTGGAAGCTGACCACCCAGGGCTGGCCGGTGTGGTCTTCTGCGTACCAGCTGAATGTCAGGTCCCCAGGCAGGTTTCCGCCCTTGGCGCCGATATAGGGCCACTTCGCCTTGTTGAGTTCGATGCCCGGTATGGCCGAGAGAATCTGCCTCACCGGCGCTGCCTTGCCAACGGCGGCGGTCTGCAGCGCGGCGTGCACGCGGCAGATGTCGGCTGCACTGCCGTACCACTCAGCACCGAAGTTCGAGGCGGGAGTCGTGGTGCGCGTTGGATCCGGTTGGAAGGGACGGGAATTCGTCTGCTGCAGCAGCTGTGCGCGGACCTGCGGTGTGGCCCGTTTCCATTGCTCACGCAGGTCCGGTTCACCCCAGCCCACCGAGAACAGCTCGTGCATGGTGGGGAACGGCGTCATGCTCGCCGGATCGTGATGGCCGGCCGCCACCAGTGCGCGTTCCATCGCGCCAGGCCCCAGACTCGCGATCAGCAGGTCGGTGGCCATGTTGTCGCTTGCCGAAATCATCTCCTGTGCAGCGGTTCTCACTGACACCGTGGCGCCGGCCGGCAGATCCTCGAGGCTGGCCGAGCCGACCGCCTTGGCCTCCTCGGTGATGGTGAGCTGGTCGTCCCAGCCCAGCGTCCCGGCCTTGACGGCGTCCGCAACGGCAAGCAGCACATAGAGTTTGAAGATCGACGCCAGCGGCAACGACAGTTCGGTGTTGGAGCCTGCCACCACCGAACACTTGCCGTCGTTCACCTTCGACACCTGATACGAGTAGCGCGCGCCGGACTTTTTCAGTTCTGCGTCGATGTCTTCGAAGTTCTTGATCGCAGGCTTTTGCAACGTCACCTGGAATCGATCAACCATGCCGGCTTCGTTGGTGCGCAACTCGATGTCCTGCGCCGCCCCGTAGGACGTCAATACATGCAGGGTCGCGCTGCCGGCGCCCATGCTGATTCCGCTGACGGTGATCGGACGGTCCAGCCACAGGTTGCCCATGGCGGAGGTGATGCCGTTGACCTGTTCTGGAGCGGCCATGGTGCGCACGCCGACGGTGCCGATCGGCCATTCCGAGTTGATCATGTCCATGGTCTGCTTGGCCCGCAGCCCCTGGGGTGTATTGGTGCCGATCGGGACGCCGTAGGCCGCATCCGCAGGCCCGGGCCCTGTGTTGGCACAGCCGCTGGCAAGGGCGACGACAAGCGCGACGGCGACCGTCAGGCCGGCCACGCCGTGTCGCGCCCGGCCAGCGTTACGCGTTGGCGCCGGTCCCCGCAACGTCCAGCACAACCTCGAACTCCAGCAGCGACGCGCCCGTGGCCACGGGATTCGCGCGCTGACCTGCGTGCGCCTCGACCGCAGGGCCCGTCGCCCATGCCTGAAACGCCTCTTCGGACTCCCACTGAGTCACCACGAAGTAGCGGTCTTCCCCCTTGACCGGTCGCAACAGCTGGAAGCCGAGGAAGCCGGGCTGGTTGTCCACGGCGTGTGCACGGTTCGCGAACCGCTTCTCCAGTTCCGGACCGGCGTCGGGCGGGACCTCGATTGCGTTGATCTTCACCACGGGCATGGCATTCAGGCTACAGCCCCCTAACGGTTAGATAACGGTGTGCACACCCAGCCTCTTATCCGCCGGGGCGGCCGAGGAGAGCCGTTGGTGCTGGTGCACGGCCTGATGGGACGGGGGAGCACCTGGTCGCGTCAGCTGCCATGGCTGACCCGGTGGGGGGAGGTGTACACCTACGATGCGCCGTGGCACCGCGGCCGCGATATCGCCGACCCGCACCCGATCAGCACCGAACGGTTCGTGTCAGACCTCGGCGACGCGGTCGCGGCGCTGGGCCGGCCGGCGACGATGATCGGGCATTCGATGGGGGCGTTGCACTCCTGGTGCCTGGCCGCGACGCGCCCGGATTTGGTGCGCGCCCTGGTGGTTGAGGACATGGCACCCGACTTCCGCGGCCGCACCACCGGCCCTTGGGAGCCGTGGGTGCACGCGCTGCCCATCGAATTCGGTTCGGCCCAACAGGTTTACGACGAATTCGGCGAAGTGGCTGGGCAGTACTTCCTCGAGGCGTTCGACCGGACGGAGACGGGCTGGCGGCTGCACGGTCATCCCAAGGTGTGGATCGAGATCGCCGCCGAGTGGGGTAATCGTGACTACTGGCGGCAGTGGCGGGCGGTGCGAGTGCCTGCTTTGCTCATCGAGGCGGGCAACTCCGTGACACCGAATGGGCAGATGCGCGAAATGAATGAAACCGGCCACCGGACAACGTATTTACACGTGCCCGGTGCCGGCCATCTGGTCCACGACGACGCGCCGCGGATCTATCAAGAAGCGGTGGAGTCGTTTCTAGCGACGCTCGCCGGTGACGCCTGAAGCAGGCCAGGTGGGCTGCTGCTCGAAGCGAGTGCGGATGGCGTCGACGTCATGCGCGACGCGGAAGCCGTCGCGGTCGTCTTCGAACAGCCGCCCCGTCATAGGCGCGGACCAGCGGAACTGGTCGAACCGGATGCGAAGCGAGTCAGAGCGATGGGCGGCCCAGCTGAGCGCCGCTGCCACCGCGAAGGGGGCGATCAGGATCAGGAATGTCAGTGCAGTGGTCATGGCAGTAATGCTCCGCTGATAAAGATCCCGCCAACAGTGGCAGGAAGGACACCTTGAGATAAAATGCTGCCATGGCAATAAAGAGCGTATCGGCACTGGTGCTGGACGGTCTAGCGGTTTTTGAGTTCGGCGTGATCTGCGAGGTCTTCGGCATCGACCGCTCGGCTGACGGGGTGCCCAACTTCGACTTCAAGGTTTGCGGCCCCGAACCGGGCAAGCCGCTGCGGACGTCGGTCGGCGCAACAATCACCCCTGATCACGGTCTCGATGACCTCATCGGGGCGGACCTGGTGGCGATTCCTGCGATCGCCAGTCAGAACGGCGGCTATATGCCCGAGGCCCTGAAGGCGGTGCAGGCCGCCGCCGAGTCCGGGTCGATCATCCTGACGGTGTGCTCGGGCGCGTTCGTCGCGGGCGCGGCCGGCCTGCTGGACGGCCGGCCGTGCACCACCCACTGGATGCACGCCGACGATCTCGCCCGGATGTATCCGACGGCGAACGTCGACCGCAATGTGCTGTTCGTCGACGACGGCAATCTGATCACCAGCGCGGGCACCGCGGCCGGTATCGACGCGTGCCTGCATCTGGTTCGCCGCGAGCTCGGCAGCGAGGTGACCAACAAGATCGCGCGCCGGATGGTGGTGCCACCGCAGCGCGATGGCGGTCAGCGCCAGTACATCGACCAGCCGATCCCGGTTCGATGTTCGGAAGGCTTTGCGCCGCATCTCGACTGGGTGCTGAGCAACCTGGACAAGCCACTGACCGTTGCGACGCTGGCACGCAGGGTCAACATGTCGGCGCGCACGTTCGCCCGCCGGTTCGTGGAAGAGACCGGTCGCACACCGATGCAGTGGGTGACCGATCAGCGTGTGCTGTACGCGCGCAGGCTGCTTGAGGAAACCGACCTCGACATCGATCGGATCGCGGACCGGTCGGGCTTCGGCACGGCGACGCTGTTGCGTCACCACTTCCGTCGCATCATCGGCGTGACACCGTCGGACTATCGGCGCAGGTTCGCCTGCGGCGGTCCGTGCGAGGAGACCGCGGCTACTGCCTGAGCCGGCTAGCCCTAGTCGCCCTCGCCCGCAAGTGCAAAACGGCCGTCGGTGGTCTGCTCGACGAGTCCGTCGACAAGCAGCGTGTCCAGCGCGCGGTCACGTTGCGCGGTGTCGGTCAGCCACGCGACGTCGAGCTGCGCGCGGGTGACAGGAGAGTCGTTGCCGCGCAACACATCCAGTAGCCGGCCGCGGACCTGACGATCGGTGCCCGCATACTTCTGTACGCGGCGCGCGGTCGTCGTTGAGGCCGGATATCCGTTCGACCGCCACGCGCAGATGCTCAACGGACACAGCCCGCAGCGCTGCGCGCGAGCGGTGCAGACGGTAGCGCCGAGTTCCATGAGCGCCGCCGAAAATCGCGGCGCGTCAGCATCATCTGGCAGTAATGCCTCGACATCGTCGAGGTCTCTTTGTGACGACGACGCGGCGGCATCGGCGCGGCCGTGCACCGCCCTGGCCACCACGCGGCGGACGTTGGTGTCGACGACGGGCACCCGCTTGTCGTACGCGAAGCACGCGACCGCCCTTGCGGTGTAGGTGCCGACGCCTGGCAGCGACAGCAGGGTTTCGACGTCGTCGGGAACCACATCGGCGTGTTCGGTCGCGATGGCGGTCGCGCATTCGTGCAGCCGCTTGGCCCGGCGCGGATAGCCGAGCTTGCCCCAGGCGCGAAGCACATCGGCGGCGCTTGCCGCGGCCGTGGCCGACGGGGTGGGCCAGCGCGCCACCCAGTCCAGCCAAATCGGTTCCACCCTGGCCACCGGCGTCTGCTGCAGCATGAACTCGCTGACCAGGATCTGCCACGGCGTGACGCCTTTTCGCCGCCACGGCAGGTCGCGCTGCGCGTGCCCGTACCACCTCAGCAATTCGCCCGAGTCGATGCTCACCGACGCCTCAGGCAGAATGTCGGCCATGCCCAATACCAGTCCGTTGACCGCATGGAAGGCATTAAAAGAGGGTAACGAGCGTTTCGTCGCCGGCAAGCCTGAGCATCCCAGCCAGAGCATCGAGTACCGGGCGAGCCTCGCGAGCGCTCAGCGGCCCACCGCCGTGGTCTTCGGGTGCGCCGACAGCCGGGTGGCCGCCGAGATCATCTTCGACCAGGGCCTCGGCGACATGTTCGTGGTGCGCACCGCCGGGCATGTCCTCGATTACGCGGTGCTGGGCTCGATCGAATACGCGGTCACCGTGCTGAACGTGCCGTTGATCGTCGTACTGGGCCACGACAGCTGCGGCGCGGTCAAGGCGACGCTGCAGGCGCTGGACGAGGGCGATGTCCCCACCGGCTACGTGCGCGACATCGTCGAACGCATCACCCCGTCGATCATCCTTGGCCGCGGCGACGGGCTGACCCGCGTCGACGAGTTCGAGGCGCGCCACGTCACCGAGACCGCCACCCAACTGCGCCTGCGCTCGATCCCTGTCGCCGAACGGGTGGCCGCGGGCAAACTGGCCATCGCCGGTGTGACCTACCATCTGGCCGACGGTCGGGTGGTGTTGCGGGATCACCTCGGCGATATCGGCGAAGGCTAAGCAGTCCTTTCGCTCTTCGCGCAAGCTCTCATCGGGCGACACGCCGAGTCACCTCGGACAACTCGGCGTGACCTGGGCTTACCGTGAGGTCGTGCTGGATCTGGAACCGCATGGCCCCCTGCCGACGCAGATTTACTGGCGTCGCAGGGCGTTGGCGCTCGGCATCGCTGTGCTGGTCATCGCGGTCATCGCCGCCGTCGTCGTCATCGTCGTGAAGAACACGGGCGTCGACAACGCGAGCGATGCGAAATCCGCACCGGCCCCTGCAGCCGGGCCGACACCTCTGCCCGGTGAGAATCCCGAGGTCAAGACGCCGGTGGTGCCGCCGGCGCCGCAGGTTCCGCCACCGACACCCACACCGACCGCGGCCGTGGTGCCGCCGCCGGTGCTCAACGAGGGCGACGACTGCCCGGACTCCACGCTCGCGGTCAAGGGCATCACCAATCAGCCGCAGTACGTCGTCGGCGAGCAGCCGAAATTCACCATGGTGGTGACCAACATCGGACTCGTCGCCTGCCAGCGCGACGTCGGCGCCGCGGTCCTTGCCGCCTACGTCTATTCGTTGGACAACACCCGGCTGTGGTCGAACCTGGACTGCGCGCCGTCGAACGAGACGTTGGTCAAAACGTTCCAGCCCGGCGAACAGGTGACCACGGAGGTGACGTGGACCGGCATGGGTTCGGCGCCGAATTGTCCACTGCCCCGGCAGCCGATCGGGCCTGGCACGTACAACCTCATCGTGCAGCTCGGCAACCTTCGCTCGGCCACGGTGCCGTTCATCCTCGCACCGGCGCAGGCTCCGCCGCCGGTTGACGGTGTAGCGCCAGTGGATCCCGCGCAGGTGCCGCAGGGCGGCTGATCAGGCCAGCCGGTCGGCGATCGTCGACTCGGCCAGCTGCGACAGGCCTTCCCTGATGTGGCGCGCCCACATCGACCCGATGCCTTCCACCGATTGCAGATCGCTCGCGCTGGCGGCCAGCAGGCCCTGCAATGACCCGAATGACCGGACCAGCAAGTCGACGTGGGCGAATTGCAGTCGCGGGATGCCTGCCATTGCACGGTAACCGCGCGAGCTCATCGCCGAGTCCTGCGCCTCGGCGGTGGACGGATAACCGAAAACCCTTGCCAGCGTGGTGAAGTCGAGCAGCTCATTGTCCGAAAGCCCGTCGAGCTCTTCGAGCGTCGCGCTCACCTGCGCGGCGGTCGGGGGATCGGGGTTGGCGTGGTAGTCGCGCACGATCAGCTCACGCGCGGTGTCGATATCGCCGGCCAGCTCCTCCAGTTGCAACTTGAGCTGGCGCCCATCGGTGCCCAATTCGACGACGTCGGAATCGATTTCGAGGCTGATGCGCCGCACCATCTCAAGCCGCTGAACGACGGTCATCACGTCGCGCAGCGTCACGAAGTCCTCGATCTCGGCCGTCGAGAGCTGCCTGCTGACCTCGTCGAGGCGGGTCTTGTAGCGCTCCAACGTGTCGATGGTCTGGTTCGCGCGCGACAGGATGGTCGCCGAATCCGGTATGACGTGTCGCTCGCCTGCCACGTAGACGGTGACGATGCTCATCGAATGGCTCACCGAGATGACGGGATAGCCCGTCTGGATGGCGGTGCGTTCGGCCGAGCGGTGCCTTGTGCCCGATTCCTCTGTCGGTATCGACGGGTCGGGCACCAGCTGGACGTTGGCGCGCAAGATGCGGCTGCCGTCGCTGGACAGCACGACGGCGCCGTCCATCTTCGACAACTCACGCAGCCTGGTCGGCGCGTAGCGGACGTCTAGCGAGAAACCGCCGTCGCAGATCGCCTCGACGCTGTCGTCGTAGCCGATCAGGATCAGTGCGCCAGTGCGACCACGCAGAATGCGCTCCAGCCCGTCGCGCAGCGCGGTCCCTGGGGCCAGCCGGGCGATGGTCTCCCGCAGCGTCGGGCGGACCAGCTGCACGACGTTGCGGCCAGACCTGCCAGCTGCCTTCACGGCCATCGCCCTCTCCTAGGATCGGCCGTTATTCTGCGCGATTTCCCGTAGCACTCGCAACGCCGCGCCGATGTTGTCCGCTGGAATGGCGCGCAGCCCGGCAGGCACCGACGTCACTCCGGCTGGCACGACGGCCGAGGTGAAGCCCAGCCTGGCGGCCTCGGCGAGACGACGGTCCATGCCGGTGACGCGGCGTAAGTCGCCGGCCAGCCCGACCTCTCCGATCGCGACGGCGGCGGCAGGCATCGGCAGGTCGGTACATGACGAGGCGATCGCGAGCGCCACCGCCAGATCCGCAGAAGGGTCTGTCAGCCGCATCCCGCCGACAGTGGACAGGTAGATGTCGTTGGCGCCGACGGGGAGGTGGGCGCGCTTTTCCAGTACCGCCGTGATCATCGCGGCGCGCGACGAATCGATGCCGCTCACCGCGCGGCGCGGCGAGCCGCTCGCGGGTGCTCCGATCAGTGCCTGAACCTCACCGATCAGCGGGCGCTTGCCGTCGAGCGTGACCGTCACCGCGGTGCCCGAGACAGGCTTGGGCCGCTGATCGCGGAACAGTGCCGAAGGATCGGCGACGCACTCTATTCCGTTGTCGTGCAACAGGAAACAACCAACCTCGTCGGCGGCGCCGAAGCGGTTCTTGACCCCGCGCACCATTCGCAGCGACGACGTCCTTTCGCCTTCGAAATGCAGCACCACGTCGACCAGATGCTCCAGTGAACGCGGTCCGGCGATGGCGCCGTCCTTGGTGACGTGGCCGACCAGAAGCATCGCCACCCCCGGGGAGGATGAAGCCTTGGCATAGGAGGTCAGCGCCGTCGTCACCGCCCGCACCTGGGTGACGCCGCCTGTGACACCGTCGGTCTCGGTGGTCGACATGGTCTGCACCGAGTCGACGACGACGAGGCTCGGCCGCACCTCGTCGATGTGGCCAAGGGCGATCTGCAGATCGGATTCGGCGGCCAGGTAGACCTCGTCGTGTGTACAGCCGGTGCGTTCGGCGCGCATCCGGATCTGGCCCGCCGACTCCTCACCGGACAGGTACAGCGCACGCCTGCCGGCCTGCGCCCAGCGATGCGCAACCTCGAGCAGCAGCGTCGACTTGCCGACACCGGGATCGCCCGCGAGCAGCGTCACCGAGCCCCCGACAATGCCACCCCCGAGGACGCGGTCCAGTTCGCTCACGCCGGTGTGCACGTGACGGGTGCTGCCCAGATCGATCGAGCTGATGGGCACCGCGGGCGACGTCGGGGCGACGGCGCGCCGGGCGGATGAGCCGTTCACGGCGGCCAGCACCGCAACTTCGTCGACGGTGCCCCAGGTGCCGCATTCCGCGCAGCGGCCTACCCATTTGGCGGTGACGTGGTGGCACTCCGAGCAGCGGTACTGCGAGCGCGCTTTAGCCACGCCGTGACGGTATCGGTCGCGGCCGACAGAACCGTACTAGTGACCGCCCGTGTCGCCGCCGGCTTTCACCGGCTCTTCCACACGCCGAGGGGACTCGCCCGCCGAGATCGGCACGGGAACGGTGCCCTCGCCGGCCCGCTCGAACTGGAACGTGAAGTTGTAGGTGATTCCGTTGGTGATCGGCTTGGTGAGCTTGACGGTGGCCTCGACCGCTTCCGCGGTCTCGACGCTTTCCAGCGGGGTCGTCTGCCCGTCCGGCGCTCCTACAACGAGCACACCGCTCGCGGGCACCGTGGCGTCACCCACCAAGGTCACCGTGCCGACGTCGGACGTGATCGACACCAGCTTGTCGGCTTCGTCGGGTGAGTTGTTGGCGGCGACGAAGATCAGCTCGATGTCGCGGCCCGGCTGGATGTAGTCGGTGGTCTGGATGGCACGCAGGTGAATGTTGCGCAGCGCGACGTCGCCGATGTTCGCGCTGGTGCCGTTGACGGCGGGTTCCTGGGTGGCCGTCTGGGAGATCTGTCCTGCGCCGCAGCCGCTGAGCGCGGCGATGGCAGCCAGCCCGCAGGCGGCCAGTCTCAAGCGGTTCACACATGCCTCCTGCTCGGCGACGATGCGACCGATACGCCGGTCGCTGTGATTCGACTATGCACAGTAGTAGGTGGCGGTTACGGGCGGTAGCGGAGGGCTGGCGATGCCCGAAACGAGTTTGCGCAGCGGAGGCGCGCCGCGGCGGTAGCTACCTCCAAGCGGCTTCCAAGGGCGGTCTAAGAGGCCAGCGTGTGGCATGGATTTGTTACCGTGTCAACCCCTTGTCTTCACCTGCAGTGCCCCTGACCTGCATTGTTGTTCCGCATGTGTCTGGCCCCCGTGCTAGCATTAGGGGGTGAAAGGGGCTCGCAACTGATGATTTTTAAGGTCGGAGACACCGTTGTCTATCCACACCACGGTGCTGCGTTAATCGAAGCGATCGAAACCCGGACCATCAAAGGCGAACAGAAGGAATACCTCGTCTTGAAGGTCGCCCAGGGAGATCTCACCGTCCGAGTTCCTGCTGAGAACGCCGAGTATGTGGGCGTGCGCGACGTCGTTGGCCAGGAGGGCCTCGACAAGGTGTTCCAGGTGCTGCGTGCGCCGCACACCGAAGAGCCGACGAACTGGTCGCGCCGCTACAAGGCCAACCTCGAGAAGCTGGCCTCCGGCGACGTCAACAAGGTCGCCGAGGTAGTCCGCGACCTGTGGCGCCGGGATCAAGAGCGCGGCCTGTCCGCAGGCGAGAAGCGGATGCTGGCGAAGGCGCGGCAGATCCTTGTCGGCGAGCTGGCGCTTGCCGAGAACACTGATGACGCCAAGGCGGCAATCATCCTCGACGAGGTTCTGGCCGCCGCTTCCTGAAGGCCGTGACGGGGGCGATGAGCCGCTTGCGCGAAGAGCAGTGAATCCGCCGAGAGTCGGGCTCGGCACCGACGTACATCCAATCCAGGCCGGACGGCCGTGTTGGTTACTGTGTTTGCTCTTTGCCGACGCCGACGGTTGCGCCGGCCACTCCGACGGCGACGTCGCCGCGCATGCGCTGTGTGATGCGTTGCTGTCCGCAGCAGGGCTTGGCGACATCGGCGAGGCGTTCGGCACCGACCGGCCGGAATGGCGCGGCGTGAGTGGCGCCGACATGCTCCGCCACGTGCACAGCCTGCTCGCCGCCGAGGGTTATCGCGTCGGCAATGCGGCCGTGCAGGTGATCGGCAACCGGCCGAAAGTGGGTCCGCGGCGGGCCGAGGCGCAGAAGGTGCTCTCCGAGCTGTTGGACGCCCCGGTTTCGGTCTCGGCGACCACCACCGACGGTCTCGGGCTCACGGGCCGTGGTGAAGGTTTGGCTGCGATCGCGACCGCATTGGTCATTCAGTCCGAATAGTGCCGGTAAGCTGGCGCGTCGTGACCAACGGCATGCGGCTATACGACACCATGGCTGGTGCCGTGCGTGATTTCGTGCCGCTGCGCCCGGGTTACGTGTCGATCTACCTGTGCGGCGCGACCGTCCAGGGCCTGCCGCACATCGGCCACGTCCGAAGCGGGGTGGCCTTCGATATCCTGCGGCGCTGGCTGGTGGCCAAGGGTTACGACGTCGCCTTCATCCGCAACGTGACCGACATCGACGACAAGATCCTCAACAAAGCCGCTGACGCGGGTCGGCCGTGGTGGGAGTGGGCCGCCACCTACGAGCGGGCGTTTTCGGCCGCCTACGACGCGCTCGGCGTGCTTGCGCCGTCCGCTGAGCCGCGCGCTACCGGGCACATCACGCAGATCGTCGAGCTGATCGAGCGGCTCATCGAACGAGGGCATGCGTATGTCGGCGGTGGTGACGTCTACTTCGACGTGCTGAGCCTGCCCGAGTACGGAAAACTGTCCGGGCACAAGATCGGTGACGTCCACCAAGGCGAAGGTGTCGCCACCGGAAAACGCGACCAGCGCGACTTCACGCTGTGGAAGGGCGCTAAGCCTGGCGAGCCGTCCTGGCCGACACCGTGGGGCCCTGGCCGTCCGGGCTGGCACACCGAATGCGTCGCGATGTGCGAGGCCTACCTCGGCCCCGAATTCGACATCCACGCCGGCGGCATGGACCTGGTGTTTCCGCACCACGAGAACGAGATCGCTCAGGCGGAGGCCGCCGGCGACCCGTTCGCCAACTACTGGCTGCACAACGGCTGGGTCACCATGGGCGGCGAGAAGATGAGCAAGTCGCTGGGCAATGTGCTGGCGATTCCCGCTGTGCTGCAACGGGTTCGGGCCGCAGAGTTGCGCTACTACCTGGGCAGCGCGCACTACCGATCGATGCTCGAGTTCTCCGAGACCGCGCTGCAGGACGCGGTGAAGGCCTATACCGGCATCGAGGACTTCTTGCACCGCGTGCGCAACCGCGTCGGTGCGGTGGTGCCAGGCCAGTGGACCGAGAAATTCGGCGCGGCACTCGACGACGACCTGGCGGTGCCGATCGCGCTCGCCGAGGTGCACGCCGCGCGCGCCGAGGGAAATCGCGCTCTCGACACCGGCGATCACGAAACGGCTCTGGCGCAGGCGATGTCGATCCGGGCGATGATGGGCATTCTCGGTGCCGACCCACTCGACGAGCGTTGGGAATCACGCGACGAGACCTCTGCCGCGCTGGCCGCCGTCGACGTGTTGGTCCGGGCCGAGGTGCAGCGCCGCGAGGATGCCAGGGCGCGACGGGATTGGGCAGAGGCCGACGCGATCCGCGACCGGCTAAAGGAGGCAGGCATCGAGGTCACGGACACCGGCGACGGGCCGCAATGGTCGCTGCTCGACGGGTACACCAAGTAATGCCTGGAAACTCACGGCGCCAGGGCGCGGTTCGCAAGGCCGGCACCAAGAAGGGGCCGACCGTCGGATCGGGCGGTGTGCGCAGGCGCGGGCTCGAGGGCCGCGGCGCCACCCCGCCCGCACATGAGCGGCCCCATCACCCGGCGGCCAAGCGCGCCGCCAAGGCCGCGCGCCAGCAGCAGGGCAGACACAAGAAGACCGACGACACCGAGGTCGTGCTCGGACGCAATCCGGTGGTGGAATGCCTGCGCGCCGGGGTGCCCGCCACCGCGCTCTACGTTGCACTCGGCACCGATGCCGACGAGCGGCTGACCGAATCCGTGCAGATCGCCGCGGACAAGGGCATCTCGATCTTGGAGGTGCCGCGCCACGACCTGGATCGCATTGCGGCCAACGGCCTGCATCAGGGTCTGGCGCTGCAGGTTCCGCCGTACTCCTACGCGCACCCAGACGACCTGTTGGCGTCCGCGATGAAAGCCGCCGATCCCGCGCTGCTGGTGGCGCTGGACAACATCTCCGACCCACGCAACCTCGGCGCAATCGTTCGCTCGGTTGCCGCGTTCGCAGGCAACGGTGTGCTGATACCGCAACGGCGGTCGGCCTCCGTCACGGCGGTCGCGTGGCGCACGAGTGCGGGTGCGGCGGCCAGGGTGCCGGTGGCGCGCGCGACGAATCTCACTCGGACGCTGAAGGATTGGGCCGATGCCGGCCTTCAGGTGGTCGGGCTTGATGCGGGTGGCGACACCACCATCGACGAGTTCGACGGCACCGTGCCGACGGTTGTGGTCGTCGGTTCCGAAGGCAAGGGGCTGTCACGGCTGGTGCGGGAGAACTGCGACATCGTGGTGTCCGTGCCGATGGCCGGACCGACGGAGTCGCTCAACGCTTCGGTGGCCGCCGGCGTGGTGCTCGCCGAAATCGCCCGCCAGCGAAGGGGTTAGTTCCAGCGCGAGCCCTCGCGCTATAGAACCTTGGCCAGCATCGTCGACTTCGGCTCGATGCCGGCACCAGGCGTGGCGCGGCGTACCCGCTTGGCGACCCATGGTGCGGCGAATGCGGTAGCCCACCTCAGATTGGCCCGTAGGTCCCGCACAGGCGGGGTCGACGCCAGCAAGGCCGCCGAGCGTGTCGTGAGCTGATGCGAAACCGACAAGGTATCAAGGACTTTCGCTGCCATCCGCTCATGTCCAAGCGGGGAGAGGTGTACTCGGTCGCCGTCCCACAGCCGTGGATCACGAAACTCGCTGAACCGCCAGAAGTCGACGAGCTGCAGGCCGATATCGTCGGCGATGCTTCTGAGCAACTCGTTGTACACCGCTGTGCGACCACGCAGTCTGCGGAACAACGGCACGGTGCCAAGGTCGCCCGCGGTGAACGCGAGCACCAGGGCGCCGGTTTGTTGCAATGTCTTGAGCCCGTCGGCGTAGCGGGCCATCATGGCGTCGATGTCGTTGCGCACCAACAGCAGATCGTTCATGCCTGCGTAGACGGTGACCAGATCCGGCTCGAGCATGACCGCCGTCTGAACTTGCTCGGTGAGGATCTCATCCATCCGGCGGCCGCGGACTGCGAGGTTGGCGTAGCGAAGATCGGAATTGTTCTGCGCAAGCGCGACGGCGACGTGATCCGCCCATCCACGCAGACCATTGGGACTGCCGGGGTGGGGATCACCGACACCCTCGGTGAACGAGTCGCCAAGTGCCACATACCTGCTGAACACTGCCGGCGGAGCCGGCGATCCCGTCAGTTCCACGGCACCAATCTTGCCGATCCTATGGTGATTCGCACGCCACAGCGCCGCAAATGGCCGAATCGTCTTCAGCTGTCCGACGATTGTTCGCTTGGTGGTAACCGCGACTACACGCCGAACAGCTTGAGAGCGGCCCAAAGGCAGACGACGGCGGCCACCAATGTCAACGGCACGGTGAACAATCCGACACGAGTGAACTCGGCATGGCCCGCCGGTATGCCTTCTCGGTGAACCACACTGCGCCACAACAGATTCGCCAGCGACCCGACATAGGTGAGGTTTGGGCCGATGTTTACCCCGATGAGTACCGCGAGTATCGCAGGCGCGCCCCCGACAAGCGGCAGGAGCACCAGCACCGCTGGCAGGTTGTTGACGACGTTGGACAGCACCGCCGCCATCGCGGCGATGCCCAAGAGTGCGGCCAGGCTGGACCCGGTCGGCAGTACGGCGCGCATGACGTCGTCGAGACCGTGCCGCATCAACGCATCGACCACCACGCCGAGGCACAGCACGAAGACCAGGAACGGCGCGTTGACCGCGTCGAGGATCCCTGCCGGCGTGCTTCGGTGTTGTGCCAGGCTGCGCACTCCCAGCACGATGGCACCGGCCAGCGCCGCCCATGCCGGCGACACCTCGAACAACGAAGTCACGGCGAAGCCGATGAGCGTCGCGGCCAGCACGACGAGGACGAACACCGGCACTTCGGGCGCTTCGGACGTAGTGTCATGGCGCGGCTTCACCGCGAGGTCGCGACGGAAAAGCCAACGCAGCAATATGAACTCGACGGCTATTGCGGCGAGCCAGGGCAGCGCCATCACCGCGGTGAAGTGAACGAACGTCATGCCCGCCGCGGTGAACGCCAGCAGGTTCGTCAGGTTGGACACCGGAAACAGCAGCGAGGCGCTGTTGGCCAGATGCGCGGTGGCGTAGGCGTGTGCCCGCACAGGGATAGCGAGCGCCCGCACCGTCGCCAACACCACAGGTGTCAGCAGCACCACTGTGGCGTCCAGGCTGAGGATCGCGGTCGTCGCGGCGGCGATCACGAAGGTGACGGCGAGCAGCCGGTGTTGACTGGCCGAGCTTGCGCGCGCCATCGCCACCCCGGCGGCGTGAAACAGACCTTCGTCGTCGCACAAACGGGCCAGCACGAGCACCGCAGCGAGAAAGCCGACCACCGGCAACAACCTGCCGACCTCGGCCGCCGCATCGTGCAGCGAGATCACTCCGAACGCGATGAGCAACGCGGCCGCCGGCGCCGCGACGACGGCCTCGGGCCAGCCCCGCGGACGGACCATCGCGAATCCGAGCACCAGGATGAGCGCGACAAGCGCCAGCGTCACCGCCACGGGTCAGCGCGCTGCCACAGGGTGGGCAGGTGCAGCGGTATGCCGTCGTCGGCGGCCAACCGGGACAGCACGCGCATCGACACATCGAGGTCGTCGCCCGCGTACGGCAATGCCCGCAGCGGTTTGTGCAGCGGGCGGAAGAAGTCGTCCCAGTGGATCAGTACGACGCGGCGGGCGCCGACGGTGCGCACCGTCTCGTTCCAGTAGTCGATCAGATATTGCTCGGGCTGCAGCCCGAGTTGGCCGATGCCGAGGTACACAACGTCGGCCCGTTGCCCCGCGAGCGCGCCGCGGACGAAGCCGGCGCTGCCGACGATCAGCAGCCGTCGATCCGACGGCCGGTGATGCACGACCGTCGACCACGCTTCGCCGCATTTGTACGCCGACACCTTCACCGGCGGCACGACCGGCTCGGTGATCACGCCTGGGAAGCGGTCGGGTGGGCAGTGCTCCGCCTCGACCAGCGTGACGTCGTACGCCCCAAGGGGTTTCGGCTCGCCGGAGGTGACCTCGTGGATGCGGTCCTCGGACAGCCCATGGCCGCGGCCGACCGAAGCGGCCGACGTCCCACCGACGATGCGTGCGCCGGTGCGCTCGGCGACCACCGCCGAGTCCATCGCATGGTCGAAGTGGGTGTGCACGGGCAAGACGGCTTCGAGTCGGTCGACGCCGATGCGGGCCAGGCAGCCGTCGATGCGCGCCTGCGACGGTGACAACCGGCGCAGCCCGACCTCGAGCAGGCTGGGCCGGGAGAAAAAGCCGTCGGTCATCAGCGCCGACTCGCCGTCGTCGATCAGCAGAGTTGTCACGCCTGCCCATGTCACGGTCAGCGGTGCGCTCGGCTCGGCCGCAGGGACGTCGAAGTAGCGCGCATAGTCGCGCAGGTCCGGCCGTCCTGGCTTGAAGCGCATACCGCCAACTCTAGGAGCGGCCTCCGTAGCGGCGACGGAACTTCTCGACCTGGCCCGCCGTATCGATGTGGCGGCGCGAACCCGTCCAGAACGGGTGCGAGGCCGAACTGATGTCGACCACCACCAACGGATAGGTGTGTCCCTGCCATTCGATGGTGCGCTCGCTGGTGATCGTCGACCGGGTGAGGAACGCGTCGCCGGTCGTGGCGTCCTGGAACACCACTGGGTGGTAGTCGGGGTGGATGTCGGGCTTCATCGATCGTGTCCTTCCTGTGTGGTAGGGCCGGCGATCTCACCGGCGTGCTCTGTCATGTCCTCGCACGGATCCTCGTGCCAATCGCCGAAGGGGTCGGGGTAACTCGCCCACTCGGTGGGCCGGGACAGTTCGTCGTCGGTGAGCAATGCGCCGTGCAACCGATCGACGATGGCTTCGGGTTCCGCTCCGTACACCAGCACAGCAAGCGAAACGTGGCGGTCTCCCAACCGGTCGTCCCAGTCCGCCGCTGCCAGCGCGCGGCGCTGCGGATCGGCATACGCGAACTCACTGGAATCCATTGCTGCCAGCCATCTTCCGGCGTAGCTGGACCGCAGCCCGCCGCCTGCCGACTCGATCCACATGACGTCGTCGAACCGGTTGGCCAGCCACAGCCGGCCGCGGGTGCGGACCACACGGTCGAGCAACAGGTCCAGTGCGGCGTGCAGGCGTTGTGGGTGGAAGGGACGACGGGCGGAGAACACCATGAGGCCGACGTCTCCGTCGGGGTCCAGCGGCGGCTGGCCGACGAGCAGAGGATCGTGGGGGAGACTGCTGCGGCCGCGCCGGCTATCGGGTTCGAGATGGGCAAGTGCCGTCTCGACGCGACCGGTCCCGACTGTGATTCGCGCCAACGGTGCCAACCGCCGCAGCACCGCCAGCGTCGTCGACTCGGGATCGGTGAGCACCAGCACGTCGGCGAACTCCGCCTGACCGACCACCACCTGAGCGACGGTCCGGCCATCGTCGAGCTCGTCGTCGCCGACGGCCTGCGGCAGCCAAGTCGATGCGTCGATCGACGTCACCACCGCTTCGATGCTGACGTCCCGCGCCGCGGGTCCGTCGATGTAGCCAGGCCCGACCCGGACGCGGACGTGGTTGATGGCCCAGCAGACGGGCTCGGGTTCCAGCCATGGCATCAGGACCACGACGATGCGCCGGACGTCGCTGCGCCGATGCAGGCGGCGCAACAGCACCAGCAGGTCCTCACGAACGGTGCAGGTGACGCAGCACCTGGTCAGCTCCAGCGGCCATTCAGATGAACCGCCCCGAGTGCTGACGCTGCGCACCACGACCTGTCCGTCAAAACGATGGCGGACCACCGCCGTGCCCGCGCTGCTTGCCAAGACGTCCGCGATGCCGTCGGCATCGCCTTGCCCGGCGACCAAAACCACCGGAGTGCGCATTCACCCTCCAATTTGCTAAATGAAAACGGTTATCATTAACGTTTAGCACACTACCCGCACCTCACGAGGAGGCATATGTCCGCGCGTTGTCAGGTCACCGGCCGATCACCCGGCTTCGGCAACACGGTGTCGCATTCGCACCGGCGCACCCGCCGACGCTGGAACCCCAACATCCAGACGAAGACCTACTTTCTTGCCTCGGAAGGCCGTCGCGTCAAGCTGCGGGTCAGCGCCAAGGGAATCAAGGTCATCGACCGTGACGGCATCGAAGCCGTGGTCGCGCGCCTGCGCAGCCGCGGAGAGAAAATCTGATGGCACGCAACGACATCAGGCCCGTCGTCAAGCTGCGTTCGACCGCGGGCACGGGCTACACCTACATCACCCGAAAGAACCGTCGCAACGATCCCGACCGACTTGTGCTCCGCAAGTACGACCCGGTGGTGCGGCGACACGTCGACTTCCGCGAGGAGCGCTGATGGCCAAGAAATCCAAGATCGCCAAGAACGAACAGCGTCGGCAGGTGGTGGAGCGTTACGCGGAACGACGCGCCGAGCTCAAGGACACCATTCGTCGCGGCACGCCAGAACAGCGGGCGGCCGCAATGTCTGCGCTGCAACGACTTCCGCGCGATGCAAGCCCCGTGCGGCTGCGCAACCGCGACGCGATCGATGGCAGGCCCCGCGGTCACCTGCGCAAGTTCGGGCTATCGCGGGTGCGGGTTCGAGAACTGGCTCATCGTGGGGAGCTGCCGGGTGTGTCCAAGGCGAGTTGGTAGTCGATGGCGAAGAAGAACCGCATGAAGCGGCCGCCACTGTCAGAGCCCAAGCGGCAGAAGAAGAATCCGCTCAAGGCGCTGGGCGTCACGGCCGTCGACTACAAGGATGTGCACCTGCTTCGCACGTTCATCTCGGACCGGGGCAAGATCCGGTCACGGCGCGTCACCGGCCTGACTCCGCAGCAGCAGCGCCAGGTTGCGTTGGCGATAAAGAATGCTCGGGAGATGGCGCTGTTGCCGTTCGTCGAGATTAGGTAAACGGAGCCAATTGGACACCGTCTGCGGCCAGCCGGTCTCGGACGGCATTGGCGATCTGCACCGCCCCTGGTGAATCGCCATGCACGCAAATAGATTCCACAGTGATCGGGATGGTCGACCCGTCGACGGCGGCCACGCGGCCGGCTGTCACCATCGACGCCACCCGATCGGCGATATCGGCCGGATCGTGCAGCACCGCGTTGCGTTGCCGTCGCGAAACCAATTGACCGTCAGCGCGATACGAGCGATCGGCGAACGCCTCAGGAACCGTGCGCAGGCCGAGCTCTTGTGCCTCGGCGAAGAACACCGATCCGGAAAGGCCAAGCACAGGCAGGTTGGGATCGACGGCGTGCACCGCCTCGGCAACCGCATGTGCCTGATCGTGATTGTTGACGATCGTGTTGTACAGCGCGCCATGGGGTTTGACGTAGCTGACGGTGGATCCTGCCGCGTGTGCCAGTGCCTGCAGTGCGCCGATCTGGTAGATGACGTCCGCGCTCAGGTCCTCGGGTGCGACGTCGATGAAGCGGCGGCCGAACCCGGCGAGGTCCCGATAGCCGACCTGTGCGCCGATCCGGACATCCCGCTGCGCGGCGGCCCGGCAGGTGCGACGCAGCAGCGCGGGGTCGCCGGCATGAAACCCGCAGGCGATATTGGCGCTGGTGACCACGTCGAGCATGGCTTCGTCGTCGCCGAGCCGCCATGCCCCGAAACCCTCGCCGAGATCGGCATTGAGATCGATTTCCCGGGCCTCAGACACGGGCTCAGCCTATCGGCGCGGTCGAGGTGGTCCAGCCGTTCTCCGAGACGAATTCCGCCAGCGGACGCCCATACGCCCACTGGTCCAGTTCCAACGCCGGCCGGTCCGGGAACTCCGGGACGGGGCCAAGGCACAGGATCGCCACCGGCTCCGCGTCGTCGGGCATCCGCAGCAACTCGGCCAGCCGAACGGGCTCGAAGATCGAAACCCATCCCATGCCGAGGCCCTCGGCGCGCGCCGCCAGCCAGAGGTTCTGGATCGCGCACGACACCGACGCGAGATCCATCTGTGGCAGTGTTCGCCTGCCGAACACGTGAGCCTGCCTGCCGTCGCGCAGCGCGACCACGAAGAGTTCGGCGCACTCGAGGATGCCTTCGACCTTGAGCGCAAGGAACTCATCGGCACGCGGCCCCAGCGCTTGCGCCGTTCGAGACCGCTCCTCGTCGACCAGCGCATGAATGTTGCGCCGCAACGCGGGGTCGGTGATCCGGATGAATCGCCACGGCTGCATCAGGCCGACGTTCGGTGCGGCATGCGCCGCCTGCAGCAGCCGGGCCAACACGTCTTCGGGCACCACGGCATCAGGCAGGAATCGCCGCATGTCACGACGCTCGCCGATCACCCGGTAGATCGCCTGCCGCTCCGTTGCGGTGAACGCATGCTCGGTCACGCGGGCCAGCTTAGGTGGCACGATCGTGGCGTGAGCCTGACCCGCGACGACGTACTGATCACCGCGACAGACCTGGCGCGGCGGCTGACCGCCGGCGAACAGCTGACCATCCTGGACGTGCGATGGCAGCTCACCGAGCCGGATGGCCACGCCGCATACGAGCAGGGCCACATCCCCGGCGCGGTATACGTGTCGCTCGAAGACG
>NZ_DASSCY010000356.1:0-15525 GCF_035697385.1 Mycobacterium sp. | reverse complement strand
GTTCGCCGAATCGACGGTGATGCGCAGCAGAACCTGCTCGCGCTGCGACGAGAACTGGCCGACCTGCACCTCTTGGCCGTCGCGGATATCGACGAGTTTGTCGCCGGAGGACAAGAACCCGTAGATGACGTTTCGACGGCTAAGCCCCCTGTCGCGCAGGTCGTCCGGTAGCCGGTCCTCGAGGCATTCGTCGGTGCGTTCGACCACCGAGTCGCTCTTCTCGCCCTGATCGCTGCGCTTGATTCCCTCCCGCAGGACCCTGTCGAGCGACTCCGGCCGCACTTCGTGATAGATGACGACTTGCATGGATTGCCGGATAACCCATGCCGCGATTCTTAACCGTCGGTGTCCAGCGGGTAAGGAGGGGCGCCGACGCCCGCAACGCAATGTGTGCCCCACGGTGTCACTTCGGTCAACTGCGCTTCGGCGGTGCACTGGCCGATCGTCACTTGGACCGGAAGTGGCAGCCGAAGTGTGCGTTCGGGCGGCAACTCGAAAACCATCCCTCGCCAGTGGTAGCGCCCGTCGATCGGATCAAGGTGGCCGGTCAGCCGTACCCGCACCTCGTGGTTCGCATCGTCGACGCGCATCTGTGCAGGCCCGTCGTAGACACCGCTCATCTGGGCAGGAACCCGGTGCGGCGCCACATCCGGCGGGCGATGGGGCCCATCAACCCCACTTCTTCGAGAAAGGCTGCCAGCGGGGCGAATCCGAGGATTTGGGTTTCGCGGCGGTGTGGGCTGTTGCGCGCTATGCGGCGGGCGGCGCGGGCGTCGAGTCCGGCGCGTCGATACTGGACACGGTTACTGAACAGATAGCGGAAGAACAAGCCGCCGACACCGTTGAGATTGGCCACCCACCATCGGTTGACGGGCCGCATCGTCGGAACCCGCTTGCGCAATCCGTCACGGGCGAACTGGATGTGGCGTGCCTCCTCGGTGACGTGAATACGCATGAGCCGTTGCACCATTGGCTGCAGCTCATCGTCGTCCATCATCTGCCGCTGCAACGAGTCGAAGATCTCCTCGCCGATCAATGCCGCGACCCACAGCAGTGATCCTTGGAACGTGAACGGCAACGCGTTGATGATGACGCGCTGATACAGCTTGGGCCGCACCGGTTTTGCGTCGACGAGCGCGATCGCCTTGCCGAACATCACCATGTGCCGGGTCTCATCGCCGAGCTCGGTCAATTCGTAATGCGTGGCGCTTGCGGTGGGATCCTGATGCATCATCTTGCGCAGCAGCGCCTGGTTGAGGATGTTCTCGAACCAGATGCCTGCGGACAACGTGTTCACCAGCTCGTGGCGGGACAACTCGATCTGCTGCTCGCGAGTCATGCTGTCCCACAACGGCGTGCCGTACAGCGAGACGGTCTTGGGCGGCAGGAAGTACTTGTCCGGATCCAGGGGAGCGTCCCAGTCAATGTCGACGACGGGAGCGTAGGACTTCTTGACCGAGCCGTTCAGCAGCCGCTCGGAAAACTCTTTGCGCGTGGGTGCAGTCACCGTCGACGTCCCTTCGTTGGTGCTCTCAAAGGTAAGTACCCGCGACGAAAGATGTCAATACCCCGGGTACCGGGTACCTGGGGTAATCGCAGGTCATGGGTTTCGATCGGTGGCCGCTGCAGGCCGGGATACCGGCCGAACGTGAGTTGCAACTGCCGCCGCGAGACACCCGCGTCATCGACACGTACGAAGCCGTCGTGGAGAAGGACGTCGAGCGCGGCAGGCGGCTGCGGCAGAGCCGGGTCAAGGACGACTAGCGCATACTCGCCTGCGTGACTCGTCGTATCCACGTCATCGGCATCGGCGCAGGCGATCCTGACCATGTGACGGCGCAGGCGATCGAAGCGCTCAATGACACCCAGGTGTTCTTTGCGATGGACAAGGGCGATGCGAAGGACGACCTTGTCGCGTTGCGCCGCCAGATCTGTGAGCGGTTCATCCGCGACCCCGGTTATCGCTTCGTCGAGCTGGCCGATCCGCAAAGGGCCAAGGATGGCGATTACCGCAAGGCCGTCGCCGACTGGCACGCGGCGCGCGCACGAATCTGGGCCGACGCCATCGAAGCCGAACTGGAACCGGACGGTGTTGGCGCATTTCTTGCGTGGGGAGACCCGTCGCTGTACGACAGCACGCTGCGAATCCTCGACACCGTCGCGGCGCATGTCGACATCGACTATGACGTCGTTCCCGGCATCACCGCGATCCAGGCGCTGACCGCCCGTCACCGCATCCCGCTCAACGACGTCGGCGAGCCGGTGCTCATCACCACCGGCAGGCAGCTGCGCGAGCATGGGCTGACCGGAAGCGCCGTGGTGATGCTCGACGGCGACTGCTCGTTCCGGACATGCCCGGCGCAGAGCCGCATCTGGTGGGGCGCCTATCTGGGCACGCCGAAGGAACTGCTGGTGTCGGGAACGGTCGGTGAAGTCGGCGACAAAATCGCCGAATTGCGTGCCGACGCCCGAGCTCGGCACGGCTGGATCATGGACATCTACCTATTGCGGGCGGCCGCCTAGCCTGCGCGCGGCATGGCAAGATCAGCGCCATGGGCTCGTTCCTGCTGCGCGCGGCGTTGACCGGGCTCGCATTATGGGTGGTCACGCTTATCGTTCCCGGCATCAGCTTCGTCGGCGCCGACAACACGCTGCAGGAGATCGGCATCATCTTCGTGGTCGCCCTGATATTCGGCGTCGTCAACGCGTTCATCAAGCCGATCGTGCAGATCCTGTCGATCCCGCTGTACATCCTGACGCTGGGCCTGATCCACATCGTCATCAATGCGTTGATGCTGTGGATTACCTCATGGATCACCGAGAACACCACCCATTGGGGCCTGTACATCGACGACTTCTGGTGGACCGCGATCTGGGCGGCGATCGTGCTGTCGATCGTGAGCTGGTTGTTGTCTCTGGTGGTGCGTGACGCTGGCCGCGTTACGCGGAGCTGATCGGGTTCAGCAGCCGCACCGGCATTCGTTTCACACCAGGCACGCTGGTCGAGCTCATTCGCGAAACCTCGCCGGCGAGCCCGATTTCGGGGAATCGGTGCAGTAGTTCGCCGAACATGACCCTGGCCTCCAGCCGTGCCAGTTGCGCGCCAAGGCAGGAGTGCTCACCACAGCCGAATGCGATGTGCGGGTTGGGATGACGGGTGATGTCGAACTCGTCAGCGGTAGGACCGAAGACGTCCTCGTCGCGGTTGGCCGATCCGTACAACATCACCACCATGTCGCCTTCGCGAATGAGCTGCCCGCGGACCTCGACGTCTTGGGTGGCGCATCGCGCCATGCTGGCGACCGGATTTGTGAACCGCAGCATCTCCTCGACCGCGGTCGGGATCAGGCCCGGATCCCTGCGCAACTGATCGAACTGTGCAGGATGCTCGATCAACGCCAGCGTTCCCAACGCGATCAAGTTGCGGGTTGTCTCGTTGCCTGCGACCAGCAGTAGGAAACAGAAGTTGAGCAGATCCTCGTCGCTGAGCCGCTCGCCATCGACTTCGGCCGCGATCAACACCGACAACAGGTCGTCTCGCCCCGTCGCCGCCGCGGTTCGCCTGTCATTGATGAGTGCCTGAAAATACTCGTAGAGCTGTCCCATTGCCGTCAGCGAATCGAGTTCAATGTCGGGATCGGCGAGTCCCACTGTGGCGTCGGACCAGGCGCGGAATTGCTCCCAATCCTCTGAGGGCGCGCCGAGCAGCTCGGCGATCATCCACGTGGGCAGCGGTGCAGCGATCTCCTCGGCGAACTCCGGTGTGGTCGAAGGGTCGACGTCGTCGAGCACCCGCCGCGCGAAGGTCCGCAACTTCGGTTCCAGCATTTTGACCTGACGCTGGGTGAACCCGGAGTTGATCAGTTTGCGTAGCTGCCGATGGCGGGGCGGGTCGGTGAAGATGAGGCCGCCCTCCTGCACCGGGTTGGGCACCGCGGGATCGGGGATCGTGATGCCCTTCGCCGAGGAGAAGATCGCCGGATTGGTCGACGCGAACCGGATGTCCTCGTATTTCAACAACGCCCAGAATCCGGTGACGTCGTTCCAGCAGACAGGTGAGGTGGCACGAAGCTTCTTGAACACGGGGTAGGGATCGCCGGCGTAGAACTCCGCGGAGTGCAATGGGAATGTCATAGCGAATCTCCTTGGCCAGGTTCGATATTCAGCCGTTGCGAAGGCCGGCGAGGATGACACGAAGGCCGTAGAGATATACGGCGTCCGGCGAGTCGCCGAAGTCCACCGCACCTCCGGTCTTCTCGCGACTGTGCTCGAGTTCGACCGACCCCAGCAGATGGGTGAACAGCACAGTGTGGGCCTTCGCGACTTCGTCTGCGGGCAAGGACGATCCGTTCAGAATTTCGCGTGACGCGCTATCCAGCGTGGCAGCAGTCGAGGTGATCGGCCGACGTTGAACCAGGCCCGCGATACCCGGCACGGCGATCATGGCCCGCCATCCGTTCGAGTACAGCGCGATGATGCGCTGCTCCCAGTCGCCGTCCGGCGGCACTTCGATGCTGCTCACCACGGTCTCGATCAGCAGATCGAGCATCTCGGTCTTGCCGTTGACGTGGTAGTACACGGATGACGCCGAAGTCCCTGCTTCGGTCGCCAGGCCTCGCATCGTCACCTTGTCCACACCGACGCGCTGCGCGAGGGCGAGCAGGTGCTTGGTCAGGTGGGTGCGGTCCAGGGAGCCATAGCCCAGCGCCGTTGCGACTTCGCGGTCCTGGGCCACGGCGCCCCTTTCGAACGACGTTCGAATTCGAACAGTGTTCAGATTGGCACACGACAGCAGGGGCGTCAACCTTGCGCCGTGGACACCTCGCCGCCGTAGTCGGCAGACTGGACGCCATGCCGGAGCTACCCGAGATCGAAGCGCTCGCCGACCACCTGCGTCGCAACGCCGTCGGACTCACCATCGGCCGCATCGACGTCTCGGCCTTCTCGGTGCTCAAGACCTTCGACCCGGCGATCTCGGTGCTGCACGGGCAGACCGTCACGGGCGCCGACAGATGGGGCAAGTACCTCGGAATGCAGGCCGGCGACCTGCACTTGATCACCCATCTGTCGAGGGCGGGTTGGTTGAAGTGGTCGGACAAACTCGCGGCCGCGCCGTTGAAGCCGGGCAAGGGACCTATCGCACTGCGCGTACATCTCGGGAAGCCCGGTGAGGCAGCGGGATTCGATCTGACCGAGGCCGGCACCCAGAAGCGCCTGGCGGTCTGGCTGGTCGACGACCCGGCCAAGGTGCCGGGGATCGCCGGGCTAGGACCAGACGCACTGTCGTTGAGTCCCGAAGACCTCGCCGGTGTGCTGGCCGCACAGGGCGGACGGATCAAGACCGTGATCACCGATCAGAAGGTGATATCCGGCATCGGCAACGCATACAGCGACGAGATCCTGCACGTAGCCAAGCTGTCGCCGTTCGCCACCGCAGGCAAGCTGACCGACGCGCAACTGGCGGCCCTGCACGATGCGATGACCTCAGTACTCACCGACGCGGTGTCGCGATCCGTCGGTCAGCAGGCCGCCACGCTCAAGGGTGAAAAGCGTTCAGGGTTAAGGGTTCACGCCCGTACTGGGTTGCCGTGCCCCGTGTGCGGCGACACGGTGCGTGAAGTGTCGTTCGCCGACAAGTCGTTCCAGTATTGCCCGACGTGCCAGACCGGCGGCAAGGTACTGGCCGACCGGCGATTGTCGCGGCTGCTCAAGTGAGTTGGCAATACGACCCGGTGGCCGACGACAAGGCCTGCTGATACAGCGCGTCGAGTTGACGTGCGCTCACCACCGCGGCCCTCGCGTCCGTCAGGTCAGCCGCGCAGTCCGGGCCGTGCAGTGAATTCCATTGCAGTGCAATCTCATCCACCATCCTCTTGTTGAATCCGTCGATCGCCGAACGCGACTCAGCCAGGTCGGGGGCAACCGTCGGGGCAGTGGCCGCATCGAACTTCCATTGACCGAAGCGGGTGTACTGGATTCCCTCGGTCGCGTCGATCTGGTCTTCGAAGACTGTCCGCACGTACTGCGGGTCGATGCCATGGGCGGTGGCGTCGTCACCGACAGTGTCGAGGACCTGACCGGCACGCTGCGGATCGGTGATGGGGCCGCCGTTGATCCACTTGTACGCGGCGACGGGATCGGCGGTGGCCAGTCGCTGCGCGGCGACATCGACCAATGCGTACAACGGGCTCTCGGGTTCGGCGTTGGCGCTGACCGGCAGGCTGAGTTGGCCCGCCAGCAGCAGCCCGGCCACCAACAATGGCGCAGTTCGATTGCGGCTCATGTGCTCATCATGCGGGTGATTAGTCTGACCGGGTGACTCGGCAGAAAATCCTCATCACTGGCGCCAGCTCAGGCCTTGGCGCGGGCATGGCCCGCGCATTCGCGGCCAAGGGGCGTGACCTGGCCTTGTGCGCTCGGCGCGCCGACCGGCTCGAAGAACTGCGGGCCGAACTGCTCGAGCGTCATCCCGGCATCACCGTCGCGGTCGCCGCGCTGGACGTCAACGACCACGAACAGGTGCCGAAGGTGTTCGCGGAGCTTTCCGACGAGCTGGGCGGCATCGACCGCATCGTCGTCAACGCCGGCATCGGCAAGGGCGCGCCGCTCGGGTCGGGCAAGCTGTGGGCCAACAAGGCCACCATCGAGACCAATCTCGTGGCGGCGCTTGTGCAGATCGAAACGGCGATCGAGATGTTCAAGGAGGCCGGCGGCGGTCATCTGGTGCTGGTCTCCTCGGTGTTGGGAAACAAAGGCGTGCCGGGTGTCAAGGCCGCGTACGCCGCGAGCAAGGCCGGGGTGTCGTCGCTGGGCGAGTCGCTGCGTGCGGAGTACGCGGGCGGGCCGATCAAGGTGACGACGCTCGAGCCCGGCTACATCGAATCGGAGATGACCGCCAAGTCGGCGTCCACGATGTTGATGGTCGACAACGAAACCGGGGTCAAGGCGATGGTCGACGCCATGGAACGCGAGAGCGGCCGAGCAGCCGTTCCGTGGTGGCCGTGGGCGCCGCTGGTACAGCTGCTCAAGGTGCTGCCGCCGCGGATGGCCAAGCCATTTGCTTAGCCGTCCTTAAGGTTTAATACGCAAGCGATCGTGGTAGTCGGCTCCCATGATCGTAAAACTGACGAAAGTGACGCCCCTTCTGTTCGCGGGCGCTGCGGCAGCTTCGATCGCCGCGGCCCCACTGTCTAGCGCCGAACCCGCACCTCCTCCGCCGCCGTGTTTCAACGCTGACGGCACACCGTGTGCTGCGGTCGGCAACGTCGGCCCGGGTGGCGCCGAAGTCGCCGTTCCCGGTGGACCGGTCGGAGAGGCCGGGCCTGGCGGCGCCAGCGGCGTGATCCCCGGTGGTCCCGGCGGTGCCGCTGGGCCTGAGGGTGCGGCTGGTGTGATTCCAGGTGGGCCCGTCGGGTCAGCCGGACCTGGTGGCGCCAGCGGATGCATCCCCAACGTGGGTTGCGCCACCATCCCAGCGCCGTAGTAGCTAAGCGGAAGGGCCGCGCCAGCAGACGCAGAATCGCACTCGCGAGCCCGGTTTTGTGCGACTTTGCGTCTGCTCTCGAAGATGGGACAAAGCCCTGGTCGGCGTTCGCGCCGAGCGGGCCCCATTCGTCGAGCGCGCAGTCTGGTACGCGAAATCCGGCGTGTCGCGTACCTAACTGCGCGCCCGGCACAAATTTTCATTCCCCACCGCGGAGCGAAGCTCCCCCGGCAGCTGCTCGCGGGCTAGGCGGAGCGGCCGCGCTCGGTGCGGTAGCGACGGACCAGCGCGTCCGTCGATGAGTCCGACTGCTCCGGGGGTGAGCCGTCGCCGGTGAGCACCGGCAGCAACGCCTTGGCTTGCGTCTTGCCGAGTTCGACGCCCCACTGATCGAACGAGTCGATGCCCCAGATCACGCCTTCTGTGAACACCTGGTGTTCATAGAGGGCGATCAGCTGGCCGACCACCGACGGCGTCAGCTTTGTGGCAAGGATCGACGTCGTCGGCCGGTTGCCCGGCATCACCTTGTGCGGCACCACTTCCGACGGTGTGCCTTCCGCCGCGATCTCCTGCGCGGTCTTGCCGAACGCCAGCACCTGGGTCTGGGCGAAGAAGTTGCTCATCAGCAGGTCGTGCATGCTGCCCGTGCCGTCGGCGGTCGCGAGATCGTCGGTGGGCTGCGAGAACCCGATGAAGTCGGCAGGAACCAATCGCGTGCCCTGGTGCAGCAATTGGTAGAACGCGTGCTGGCCGTTGGTTCCCGGCTCACCCCAGAAGATTTCGCCAGTGTCGGGGGTGACCGGAGTGCCGTCGGCCTTCACCGACTTGCCGTTGGACTCCATCGTCAGCTGCTGCAGATAGGCCGCGAACCGGGCCATGTCGTTGGAGTACGGCAGCACCGCGCGCGACTGGGCGCCGAAAAAGTTGTTGTACCACAAGCCAATTAAGCCCAGCAGCGCAGGCGCGTTGGCCTCAAGCGGCGCGTACTTGAAGTGCTCGTCGACGAGGTGGAACCCGGCGAGGAAGTCGGCGAACCGCTCGCGGCCGATGGCGGCCATCACCGCGAGGCCGATCGCGGAGTCGACCGAGTAGCGGCCCCCGACCCAGTCCCAGAAGCCGAACATGTTGTCGGTGTTGATGCCGAAGTCGTCGACCAGTTTCTTGTTTGTCGACACGGCTACGAAATGCTTCGACACGGCGGCATCGCCGAGCGTGTCGGTGAGCCAGCGGCGCGCGGCTGTCGCGTTGGTCAACGTCTCCAGTGTGGAGAACGTCTTCGATGCGATGATGAAAAGCGTTGTGGCAGGCTCGAGTCCGTCGAGTTTGGCCACAAGGTCAGCGGGGTCGACGTTGGACACGAAGCGCGCCGAGATACCCGCGTCGGCGTAGTGGCGCAGCGCTTGATACACCATCACCGGGCCAAGATCCGAGCCGCCGATACCGATGTTGACGACGGTCTTGATGCGTTCACCGGTGGCGCCGGTCCATTCGCCGCTGCGCAGCCGGTCGGTGAAATCGCCCATCCGGTCGAGCACCGCATGCACATCGGTGACGACGTTCTGCCCATCGACGGTCAACTCGACACCGCGTGGCAGTCGCAGCGCGGTGTGCAATACGGCGCGGTCCTCCGAGGTATTGATGTGCACTCCGGAGTACATGGCGTCGCGGTGCTGTTCGAGGCGGGCCGCGCGGGCCAGGTCGATCAGCAGCTTCAACGTCTCTCGCGTCACCCGGTGCTTGCTGTAATCGATGTATAGGTCACCGACGGTCAGCGTCAGCTCGGAGCCGCGGCCGGGGTCTTCGGCAAAGAAGTCGCGCAGGTGTTTTCCGCCGATTTCGTCGTGATGCCGCGCAAGGGCCTGCCAGGCGGGAGTCGCTGCGATATCGGGAATCTGCTGAGTCGAGGCCGTCATGTTTTCGACCCTAATGCGGCCAGGTTTCCAAAGGTGTAAATGATGGATGTATGAACACCACCGAGCTGTTGTCGTCAGTGCCCACCGGTCTGTGGATCGGTGGTGAGGAACGCGAGGGCAAGTCCACGTTCAACGTGTTGGACCCGTCTGATGATCAGGTGTTGATCGCTGTCGCCGATGCCACCGCTGAGGATGCGATCGCTGCGCTGGATGCCGCGGCCGGTGTGCAGGCGGAGTGGGCGGCTACGCCGGCGCGTGAGCGCGGTGAGATCTTGCGTTCGGTGTTCGAGAAGATCACCGAGCGCGCCGACGACATCGCCACGCTGATGACGCTGGAGATGGGCAAGGTCGTCGCCGAGAGCATGGGCGAGGTCAAGTACGGCGCGGAGTTCTTCCGCTGGTTCGCCGAGGAGGCGGTGCGCATCGCGGGGCGGTTCACGCCGAGTCCGGCGGGCACCGGTCGTGTGCTGGTGACCAAGCAGCCCGTCGGCCCGTGTTATGCGATCACGCCGTGGAATTTCCCGCTGGCGATGGGCACGCGCAAGATCGGTCCGGCGTTCGCGGCCGGGTGCACGATGATCGTCAAGCCGGCCCAGGAGACGCCGCTGACGATGCTGTTGCTGGCCAAGCTGATGGATGAGGCGGGCCTGCCCAAAGGCGTGTTGTCGGTGTTGCCGACCAGCAGTCCCGGCCCGGTCACCGAGGCGCTGATCGACGACGGGCGGCTGCGCAAGCTGACGTTCACCGGTTCCACCGGCGTGGGTAAGGCGTTGGCCAAGCAGGGTTCCGACAAGATGCTGCGGCTGTCGATGGAATTGGGCGGCAACGCACCGTTTGTGGTGTTCGACGACGCCGATGTCGATGCCGCCGTGGACGGGGCGATCCTGGCCAAGATGCGCAACGGCGGCGAGGCCTGCACGGCGGCCAACCGCTTCCACGTCGCGAACTCGGTGCGCGAGGAGTTCACCGAGAAGTTGGTCAAGCGGATGAGCGAGTTCACCCTCGGTAAGGGCACCGACGAGGCGTCGACGCTGGGCCCGCTGATCAACGCCAAGCAGGTCGCCACCGTCGAGGATCTGGTCTCCGATGCGGTGTCACGCGGGGCCAGGGTGGCCGTCGGCGGAGTCGCCCCTGGTGGGCCGGGCAACTTCTATCCGGCCACGGTGCTGGCCGACGTTCCCGCCGAGGCGCGCATCCTCAAGGAGGAAGTGTTCGGCCCAGTCGCGCCGATCGCCGGCTTTGACACCGAAGAGGAAGGCGTGGCGGCGGCCAACAACACCGAATACGGGCTGGCGGCTTACGTCTACACCCAGTCGCTGGACCGCGCGTTGCGGGTGGCCGAGGGCATTCAGGCCGGGATGGTCGGGATCAACCGCGGCGTCATCTCCGATCCCGCGGCGCCGTTCGGCGGGGTCAAGCAGTCCGGCTTCGGCCGCGAAGGCGGCTTCGAGGGCATCGACGAATACCTCGACATCAAGTACATCGCGCTGACCAAGTAGCCCGACACGCCGCTGGTAATGCCATTGCGTGCCTTGCCGCGCGGGCAAGATTTCGCGGGTGACTGCGCGCCGATCCGTCGCGCCCGCTGATCGCCGCCCGCGTCGGCGTGGCGACATCCCTGCCTTGGACGGCATCCGCGCCGTCGCGGTCGCGCTCGTGCTGGCCGATCACGGTGGCATCCCTGGGCTGTCAGGCGGCTTTCTCGGTGTCGACGTCTTCTTCGTGCTCAGCGGATTCCTGATCACCTCGCTACTGCTCGACGAACTCGCCCGCACCGGCCGGATCGCCTTGCGCGCCTTCTGGATTCGTCGCGCGCGCAGGTTGCTGCCCGCGTTGATCGTGATGGTGCTGGCGGTGGTGGCGGCCCGCGATTTCTTCCCGCCCGAAGCCATTGCAGCTCTGCGCGACGACGCGGTGTCGGCGTTCTTCTGGGTGTCGAACTGGGCGTTCGTCGCCCAGCAGACCGACTACTTCTCCCACGGCGCGCCGCCGTCGCCGCTGCAGCACACCTGGTCGCTGGGCGTGGAGGAGCAGTATTACCTGATCTGGCCGATTCTGGTGATCGCCGTCGCCGCGATGTTCCGCACCCGCGCACGATGGGCAGTGTTCGTGCTCGCCACCGTTGGGGTGCTGGCCTCGGCGGCAGGAGCCATCCTCTATACCTCCGACGCGTCTCTCAACCGGGTCTACTTCGGCACCGACACCCGCGCGCAGGCGCTGCTGGTCGGTGCCGCGGCGGCGGCCCTTCTGGTGCGGGACTGGTCGACGCTGACAATGGGTGGACCCCAGCTGAGTACGAGGTGGCGACGATGGGTCGCCCGCATCCTGCCGGTCATCGGCTTGGCCGTATTGGCATCGGCGGCGCACTATGCGACGGGCGCGGCCCGCGAGTTCCGTGGCGGGCTGCTGATCGTGGTCGCGATGGCGGCCGTTCTCGTCGTCGCCCCGGTGGCGCTGGAGCAATCCGGGCCCGTAGCGCGCATGCTGGCCTGGCGGCCGTTGGTGTGGCTCGGCGCCATCTCCTACGGCGTCTACCTCTGGCACTGGCCGATCTTTTTGGCGCTCAACGGCGAACACACCGGCCTGTCGGGCTGGCCGCTGTTCGCGCTGAGGTGTGCGGCGACGATCGCGTTCGCGGCGGCGTCGTGGTGGCTGCTGGAGCAGCCGATCCGCCGATGGCGGCCCGTGATTGTGCCGATGCTGCCGCTTGCAGGCGCCACGGCTGCCACTGCGGCGGCGGTGACGATGCTCGTCCTTCCAGTCGGGGCCAAACCGGGGGACGGGCTGCCGACGTCGGACGTCGACTCCGCTGCGCTGGCCTCGCCCGAGGTGCCGGTCCTCAGATCACCGTCGGGGCAGCTTGCGCCGGGGACCAAGCGGGTGGCGGTGTTCGGCGACTCGGTGGCGTGGACGTTGATGCGGTACCTGCCGCCGACGCCGGGATTGGACTTCATCAATTACACGACCATCGGATGCGGTGTCGCCCGCGGCGGACCCTATCGCTACTTCGGCGAGACGCTGAACCAGAAACCTGAATGTGACGCGTGGCCGAGCCGGTGGTCGCAGCGGATCAAACACGATCGGCCCGACGTGGTGCTGTTGATGATCGGCCGGTGGGAGATCGTCGACCGGAAGAACGGGGGGCGCTGGACGCGCATCGGTGAGCCGGGCTACGACGCGTATCTGCGCGGCGAGCTCAGTCGTGCCCTGGATATCCTCGGCTCGACCGGTGCCAAGATCGTCGTCACGACCGAGCCGTACAACCGTCGCGGTGAGAAGCCGGACGGAACGCTCTATCCCGAGGACGATCCGGATCGGGTCGACGAGTGGAACGCCTTGTTGCGCCGCGTCGTCGGCCAACGACCGAACGTCACGGTGCTCGACCTCAACAAGAAGCTCGGCCCGAACGGGGTCTACACCACCAAGGTCGACGGCATCCGGATGCGCAGCGACGGGGTGCATCCCACCCCGGAGGCGGTCAAGTGGCTGACGCCCTGGCTTACCGACGCGCTGCGCTGACTTGGCGAATCAGTGCCCGAGGCGGCCGCGGCCCATCCGCAGCAGCAGCATCGCCAGGTCCTTGCCGTCGGGTCCGAGTTCGCTGTAGCGCTCGATGACCTTCATCTCGCGGCTGTGAACCAGCCGGGTGCCGCCAGAGGCCATCCGGGCCTTGCCGATCAGCCGGGAGACCTCGGTGCGCCGCTTCACTGCTTCCAGGATCGCAGCGTCGAGCTGGTCGATCTCCTGGCGCAGGTCGTCGATATCAGCCACTGGCTCGGTTTCGATAGACATTGGTGACTCCTCGTTGTGTGGGGGATCTGGTCTCATCCGGTTTCGGGCCTCACACAAGAGACGAGCCCCGGATCCGGAAGCGGACCGCGGGGCTCTGGGAAGCAGCTAGACCACGGGCACCGCTGGCCGGTACCCGTAGAAAAATCGCTGCTGCTTACTGAGCACGGTCAAAGTGTGCCATCCCGGGCCGCGTCGGCGCAAAGTGTCCCTGTCCAGCGGTAAGTTCGAGGACGATATGACGATCGCGACCGAAACAGATCAGCTGCTCGACGGGCTCAATCCGCAACAACGCCTCGCGGTGCTACATGTTGGCACGCCGCTGCTGATCGTGGCGGGGGCTGGGTCCGGGAAGACGGCGGTGCTGACCCGGCGGATCGCCTACCTGCTGGCCGCCCGCGACGTCGGCGTCGGACAAGTCCTTGCCATCACCTTCACCAACAAGGCCGCCGCCGAGATGCGTGAGCGGGTGGTCCAGCTGGTGGGCCCGCGAGCCCGGTCGATGTGGGTGTCGACGTTCCACTCCACCTGCGTGCGGATCCTTCGCAACCAGGCGTCGCTGCTGCCAGGGCTGAACTCCAACTTCTCGATCTACGACGCCGACGACTCGCGCCGGTTGCTGTTGATGATCGGCAAGGACATGGGGCTGGACACCAAGCGGTACTCGCCGCGGTTGCTGGCCAACGGGATCTCCAACCTGAAGAACGAGCTGATCGGCCCGGAGGAGGCCGCACACGACGCGGCGAACGCGATGGAGGACCTGCCCCGCATCATCGCCGAGGTCTACGCGGAGTATCAGCGCCGGCTGCGTGCCGCCAATGCACTGGATTTCGACGACCTCATCGGTGAGACAGTCGCTGTGCTGCAAGCCTTTCCGCAGATCGCGCAGTACTACCGGCGTCGGTTCCGCCACATCCTGGTCGACGAGTACCAGGACACCAACCATGCGCAATACGTGCTGGTACGCGAACTCGTCGGGCGCCAGACCGAGGACGGCGTGGCACCCGCTGAGCTGTGTGTGGTGGGTGACGCCGACCAGTCGATCTATGCGTTCCGCGGTGCCACCATCCGCAACATCGAGGACTTCGAACGCGACTACCCCAATGCCACAACGATTCTGCTGGAACAGAACTACCGCTCGACGCAGAACATCCTGAACGCCGCGAACTCGGTCATCTCCCGGAACGCGGGCCGACGAGAGAAGCGGCTGTGGACTGCCGAGGGAGACGGCGAGCTCATCGTCGGCTACGTCGCCGACAACGAGCACGACGAGGCCAGGTTCGTCGCCGAGGAGATCGACGCGCTCGCCGACCGCGGCGAGATCACCTACAACGACGTCGCGGTCTTCTACCGCACCAACAACTCGTCGCGCGCGCTGGAGGAAGTGTTCATTCGCGCCGGCATCCCGTACAAAGTCGTTGGCGGCGTTCGCTTTTACGAGCGCAGGGAGATTCGCGACATCGTCGCGTACCTGCGGGTGCTCGACAACCCCGGCGACTCGGTGAGCATGCGGCGCATTTTGAACACCCCGCGGCGCGGCATTGGCGATCGCGCTGAGGCGTGCGTGGCGGTCTACGCCGAGAACACCGGTGCGACGTTCAATGACGCGCTGCAGGCCGCCGCCGAGGGCAAGGTGCCGATGCTCAACACCCGCTCGGAGAAGTGCATCGCGAGTTTTGTTGAGCTGATGGACGATCTGCGCGGGCGCCTCGACGGTGAACTGGGCGAGCTCGTCGAAGCCGTGCTGGAGCGCTCGGGCTACCGTTCCGAGCTGGAGAACTCAAGCGACCCACAGGATCTGGCGCGGCTGGACAACCTCAACGAATTGGTCAGCGTCGCACACGAATTCAGCACCGATCTGGCCAATGCCGAGGCGCTCGGCGAGGTCGACCCCGCCGACGAGGACATACCCGACACCGGCGTCCTTGCGAAGTTCCTGGAGCGGGTATCGCTGGTCGCCGACGCCGACGAATTGCCCGAGCACGGCGCGGGTGTGGTCACGATGATGACGCTGCACACCGCAAAGGGACTCGAGTTCCCGGTGGTGTTCGTGACCGGTTGGGAAGACGGCATGTTTCCCCACATGCGGGCGCTGGGTGATCCGACCGAGCTGTCCGAGGAGCGGCGGCTGGCCTACGTCGGCATCACCAGGGCGCGTCAACGGCTCTACGTCAGCCGGGCCAAGGTCCGCTCGTCATGGGGCCAGCCGATGCTCAACCCCGAATCGCGGTTCCTCAAAGAGATTCCACAGCACCTTATCGAGTGGCGGCGCACCGATCCGACACCGTCGTTCAGCGCGCCGGTCAGCGGTGCCGGCAGATTCGGCGCGCCGCGGCCGTC
>NZ_DASSCY010000355.1:0-2825 GCF_035697385.1 Mycobacterium sp. | reverse complement strand
TTGACCCGGCTCACCTGCTCGGTGAGGCTGTTGCGCAGTTCGTCAATCGTGTCGAATTCGCTTGCCAGTTGGGCGAAGTCGTCGTCCGGCTCGGGCAGTTCGATCTCGGGGCGGATGTCGACCTCGGCGGTGAAGACCAGTTCCTCGTTGTCCTCGAGCTTGGTGATCTCGATCTCCGGCTGGCCGAGCGGCTGGATTTCGGATGAGGTGACGGCTTCGCTGTAGCGGCCGGGCAGCGCGTCGTTGACCACTTGCTCGAGCACGGCGCCGCGGCCGATGCGGGCCTCCAGCAGCTTGCGAGGCGCCTTGCCTGGCCGAAAGCCGGGCAGCCGAATCTGCTTGGCGAGCTGCTTGAACGCACGATCGAAGTCTGGCTCAAGCTCGGTGAACGGCACCTCTACGTTGATGCGAACCCGGGTGGGGCTCAACTTCTCGACGGTGCTCTTCACGCTCTTGCTCCTCATGTGTCTGTGTGCGTACGTGGTCCGGTCGGGGTGACAGGATTTGAACCTGCGGCCTTCCGCTCCCAAAGCGGATGCGCTACCAAGCTGCGCTACACCCCGCGCCCTCTGCTGGTCGGCTCCGCGCAGAGCTGACCACGCGAGATACTACGGGCTGATCGCACGATGCTTTCAATTGGATTTGATTCAGGCGGCGCCGGTACAGTCTTCTGGTGCTGCACATGCGGGCGTAGCTCAATGGTAGAGCCCTAGTCTTCCAAACTAGCTACGCGGGTTCGATTCCCGTCGCCCGCTCCAAGGCGTCTACCTGGGTAGGCCAATTTCGCGATGGCTCGCGGTTCGAGCCGGTCAGCCGTAGCCGTTTTGCGCGGCCGGCTCGTCGGCCACACCTGATTCGGGCGCCGGCTCCACACCGTCATCGACCGATGGCGCTACCCCGTAATCCCCGAACCGCAATCGAACCTCACCCGTACCGTAACCGTGTGCCAGAAGGTCTAAAGGGCCTCTTGTAGTTAGGATTTGCGTTAACTAGAGTCCGCCCAGCGACCATGTGACGAGGGCCTTCTGCAGGAGGATCGGTTTGAGGGACCCCCGTGTAGTCACGATCAACGGTTCGTGTGCCCCGGGATTCGACAAGGTCCGCACCGCCTTCGAGTCGAACTTCACCGAGCGTGACGACATCGGCGCGGCCGTGGCGGTGTGGGTGGACGGTGAGCTGGTCGTCAACCTGTGGGGCGGCTCGGCCGACGCCGCCGGTCGACGGCCCTGGCAAGAAGACACGCTGGCCAGCATTTTCTCCGGGTCCAAGGGGTTGACCAGCACCTGTGTGCACCTGCTGGCCGACCGCGGCGAAATCGACCTCGCCGCTCCCGTTGCCCACTACTGGCCCGAATTCGCCCATGCCGGTAAGGCGGACATCACCGTCGCGATGGTGATGTCCCACAGGTCCGGCGTGATCGGGCCGCGCACTCGCCTGCACTGGGCCGAAGCCGCCGATTGGGACCGGGTGTGCCGGCACATCGCGGCGGCCGAGCCGTGGTGGCAACCCGGCACCGCGCAGGGCTACCACATGGTGACGTTCGGCTTCATCCTCGGTGAGCTGGTCCGCCGAGTCACCGGACGCACCATCGGGCAGTATCTGCGCACCGAGATCGCCGAGCCGCTCGGCATCGACGTGCACATCGGTCTGCCGGAGTCCGAACACCACCGATGCGCCGAGATGGTGAACAAGCCACACATCCGCGACGTGCTGGCCGCTGGTGAGGCGCCCGGCTCCCCCGCCTCACTTGCCGAGCATCCGATGGCAGGGCTCTCGGTGGCAATGGGCTTCGTGCCGGACGACGAGCTCGGATCGAACGAGCTCGAGCTGTGGCGCAGGGCCGAATTCCCGGCCACCAACGCGCACGTCTCGGCACTCGGTATGGCGACGTTTTACAACGCGCTGGCGCAGGAGAAGCTGCTCTCGCGCGATCACCTGGAGTTGGTTCGGGTCTCCCAGGGCGGGTTCGACACCGACGTGGTGCTAGGCGCACGGGTCGCCGATCACGGCTGGGGCCTGGGCTACATGCTGAACCAGCGCGGTGTCGCGGGTCCGAACCCGCGGACATTCGGTCATGGCGGCTCGGGTGGCTCATTTGCTTTCGCTGACCTCGAGCACCGCATCGGCTACGCGTACGTGATGAATTACTTCGACGCCACCAAATGCAACGCCGACCCGCGCAGCGTCGTGCTCTCCGATGAGATCTACTCCGCTCTAGGCGTAACCCGCGACTGACGCACGGCCATTTAGCTGCCAAATTGCTGGGTACGCTGGACCCCATGAATGGCGCCTTGGTCGTCCTTATCCTTTTGGTCGTCGTCGCTATCGGCGTGGCCGTCTATGCCTCGTCGAAAGCATCGGGCAAGCGAAGTGCAGCCTCGCTCGCAGATGCGAAGGCCGACGCCCGTCGCGTCATCGAACGCCTCGGCGGCCAGGTGCTCAATTTGACCGGTACCGACGATGCCTCCAAGCAGGCGATGGCCGACGCGTCCGAGCGATACACCGCCGCATCGTCGGCGGTCGAGCAGGCGACCACCGCCAAACAGGCGTTACTGGCCAAGGAGAGCGCTCTCGAAGGCCTCTACTACGTCCGCGCAGCCCGGGTGGCGATGGGCATGGATCCCGGCCCCGAGCTCGAGACGCTTGCCGGGCAGCGGTCTGCGGGCACCGTCACCGAGGAGCGACGGGTCGAGTTCGAGGGACGCGAAATCGAGGCGTCCCCCGGACCTTCGGAGCGCACCCCGAACTACTACCCCGGCGGGCGCGTCGCCGGCCGTCCCGTCCCCGCCGGCTGGTACTCGGAGCCGTGGTGGAAACCCGCTCTC
>NZ_DASSCY010000354.1:0-15572 GCF_035697385.1 Mycobacterium sp. | reverse complement strand
TGGCTTCGCGGGCGAAGTCGACCAACTCGTCGAGTTGCAGGTGCAAGTCGCGGAAGTTCGTGCCGACGACGTTCCAATGTGCCTGCTTGCCCTGCAGATGGAGCTCGATCAGATCGACCAAGACCCGCTGCAGGTTCGCGCTCAGCTCCGATGAGGCCGCAAAGCCCTGTACTTCTTCTGCGTTTCTCCGTGTACTCATGTCTTGTCCAACGCCTTTCTAATCTGGATTGAGTCCAGTTTAGCTCGTGACAGGCGCCACATCCACCTGGTCCTGCTGTTGGTCCTGCTTTTCCAGCAGCCGGGCATATCCGGCGCCCATACCCAGCAGCACCAGGCCGACGACGATGAACACCACGACCCGGAAGATCCCGTCGAGCGTCCCGAGGTCGAAGAGGAACAGCTTGGTCATTGCCGCGGCGACGAGCGCCAATCCCCCGCCGATCGGCAGCGACCGATTCGCCTTCGGCAACCGGGCCGCGTAGATGAACAGCCCGGCGGCCATCGCGATCCAGCAGATGGTCGCGGCCATGTGACCCGCGAAGAAGCCGCGGCCCACTCCGCCGATCAGCACACCGGCCGTCACGGTGAACGTCGTGATTGCATACACGATCACGATGGCCGAACCTGCCCACAAGACGCGGACCGTGTCGTCGTCGCCTTCCCGGGAGGCGACCCACGACCACACGATCGCCACCGCACACACCATCAGCAGCAGGCTGGCGACCAGCGTCGAGATCCCGTCGGGGGCGCCGGCTTCGGTGGCTCGCATCAGCGAACTCGGGGGCGCGTAGATCAGATAGATCCCGCCGCCGACGACGGCGAACCCCACCGCCGCCCACCTCGCGATGTTGTCGCGGCGCCCGGCGACGGCGACCACGACCGCCATCGCCAGCAGAACCGGACCGGCGATCTCGCCCTCGAAAGCCACCGTCACCGCAATGAGCGCGGAGACGGCCGACAGCGCCGACCAGATGTGGCGCACGGCGCCTGCCACGCCGGTCAGCCTGTCGCCGATCGACACAATCGCCAGCAGCGTCGCGGCCAACGCGGCGGCCATCAACGCGGCGACCACTCGATCGGCTGCCAGCACCGCGCAAAGCACCGGCAGCACGCCAGCCGCGGTCAGCAGGGCCATCGCGATCCGGTTGGCGGTGCGCGGCAACAGGATGAGCGCGCCGACGAGGGCGAGCACCGCCGCGATGCCGCACGCACCCGCCAGCAGGAGATCATCATTGTCGTCGAAGTACACCGCGATCAGCGCGACCAGTAGCGGAAAGGTGCTCGCCGCAGTGCGCGCCGCGTGCAACCAGATCCAGTCCTTGCCAAGCTGTACCGGCAGCGACGCCGCCGACAGCGCCAGCATGAACCCGACGAGCAGCAAGGTGATCCCATCGGTCACGACCGGCGCGAGCACGATCAACGGCACCAACACCAGGACGCCGAGGTGCTGGGAATCCCAACGCCGGGCCAGGCTCAGCCCGCCGCCGCCGATGACGGCGGCGATGACCAGTCCGATCGGGGCCGACACCCAGTCGTAGATGGTGGTGAGGGCGATGACATCCATGTATGCCGCCGCGACGCCCGTGGCCGCCAGCGCGATCGCCCCGACCCGGCCGCCGGGCCTGGCGTAGAGCCACGCGGCGGCAGCCACCAGCCCGATGGCCAGCGCGGCACCTGCGGCGACGCGGAATTCGGGGCGCAGGACGCCGGCCTGGGCGGCCAGGACCAGCAGCAGCACGACGCCGATCAGCGTCACCGCGACGCCGGCAACGGCAAGCACCTTGCCGATCCAGCCTTCGGAGCGTTGCGGCCGTGGCTTGGGAGGCGGGACCGGCGCGACCGGCTGCGGCGGATACTGCGGCGGATACTGCGGTGGCTGCGGGTAGGCCGGCGGGTACTGCGGCCAGTACGGCATGGCCGGCGGCGCATACGCGGCCGCCACCGGCTGTGGCGCGGGTGGCCGCTCCGACAGCAGCCGGTCGAGCTCCGTCAGGTCAGCAGACACCCGGGCCAGCTGTTGTGAGATCGCGGCGAAATCCGCGGAAAGCCGGGCGATGACGGCGCGGTGCGGTTCGGTCATGCCGACATCGTCGCAGCAAGTCGGCCACTTCCGGATGAGTAGGACTACTCGTCGAGACCGTGTTCGATTGCATAGCGGGCCAGTTCGACGCGGTTGGCCACCTGAAGCTTGCGAAATGTGGCCTGCACGTGGTTTTCGACGGTGCGATGACTGAGCGACAGCCGGGCCGCGATCTGCTTGGCCGTCAAGCCTTTGGCCACGTGGCGCAGTATCTCCGTCTCGCGTTCGGTCAGGCTCGGCACCGACGTGCCTGGCCGGCCCGTCGTACCGGACTGCGCGATTCGCCTGTACTCCCCCAGCACCAGCCCGGCGAGTCCAGGAGTGAACACCGCCCGGCCCTCCGCCGTCGCACGTACCGCATCGCCGAGCTCCTGCTTCGACGCACTCTTGACGAGATAGCCTGTGGCGCCTGCCTTCACCGCTTCCAGTACGTCGTCGCGTTCGTCCGAGGCCGACAGCACCAGGATCCGCGACGACGGTGACACCGCCAGCACCTCCGCGGTGGCTTGGGCGCCGTCGCCGTCAGCCAGCCGCATGTCCATCACCACCACGTCAGGGTGTACGACGGCGGCCCGGCGCCGGGCCGCGGCGACTCCGTCTGCGGTCGCGACGACGGTGAAGCCGTCGTCGGCGAGGTCGCGGGCGACCGCGTCACGCCAGATCGGATGGTCGTCGACGACCATCACCGTCGGGGTACTGTCAGCTCCCATTCCGTCCCACATCCCGGCCCGGTGTTCAGCCTGGCGCTGCCACCCAGCCAATCCATCCGTCCCACAATCGATTTGGCGATGCCGAAGCGGCCCTCGCCGACAGCTTCCTCCAGCCGGCCGTCGGGAATGCCTGCGCCGTCGTCGCGGATGCTGACCGTCACCGTATCGCCGAGATCCTCGAGTAGTACGTAGGCGCGGGCATCGGGCCCCGCATGCGAGGCGACGTTGTCGAGTGCGTTGGCCGCCGCGGCATACAATTCGTCGGCGACAGCGGAATCCAGCAACACCGGGTCGGCCGGCACGCTGACCGAGACCCGATCCGACGCCCTGCGCCGTAGAAGTGCCCCGATGTCGGCCGTCTCGCCATCCCGCGGTTCGGCGTCGGCCGAGCTGACCAGCCGCCTCAGCGCCCGTTCCTGTTCACCGGCCAACTCGGCCAATTCCGCTGTCTCGCCGCCGATTTCCTTGCCCCGGCGTGAGACCAGCGCAAGTACCTGAATTGCGCCGTCATGCACCTGACGCGACAACCGCTCACGCTCCTGGTGTGACGCCGCCAGCCGTGCCGCCTGCTCGAGTTCGGCGTGGGCTCGCCGCGCCGTCTGCGCCGCCATGCCGACCGCCAGCCCCACCGCGAGCTCAATGACAATCGTTGCGTTACGGCCCAAGTCGTAGTTGATGAAGCCCTTCACCAGTGTGCTGGCGATCATCACGACCACACCGGCGAGCATGCCGGGGACGGGCCCGGCCAGAATGGCCGCCGAAATCGTTGCGTTGGTGGCCCACAACGTCGTCGGCCAGGTCTGGTTGTCCAATGCCCACTGGTCTGACGCGACGAACTCGGTGGACAGCATCAAGGCCACCACCACCGCTAGCTCCGCAAGCACCCAGGACGCACGGCGGCCGAAGCCCTGAAGGTAGGCGAACGCGCACACCGCACTCCAGCCGATCAGCACCGCAAGCAGCAGCCATCCGACGGCGGGCCTGTCGAGGTCTTCGTTGATCGCGATGTGAAAACCCAACGCGTACATGCACGAAAGCAACCGGAACACCTGCGCCGCCCGCCAAAGCGGGGTGGCGGGATCCGGTGCCTGCATGGGCTCTACAGCACCTTGGACAGAAAAGCCTTTGTGCGTTCGTGTGTCGGATTGGCAAGCACCTCGCGGGGAGGTCCGCTCTCCACGACCACGCCGGCGTCCATGAACACCAGTTGGTTTGCGACTTCCCGCGCGAACCCCATCTCGTGGGTCACCACCACCATCGTCATGCCTTCGGCGGCAAGCTTTTTCATCACCGCGAGAACTTCTCCGACCAGTTCGGGGTCCAAGGCGGAGGTGGGCTCGTCGAACAGCATCAGCTTGGGGTTCATCGCGAGCGCACGCGCGATCGCCACTCGCTGCTGCTGGCCACCGGACAGCTGCGCGGGATACGCGTCTGCCTTTTCCGACAGCCCGACCTGACTCAGCAGATCCTTCCCACGCGCCACCGCATCGCTCTTCTTGACTTTCTTGACGTGGAGCGGCGCCTCGATGACGTTCTGCAGCGCCGTGCGATGCGGGAAAAGGTTGAAATGCTGGAACACCATGCCAATGTCGCGGCGCTGCTTGGCGGCGTCACGGGGCGACATCTCAAGCAGCTTGGTGCCCCGGTCGCGGTAGCCGATCAACTCGCCGTCGACGTACAGCCGGCCGGCATTGACTTGCTCCAAATGGTTGATGCACCGCAGAAAGGTGGACTTGCCCGAGCCGGACGGACCGACCATGACCAGCACCTCGCCCCTGCCGACTTCCAGCGTGATGCCCTTCAGGACGTGCAAGGCGCCGAAGCTCTTGCAGACCTGTTCGGCCTTCACCATCGCGGTCATACGTGCCCCGCCTCTCCTACCATTTGGGCCTTGGCCAACGCCTCGAGCTGCTTGGTTGTCAGCTTCCGTGACGCGCCACGCGAGAAGTGGCGTTCCAGATAGAACTGGCCGACCATCAGGACGCTGGTGACCACCAGATACCAGAACGCGGCGACCAACAGCAGCGGGACCGGCTCGAATTCTCGCGCGGCGATCTCGCGGGAGGTAATGCCGTAGAGATCCAGCGTGAAGGGCACCGCGGTGACCAGCGACGTGGTCTTCAGCATGCTGATGACCTCGTTGCCGGTCGGTGGGATGATCACCCGCATCGCCTGCGGCAGCACGGTGCGCCGCATCGTCATCCCCCATGACATGCCCAGTGCGGTCGACGCCTCCGATTGCCCCTCTGGCACGGAACTGATTCCGGCGCGGATGATTTCGGCCATGTAGGCGGCCTCGTTGAGCGCCAGCCCGAGGATGGCCAGAAGGAACGGGATCGACAGGGCCTGCAGATTGAGCTGGAAGAACGCCGGCCCGAACGGGACGCCGAGCCGGATGTTCTGGTAGATGGTGGGGATCAGCCCCCAGAACACCAGCTGAACATAGATTGGCGTGCCGCGGAAGATCCACAGGTACACCCACGACACCGACCGGAACACCGGGTTGGGCGACAGCCGCATCACCGCGAGGATCACGCCCAGCGCGATCGCCAGCACCATCGAATAGAGGGTCAGCTGCAAGGTGTTGACTAGACCCACCGTCAAGACGCGCTCGTTGAATAGATATTCCCTGAAGACACCCCAGCGGTACGCATCGTTCGTTGCCGCGCCGTACACGAACAGCACGACGAGTACGACGATGACGACCGCCGCCACCCACCGCCAAGGATGACGCAACGGAACGGCATCGATGGCGGCTGGGTCTGCGGATGGCGACGCGTCGACATCAGTCATGGTCGAATCCTGGCTAGTTGATTGCGCCGTTGATGACCGGCTTGTCGATCATCCCGGACTCGACACCCCAATTGGTCGCGATCTCCTTGTAGGTGCCGTCTTCGATGAGGTGCTCGAGGGCCTTCTTCAGCGACTCGGCCAGCGGCGAGCCCTTCTGCACCGGCCAGCCGTAAGGCGCGGCATCGAAGATCTCACCGGCGGCCTCCAGCTTGCCGTTGCTCTGCTTGATGGCGTATGCGGTCACCGGCGAATCGGCCGACATGGCGTCCGCCTGACCGAGAACCACAGCGTTGGTCGCGGCATCCTGCCCGTCGAACGGAATGATCTCGATCGGCGGCTTGCCCGCATCGGTGCATGCCTTGCTCTTGGCCGGCAGCTCCTCGGTTTCCTCGGTCGTGGTGGCCTGCACAGCGACCTTCTTCCCACACGCGTTGGTCGGATCGACCGGCGAACCGGGGCGCTGTGCCCAGAGGATGCCTGCGTTGAAGTACGTGACGAAGTCGACCGACGCCTCACGTTCCTTGGTGTCGGTGAAGGAAGACATCCCGACGTTCATGGTGCCGCCCTGGATCGACGGGATGATCTTTGCGAAGTCCGATTCGCGGAACTCCGCAGTCAGGCCGAGGGTGGCAGCGATCGCGTTCATCAGATCTACGTCGAATCCGACGATCTTTCCGCTCGGATCCTTGAACTCGTTGGGCGCGTACGGAATGTTGACGCCGACAATGAGCTTGCCGGACGACTTGATCTCTTCGGGCAGGGTGTTCGCGATCTCTTCGACCTTCGCGCCCTCCGGCGCGGCACCCGTCGTTTCCTCACCTGACTGGTCGCCGCTTGCGGCACACCCGGACAATGCCAAAGCACCGGTGGCAGCAAACACCGCCGCGATGCGCAGGAGTCTCCGTCGACGGCCTTGACACTCAACCAACACGGTTTGCCTCTACTTTCTGCTTCGATGACGCGGCGCGAAGCGCCGGTAACGGAACAGTAGTAGAGACCTACCGCGGTGGCAGGAGAACGAAAGTGCTAATCACTCCCAAAGCTTCGGGCAGTACACGGGAATGGCGCCCTCGACGAACTGGACAGCCTCGGTCTGCGTCCAGCCTTGGCTGTATTGAAGGTTGTATCCCGCGAGCCAGGACGGATTGCCCTGCCTCGTCTGATCGACGCAGTACTCCTTGGCGAGCCGGATGATCTGAGTCCGGTTCTTGTACGGGACGCCCTTCTTGTCGAGGTAGTCGATGAAGACCTTGTCCATTGCCGGATCGGCGTTGGCCGGCGCCATCGACACGACCGCGCCCGCCGCCATCACAAGTGCTGCGATCGCCGCGCCGGCGGTCCGGCGAAAGGCGGCATTGGTCATCGTTACTCCTCGTTTGCCCCAGTGGGTCGATCCGTTGTGCTCCGGTGGGACCGTCGAATACTCATCGTAGCGAACAAACCAACTGTTACACCAAGATGCGAGCCGTCGAGTGTCGTCCGCGCCATTTGCGCGGCACTGCATCGACTATTTGCGCTGGCGTCCACGAATGAGGAAATGCGCAATTCGGTGAACCCTTTATGACACACTTCGGCCATGGAAAGCCCCGCTGCCCCGAGCCTGCTGCAACACCTATGGAAATCCACGCTAGCGTCCGGGATTCTCGCCGTCATCCTCGGCATTCTCGCGTGGGTTTGGCCCGGCATCAGCATCGTCGTTGCTGCGATTTTCTTCGGCGCCTACTTGTTGGTCACCGGCATCGCGCAGGTGGTGTTCGCGTTCAGCCTGCATGTGTCGGCCGGCGGGCGGGTACTGCTGTTCATCAGCGGCGCCGCCGCGCTGATCTTGGCAGTGCTGTGCTTCCGCAGCCTCCAGGAGTCGATCCTGCTTCTGGCGATCTGGATCGGCGTCGGATTCATCTTCCGCGGCGTGGCCACGGCGGTGTCGGCGATCAGCGACCCGACGCTGCCCGGCCGGTGGTGGGAGATCTTCATCGGCGTGATCAGCCTCATCGCCGGGGTGGTCATGCTGGCGGTCCCGTTCGAATCGATCCTGATACTGACCAGGGTCGTCGGGATGTGGCTCATCATTCTCGGAGTCTTCGAAGTGGTTTCGGCGTTCGGTATCCGCAAAGCCAGCAAGCCACCCGTTCAGCCCATCACCCCGCCTGCCGAGGAATCGGTGAGCTAACCCACACTGACGTCTACTACGCCCTGTCGTAGGCTGGTGCCACAGCCACGGAAGAGGGTCGGATGGACGCACTGGATGTGTCGCGGTGGCAATTCGGCATCACCACCGTTTACCACTTCATCTTCGTCCCGCTGACCATTGGTCTGGCGCCGCTGATCGCGGTCATGCAGACCGTGTGGCTGATCACCGACAACCCCGCCTGGTACCGGTTGACACGGTTCTTCGGCAAGCTGTTCCTGATCAACTTCGCGCTCGGCGTCGCCACCGGCATCGTCCAGGAATTCCAGTTCGGCATGAACTGGAGCGAGTACTCCCGGTTCGTCGGCGATGTCTTCGGCGCGCCACTGGCGATGGAGGGTCTGGCGGCCTTCTTCTTCGAATCGACATTCATCGGCCTGTGGATCTTCGGATGGACCCGGCTGCCGCGGCTGGTGCATCTGGCATGCATCTGGATCGTCGCCGTCGCGGTCAACATGTCGGCGTACTTCATCATCGCGGCCAACTCGTGGATGCAGCATCCGGTGGGAGCCCGCTACAACCCGGATACCGGCCGTGCCGAATTGACCAGCATCGTCGCGCTGTTCACCAACAACACTGCGGTCGCCGCCTTCTCGCATGCGGTTGCCGGCGCCTTCCTGACCGCAGGCACGTTCGTGGCAGCTGTGTGTGCATGGTGGTTGGTGCGCGCCCGCAGCCAGCCAGAGGCCGCCACCATGTATCGCCCTGCGACCATCCTCGGTTGCCTGGTGGTCCTGGTGTCGGCCGTCGGGCTGATCTTCACCGGCGACAGCCAGGGCAAGCTGATGTTCCAGCAGCAGCCGATGAAGATGGCGTCGGCAGAATCGTTGTGCCACACCGAGACCGACCCGGACTTCTCAATCCTGACGGTCGGTACCCACAACAACTGCGACAGCGTCAGCCATCTGATCGAGGTGCCCTACGTGCTGCCCTTCCTGGCCGAGGGCAAGTTCGAGGGGGTGCGACTGGAAGGCGTCAAGGACCTACAGGAGCAGTACCAAGAGAAGTTCGGCCCCGGCGACTACCGGCCCAACTTGTTCGTCACCTACTGGGCGTTCCGCGCGATGATCGGATTACTTGCCGTACCAATGCTTTTCGCAGTGGCCGCGTTGTGGCTGACGAGGGGTGGCCGCATACCGCAATCACGTTGGCTCACCCGCTTCGCTCTGCTGACACTGCCTACCCCGTTCCTGGCCAACAGCGCCGGATGGGTGTTCACCGAGATGGGGCGCCAGCCGTGGGTGGTGGTGCCGAATCCCACGGGCGACCAGTTGATTCGGCTCACCGTGGCTGAGGGCGTATCAGGAAATTCCGCGGGCATGGTGGTGACCTCGCTGGTGACGTTCACCCTTTTGTACGCAGTGCTGGCCGTTATCTGGTTCTGGCTGATCCGGCGTTACGTGCTCGAGGGCCCGCAGGAACACGACTCCGAACCGGCGCCGCCAACTCCGCCCGGCAAGGAGGACGTGGCGCCGCTGTCGTTCGCGTACTGAGAGGAGGTGTCGGCAATGGGGCTGACTGAGTTCTGGTTCGTCGTCATGGCGGTGCTGTTTCTCGGATTCTTCGTGCTCGAGGGCTTCGACTTCGGCGTCGGCATGCTGATGGCGTTCTTCGGCCGCACCGCAAAGGGCGACCCTGACAAGCACCGCAGGGCAGCACTGAACACCATCGGACCGGTCTGGGACGGTAACGAGGTCTGGCTGATCACCGCCGCAGGCGCGATGTTCGCGGCGTTTCCGGACTGGTACGCGACCATGTTCTCCGGCCTGTATCTGCCCCTGCTGGTGATCCTGTTCGCGATGATCCTGCGCATCGTCGCGATCGAATGGCGCGGCAAGATCGACGATCCCAACTGGCGGAAGTGGGCGGACATTGGGATCGCCGTCGGGTCGTGGCTGCCCGCATTCCTGTGGGGTGCGGTGTTCGCGATGCTGGTGCGCGGACTGCCCGTCGATGCCGACAAGCGGGTGCACCTATCGATCGGTGAGGTGTTCAACACGTACACGGTGCTTGGTGGCTTGGCGGCCGGCGGCCTGTTCCTGCTGCACGGAGCGGTGTTCGTGGCGCTGAAAACCGATGGCGCGGTACGCCTTGACGCGTTCCGGTTCGCAACCCGGTTGTCGCTGCCTGTGACGGCTCTGATGGCTGGCTTCGGGCTGTGGACGCAGCTCGCCTACGGCAAGGACTGGACGTGGATCGTGGTGGGCGTCGGGGCGGTCGCGACGCTTGCGGCGCTTGCGCGGATATGGAGCGGCAGCGGCGAAGGGTGGGCCTTTGTTCACACGACGACGGTGGTTGCGAGCGCGGTGATCCTGTTGTTCGGTTCGCTGTATCCGAATCTGCTTCCGTCCACACTGAACCCGGACTGGAGCTTGACGATCTACAACGCGTCGTCCACCCCCTACACGCTGAAGATCATGAGTTGGGCGGCGCTGATCTTCGCCCCGCTGGTGGTGCTGTATCAGGGCTGGACGTATTGGGTTTTCCGGAAACGGATTTCGGCCGACCGGATTCCAGCACCGGCCGGCCTGTCGAGATGAACCTCTGGCGGGCATCGACGGCGATGCGGCGATACCTGGTCGCATCGGTGGCCTGCGGTGTCGTCATCACCGGCGCCACGATCGCGTCCGCTGTGGTGCTGGCCGACATCGTTGCGGGAGTCATCACAGAGCCGAGCTCGCGCACGTTGACTCACTGGGCCGGATCGGTGTGGATGTTGCTGTCGATGTGGGTTGTTCGCACGTTGGCGCACTGGGCGCAGGGCCGGTTGTCGGCACGCGGAGCGACCGCCGTGATTGCCGACCTGGGCAGCCAGATGCTGCGCCGCGTCACCGCGCTGTCACCGCGGCAACTCGCCGCCGAGCGCGATTCGGCCGCCGCGGTGATCACCCGCGGTCTCGACGGTCTGCGGCCGTACTTCACCGCGTACCTGCCGTCGGTGTTCCTGGCGGGCATATTGACCCCGGCAGCGGTAGTGGTGATCGCCGTCTACGACATTTCGTCGGCCGTCGTCGTGTTGATCGCGTTGCCCCTCATTCCGATCTTCATGGTGCTGATCGGTCTGGTCACCGCTGAACGGTCGGCCGCCTCGCTTGCGGCGATGACCACGCTGCAGTCGCGGATGCTCGACTTGGTCGCCGGAATTCCGACGTTACGGGCATTGGGCCGGATCGGCGGCTCGGCGGAGCGAATCGCCGAACTGGGTGCGGCCCACCGGCGTTCGGCGATGGCGACGCTGCGCATCGCCTTCCTGTCGGCGCTCGTGCTCGAACTGTTGGCGACCCTCGGTGTCGCGCTGGTCGCGGTCGGCGTCGGTCTGCGGCTGGTGTTCGGCGAGATGACGCTGGCGGCAGGTCTGACCGCGCTGCTGCTGGCACCCGAGGTGTTCTGGCCACTGCGCCGCGTCGGCATGGAGTTCCACGCCGCCCAAGACGGAAAGACCGCTGCCGACAAGGCATTCCGTCTGCTGAACGCACCGAACGACCAGCGCGCCGGCACCAGGACGTTAACTGCGCCAATACACCTCGAGATTCTGGACACGGAGGTGGAGCCCGGCCGCGTGACCGTGCTGACGGGGCCCAACGGCGTCGGCAAGACCACGCTGCTTCAGGCCATCCTCGGACTCGACGCGCCGAACTCTGGCCGGATCCTCGTCAACGGCGTCGACATCGCCGATTTGGATCTGCGGGCGTGGTGGAAGCAGGTTGCCTGGCTTTCACAGCGTCCGGTGCTGATACCAGGAAGCATCCGCGACAACCTCGAGCTGTTCGGGCCGCTGCCCGATCTCGAGCTTGCCTGCAGGGCCGCCGGTTTCGACGACGTGCTGGCCACCTTGCCCGATGGACTGGAAACCGTGGTGGGCCGCGGCGGTACGGGCCTGTCGTTGGGTCAGCGCCAGCGTCTTGGTCTTGCCAGAGTGCTGGGGTCGGCCGCGCCGGTGCTGCTGCTGGACGAGCCGACGTCACACCTTGATGCGGCCAGCGAGAACCGGGTGCTGCAGGCGATCACGGGGTGCGCGGCACGGGGCGCGACGGTGGTCGTCGTTGGACACCGCGATCCGGTGCTGGCGATAGGCGATCGGGTCGTGTACATGGGGAGCCTCGTCGATGCGTGAGCTGCTGCGACCGCGGATGGGACGGCTGTTGTTGGCCGTCGTGCTGGGGGTGCTGTCGCTGGCCAGCGCGCTCGCGCTGACCGGGATTTCGGCATGGCTGATCACGCGGGCGTGGCAGATGCCGCCGGTTCTGGACTTGACGGTGGCGGTGGTGGCCGTGCGGGCGCTGGGCATTTCCCGCGGCGTGCTCGGGTACTGCCAGCGGCTGGCGTCGCACGACACTGCCCTGCGAGCCGCGGCGGACACCCGCGAGGGGTTGTACCGCCGGCTCGCCGCTGCGCCGGCCGAGGCCGCGATGCGACTGTCCAGCGGTGAATTGGTGGCCGGCGCCGGTGCCGCCGTCGACGAGCTGTCGGACGTGTTGGTGCGGGCGGCGTTGCCCATCGCGGTAGCTGCCGTGCTCTCGTTCAGCGCTGTCGCAGTCATCGGGGTCATCTCCCCCGCCGCGGCTGCCGTGCTTGCGGCGTGTCTGCTGATCGCAGGCGTGGCGGCGCCATGGCTGGCGGCCAGGGCGGCCACCGCTGCGGAAGCAGTTGCTACACAGCATCATTCCGGACGCGACGTCGCAGTGATGCTCGCTCTCGAGCATGCGCCAGAACTCCGCGTCAGCGGGCGCCTCGACGAAATCATCACCGAGGCTGAACGGCGGCATCGAGAATGGGGGCGCGCGACCGACCGGGCAGCAGCGCCTGCGGCGCTCGCCGCTGCCGCGCCCACCTTGGCCATGGGCATCAGCGTGCTCGGCGCCGTCGTCGCCGCGATCTGGATCGCGGACTCGGTTTCACCGATGACCGTGGCGATCCTGATGTTGTTGCCGTTGGCCGCCTTCGAGGCGACGGCGGCCCTGCCGGGTGCCGCTGTCCAACTCACCCGGTCACGCATTGCCGCCCGCCGCCTGCTCGACCTCACCCAGCCCGATAGCGGCTTGCGCCCGCGGCCGGCTGCGACGCCCGTCGACCTGGAGCCTGGCACCAGACTCGCCGTTACCGGACCGAGCGGCGCAGGCAAGACGACGCTACTGATGTCGATGGCCGAAAATCCCACGGAAGCAGCATTTTTCGCAGAGGACGCACACCTGTTCGCGACCACGGTCCGCGACAACCTGCTTGTGGTCCGCGGCGACGCAACCGACGACGAACTACGAAATGCCCTGGGCAGGGTCGGCCTTGGCGAGTGGCTGAACGCATTGCCCAACGGGCTGTCCACTGTGCTCGTCGGCGGCGCGGCGGCGGTTTCGGCCGGCCAGCGCAGGCGCCTGCTGCTGGCAAGGGCGCTGGTCTCGACGGCGCCAACGGTTCTGCTCGACGAACCGACCGAGCACCTCGACGCTACCGACGGGCGGCAGATCATGGCCGACCTGCTCACCCCCGACGGGCTGTTTCCTGCCGATCGCACCGTCGTCGTCGCCACCCATCACCTGCCCGACGGGTTTCGCTGTCCCACACTCAACCTCGCCGTCGGCAGGTAATCTCAGCGAGATGAGCGAACCGCCACCTCCGCCACCGCCGGGTGGCGCGTATCCCGGCAGTTACCCGCCGCCGCCCCCGCCGCCCTACGCCGGTTACATGCCGCCGACCGCACCCAAGAACGGGCTCGGCGTCGCCGCGTTGGTGGTCGCAATCATCGCGCTGCTGACCGTCGTGGGCGGTGTTGTGCTGGGCGTCGTCGCGATCATTCTCGGATTCCTCGGCTGGGGACGGGCCAGGCGAGGCGAGGCGACCAACGGCGGAGTCGCGATCGCGGGCATTGTGCTGGGATTCCTCAGCATCATCGAAGCCGCCGTCGTGATCGGCCTCGCCGTGTGGGGATTCGACCAGGCAGGCGGCACGGACTACGTCGACTGCCTGTCCAGGGCAGGCAACGACGAGCAGGCCATCCAGGACTGCGCGGACCAGTTCCGCGGCCGCATCGAGAACGAGTTCAGCGTCACGATCACGCCAACGCCCTAACTCGGCTTGGCGCCCGGGAAGTATTTGACGATGCCTTCCTGGACCACGGTCGCGAGCAGCTGACCGGATCTGTCGAAAAAGTGGCCCGTGCCGAGGCCGCGCGATTCGGCGGCCACCGGCGAGGAGGTCGAGTACAGCACCCACTCGTCGAACCGAACGGGACGGTGAAACCACACCGAGTGGTTCATGGTGACTGCGAAGATCCGGTCGAAGCCCCATGACAGTCCATGCGTGGTGATGATCGAGTCGAGCACGGTGGTGTCCGACGAGTACACCAGCGCGGCGGCGTGCAGAACCGGATCCTCGGGCATCGCGCCGCGGGCCTTCATCCAGACCCGGTTGTGGTCGAGGCTCTCCCCCTTGTTGCGCATCACCCAGGCGGGGTCGTTGGTGTAGCGCCAGTCGATCGGCCGCAGGGCGTTGACGAAATGCGGGACCACGTCCTCGTATCCGCGTAGCAGCTCGTCAACGTCGGGCACCGACATCGGATCGTCCAGGTGGGGCGGTGCGATGCCGTGCTCGAGGCCGCGACCGCCGTTCATGTACGAAATCATCGCCGTGGTGAGGAGTTCGCCGTCCTGCATGACATCGACGCGGCGGTTGGCGAAGCGCCGCTCGTCCCGCAGCGCGAATACGTGGAATTCCAGATCCTTTGCGGGATCGCCGCCGGCGATGAAGTGCGCCGACAACGCGCTTGGCGACAGGTCGTGGTGCAGCGTGGAACTGGCTGCGACGAACGACTGGGCCATCATCTGCCCGCCGAAGGTCCGGACCGGGTTCTTGCTCGGGTGCGAGCCGACGAAGAGGTTGTCTCTTATCCGGTTGAGGTCGAGTATCCCCAGCAGCTCTTCAAGATCGCTGACCGGCACTTGGCCCCTTTCTAGACGTCTTCCTCCCCGATCCTGTGCACATGGATCAGATTCGTGGAGCCTACTGTGCCCGGCGGGGCGCCAGCGACGATGACGATCAGGTCGCCGCGCTTGTAGCGACCGAGCTCGAGCAGCGACTTGTCGACCTGGCGGATCATGCCATCGGTGGTCTGAATATGCGGCACGATGAACGTCTCGGTGCCCCAGGTCAACGCCAGCTGGCTGCGCACCTCCGGTAGCGACGTGAACGCGAGCAGCGGAAGCGGTGTGTGCAGACGAGCCAGCCTGCGCACGGTATCGCCGGACTGGGTGTAGGCCACCAGCGCCTTGGCGTCCAACCGCTCGCCGATGTCGCGGGCGGCATAGGAGATGACGCCTCGCTTGGTGCGCGGCACGTGAGTCAGCGGCGGCACCACCACAGAGGTTTCCTCGACCGCGCAGATGATGCGCGCCATCGTCCTGACCGCTTCGAGCGGATACTTGCCGACCGACGTCTCACCGGAGAGCATCACTGCGTCGGCGCCGTCGAGGACCGCGTTGGCGACGTCGGACGCCTCGGCGCGGGTTGGGCGCGAGTTCTCGATCATCGACTCCAGCATCTGCGTGGCAACGATGACGGGTTTGGCGTTCTCCCTTGCCATTTGGATGGCCCGCTTCTGCACCAGCGGTACCGCTTCGAGCGGCAGTTCGACGCCGAGATCGCCACGCGCGACCATGATCGCGTCGAAGGCGAGCACGATGGCCTCGAGGTTGTCGATGGCTTCGGGCTTCTCGAGTTTGGCGATGACCGGTACGCGGCGGCCGACGCGGTCCATCACCTCGTGGACGAGTTCGATGTCCGCGGGCGAGCGGACGAACGACAGCGCGAC
>NZ_DASSCY010000353.1:0-10451 GCF_035697385.1 Mycobacterium sp. | reverse complement strand
TCTGTTGTTCGTCGCGTTGGGCCGCCACATCGTCCGCTCGATCGTGGTGACGGGGCTCAAATGAGGTTGTGGCCAAGGCGTTCCACCCTCGCGGCGGCCGGGCTGGCGATGACGATGGCGGTGCTGCTCGTCGCGGCGGTGTTGTTGGGCCGTTCTGCCGACTCCAGCGGCCGCACCGTGGTCACCGTGCGATTGTGGGACGAGCAGGTAGCGACGGCATACCGGGAGTCGTTCGACGAGTTCACCCGCGAGCACCCCGATATCGAAGTGCAGGTCAACGTCGTCGCCTACTCGAAGTACTTCGACACCCTGCGCACCGACGTCGCCGGCGGCAGCGCGGACGACATCTTCTGGCTGTCCAACGCATACTTTGCCGGATACGCCGACAGCGGACGGTTGATGGATGTCGCGAAGACCTTGGGCGCCAACGCCTCACGGGAGTGGGAACCGTCGGTGGTCAACCAGTTCACCCGCAACGGTTCCTTGTGGGGTGTGCCGCAGTTGACCGACGCGGGGATCGCGCTGTATTTCAATGCTGACCTGCTCGAGGTCGCCGGAGTCGAACTCAGGGAACTGTTGTCATTGCGCTGGTCACCCGACGGTGCCGACACGATGCGGCCCCTGCTAGCCAGACTCACCGTTGACGCCGACGGACGGTCAGCCGCCACACCGGGATTCGACGCCGGACGTGTTCGCCAGTGGGGCTACAACGCGGCCAACGATTTGCAGGGCATCTACCTGAACTACGTGGGATCAGCGGGCGGAGTGTTCTCCGTCGGCGACCGGTTCGCATTCGACAATCCAGAGGCGGCCGACGCGTTCGAATATCTGGTGCGGCTGATCAACACCGATCACGTTGCGCCGCCTGCGTCGGCTACCAACGACAACGGCGACTTCTCCCGCAACCAGTTCCTGCAGGGCCGGATGGCGCTGTTTCAGTCCGGCACCTACAACCTGGCGGCGGTCGCCGACCAGGCACCGTTCCGATGGGGCGTCGCGATGCTTCCCGCCGGCCCGAAGGGCAGGGTCAGCGTCACCAACGGCATTGCCGCTGCCGGTAATTCGGACACCGAACATCCCGAGGCCGTGCGGCAGGTGCTCGCGTGGATGGGCAGCCGGCGCGGCAACGAGTTTCTCGGTGCCCACGGCGCCGCGATCCCCGGCGTACTGGCGGCGCAGCCGGTGTACCACAAGTACTGGTCTTCGCGCGGCGTCGACGTCAGCCCGTTCTTCAAGGTGCTCAACGGTCCACGCGTCCAGGCACCAGGAGGTGCGGGTTTCGCAGCCGGATTCGATGCTCTCAAGCCGTATTTCGCCGAGATGTTCCTTGGCCGCCGCGACGTATCGAGCAGCCTTGCCGAGGCTCAGCAGGCCGCCAATTCCGCGGCGCAGCGCTAACGGCTGCGGATGATGTTTCCGTACGGGTCCACTTCGAGCGTCACTCGATGCTCGCGGTTCGTGTTGGCCCAGACGATCCAGGGAAACACGAAGAACCCGCACGTGAACAGTGTGAGGACGGCAAAGGTGGTGTGCAGAAGGATGTTGCCGCACCCGTAAACGATCACGGCGAGATTCGGCGTATGTGTCTCTAGACGCCCGCCATTGCCCACCGCCTGCTGGATGGCGGCATCGAGACGGGCGGCGCGTTCATCGCTGGAAAGCCGCCCGGGCGGTGTTGACGGTGACTCGTCAGCCGTCATGTGGACAGTGTTACCACTCAGAAAGTGATATCGCCGGCGATAACGTGATTTCACCGGCGATATCGCATTTCAGAATCGCCATATGCCCTCCTCAGCTAGGGACGCCAGGATGCGAGGGGTTCGCCGCCGGATTCGACGCTCTCAAGCCGTATTTCGCCGCAGCTCTAGCATCGTGAGCCGTGACTACTCTCGCACCTGGCGGGTGACGAGACCCGTAGTGATCCGGGAATCGATTACGCACCGGGAATCGACCTGCTCACCCTGCCGTTCGTCGCCGTAGTACATGCGATAGCCTTCCGCGTCCGCCGTTCGCGTGACGGTGAACCACTGACCGGACTCGGGATCTTGGACCGTGTCACCCTCCTGGATCTCGGCCAGCGACACCTGCTCCGTTACATGTTCCGAACTCATCACGCCCCCTGATCGTCGCGCGCTCATTGTAGATTCAGGCGCGGGACCAGTACCCCGGTTTCGCGCCTAGCGCTAGCCGCTCGTACCCAGGATCGTCAGCTCAAGTCCCAACGCCACCCCGCACACCACGAACACGATCGCCAACGCAATCCAGTCGGCGCGTTTCGGGCCTGACGGCGCCGCCGAAATCTGCCCCGCGCCACCGCGCGCGGTGATCGCGTCGCCCATCTCGTCAGCCCGGCGCAGGGCGACGGTGATGGCCGCGGCGAACAGGTCGATAACCTCTACCGCCCACCGGCGGCGGCGCGCCCGCCTTGTCGTAACCACTTCCCTTGGCCGCAACCTGCGTGCCGCGTACAGGATTCGGAACTCGTCGATCAGCATCGGGAAGGCGCGCAGCGCCAATGCCAGCGCAACTGCCCAGTCGTCGACGGGCACCCGCAGCGGGCGCAGCGGCCGCCCCAGTTTCGCTATGGCAGGCGCGATTTCGGCAACATTCGTCGTCCACGACACCATCGCGCCGAGCCCGAGCAGGACGATCGACAGCACCGTGATTCGCAGGAAGCTCAAGAATCCGCCGATGCCCCACTCGACCGATCCCAGATTCACCACGGGGCTGCCGCCGCCGAACAACGTCGGACCGATGCCGGCCACGATGAACACGATCACCAGCCAGCGCGGGATCGACGGCAACGAGCCGCGCGGAATGCGGGCCAGCCACGCCGCCGCCAACACCAAGGCGGCCACCGCACCGATCGGCACCCACCCCGGGTAGAACGTCATCAGCACGCCGATGCCTGCGACCACAATCAGTTTGGTGCCCGCCCACAGCTCGTGAATGACGCTGCTGCCGGGCACCGGGCGTAGCAGCACAACCGGTTTGCGGGGCCGACGGGCGGCGGGTGCGGTCACGTCATCCCTCCGGCCGCCGTCTGTGCAGGCGCGAGCAGGCCGTCCTGCAGATGCAAGGTACGCGGGCAGAGGTCTTCGAGGCCGGAGAAGTCGTGCGAGATGACGACGATGGTCAGGCCGGCGCGGCGCCGCAGGTCTTCCAGCAGCCGCAGCAGCCCACGTTGGCTCGCGGCATCCAAGCCGGCCAGCGGCTCGTCGAGGATGAGCGCACGCGGCGAGCGAGCCAGCAGACCTGCCAGCACGACGCGGCGCATCTGGCCGCCGCTGAGCTGATCGATGCGCCGCTTGGCGAGCGCCGGATCGAGGCCGACGGTGGCCAGCGCGTCGCGTACCCGGTCGTGGTCGCGCGCCGAGAAACCAGCGGCCGAGGCGATTTCCAGATCGACGCGGCTGCGCATCAGTTGCAGGCGGGAGGCCTGAAACGAGATGGCCACCGCGCCGACCTGATCCGATGCCGGCTTGCCGTCGAGCAGGCAGGTGCCGACGGTTGGCACGGCCAGCCCGGCCATGATCCACGCCAGCGTCGACTTGCCCGAACCGTTCAGTCCGTGGATCAGCAGGCCATCGCCCTCGTTGACGACGAACGTGATGTCCCGCAAAGCTGTTGTCGCCCAGGGGGTTCCGCTGCCGTATTCGTGACCGACACCGGCCAGTTCGAGCACCGGCTCGCCAGGATGGTGGCCCATCGCGACCGTGGGGCTCGGCGCCGCCGCCGTCTCCACCATCTCGGTGTTGTCCGCGGCGCCCCCGTTGCCGGTGAGGTTGACGGTGCGGTCGGCGGCGTCGGCCTCGTTGTTGTAGTGGGTGATGTGGACCAGCGACATCCGGTGGTGCTCGGTCAGACCCGACAGCACCGACAGCAGCCCGTCACGGCCCACCTGGTCCACCATGCTGGTGACCTCGTCGGCGATCAGCAGGGACGGCTCGCGCGCCAGCGCCGCCGCGACGGCCAAGCGCTGCAGTTCCCCGCCGGACAGCCCGCCGGTGTCGCGTTCGGCAAGGCCGTCCAGGCCGACCTCGGTGAGCAGCCGGTGCACGTCGGTGGTCTGGCCGGGCGGCAGACCCCACACGACGTCGTCGGCGACGCGGGTCCCCAGCACCTGACTCTCGGGATGCTGCATGACCACAGCGGTGCCGCCGAGACGGCCCAACCCGACAGCGCCGGGCCGCTCCACGGTGCCCGAGGTGGGTGCGCGGCCGGCCAGCACCAGCATCAGCGTCGTCTTGCCAGAGCCGTTGGCGCCCGTCACGGCGAGGTGCTCACCGGGATCAACGCTCAGCGACACCGGGCCGAGTGCGTCGTGATCGGCCTTGGGGTAGCGGAACACGACGTCGCTTAGCCGGGCCGGCACGGGCGCGATCGGCCCGGTGTCGGCAGGCGATTCGAGCTTGTGCACGTCGGGCACTCCGAGCAGCCGCGCCATCACCCGCGACAACGCCCACCAGCCGATGAGGCTGACGAAGGTGATGGACAGCACCGACCCGCCGAAGAACAGGAACGGCCAGTACTCGAGCGCCGTCGCGAAGGCACTCTTGAGCCACTGCGCGACGCCGTCCATTTCGGGAATGCGAGCAATGATGGCGGCAACGCCGTTGATGTTGGCGGTCATCGACTCGAAGATCAGGTGGCGCAGTCGCGCCAGGATCGTCAGGGCAGTCACCGCGGCGACGCCCATCACGGCACCGGCAACGAGTGACGAGAAGAAGACGGTGAGGGTGCCGCGGCCTCGTCGCTTGACGATGCCGGTCAGCCCGCCGATGTAGGCGCATTGGAAGACCGTCATGAAGCCGCCCATACCGGCGATGAGGAACGCGATCAGTCCTCCGGCCACCGTCGCGGCGATCAGCACCCGCAGCCGGTAGCGGTACGACAACAGGCCCATTGGGACGGTGCCGAGCAGCGAGAGCCCGGCAGCGAACGGAACGACGACGGCGATGATCGCGGTGGCCGCGCACAGTGCCGCCATCACCGAGGCTTGCGCCAGCTCCACCGGTTGCAGCGAGCCCGCCCGTCGCGGCTTGCTCGCTTCCCCCGTCGCGGTCATTTCTCGATTCTGCCAGCCGGAAACTGAGAGGCCTCGGTGCGACCGGACACGCGACCGTGCGCGTTTGATAGTGAACCTATGCAACCATGGATGCCATGACCTCCCCGCTCGGTGCAGATCTACTTGCGGTGGTGGCCCGGATCAACCGCCTAGCCACCCAGCGAGCGCGGTTACCGCTGCCGTTCGCCCAGGGTCGGCTGTTGTCGACGATCGAAGATCAGGGCCCGACCCGCATTTCCGATCTGGCCAATCTCGATCACTGTTCTCAGCCGACCATGACCACCCAGGTACGCAGACTGGAAGACGCCGGCCTGGTGTCGCGCACCGTCGACCCCGAGGACGCGCGGGCCGTGTTGATCCGCATCACGACCAAGGGCGTCGAAACCTTGCGGCAAGTGCGGCTTGACCGCGGCGCGGCCATCGATCCGTATTTGGAGCGGCTTGACGCCGCGGATCGGCAGACGCTCAGCGACGCTGTTCGCGTGCTACGCGGACTTCTCGAAGACGCGGCCGCGCCGAACACCAGCAAGGCCACATAGCGGACAAGGAGAGACCGTCACCCGCTGCTACATCGCGAACGCGTAGAACTGCGTGACCTGCTGCGGGTTGAAGTTGTCATCGGTGACGAGCACGACCGATTGCCGCCCGTCGGAGAGCTTGGACCCCAGCGTGATTCCTTCGACGTTGTCCAGATACGGGATCTCCGGCATCTTCGACAAGTCCGCAAGGAGTGTCTTGGACATCGCCTTTGGCGGTGCCCCGGTCAAGGACGGCCTGTCGAGGACGTTGTCAGCGCCTGCGATGCTGGCGCGGAAGATGCGGGCGACCGCGAACGTGCCGTAGCCGCGTTCGATGACCAAGAAGTTGTCGTCATCGAGCGCCACCAGGTCCGTGAGCCCGTTGTCTCCATCCTTGCCAGCACTCGTCGAATCCAGCGGATAGGCGAATTGCGCTGTGGGGGATCCCGTTTCGACGTCGAACCGGGTGACACGAGTCAGCGCGCCATGCTTGTCGGTCGGCGGTTCGCCGTCGCCGTAGCCGGGCGCCTCCATCGCCGCCCACAACGAATCGCCGTCGGGTGTCAGCGTCAGGCCCTCCAGCCCATGGTTCTGCCGTGTGCCGGTCTGATCGGCCGACATGTCCAGCCCAGCGGGAAGCGCGAACTCACCGCGGTAGTCACCGTCGAGGCCAGCCACCCGAACCCACGGATTCAACAGCAGCGGGCGTGCAGGCTCGTCAGATCTTCGCTCGCCTTCGCTGGACCAGTACAGCTGCTGACGACGTTCGTCGAAGGCGATTCCCTCCGGGTCGGGCGGAATCACAGGAGGCGCCGCATCCGGCGCCAGCGGCGCAAACGGTGTGCCGCCCTTGTCGAGTAGCGTCGTCGTGCCTGCCCACTCCACGCTGCCCAACTTGTTGTCCGGGAACATGATTCGAACCGTGTAGAACCTGGCCGGATTCTTGGCCGACCGGTCGTCGCTGATGACGTAGTACACCTGGCGGCCAGGGTCGTAGCTGATCGCCGACAGGCCACCGACCGTCGTGCCGTCGAAGAGGAAACCCCGGGGCACCTCGACCTGTCCGAGGTAGACGAGCGACGGTGGTGGCGCGTTCGATGGTTGTGCTGGTCCACAGCCGGCGGCCACCATGCACACGGCCAACAGCGCGGCCGCGAGGTTTCGCGTCACGTGGTGACTGTACCGACCAGAGTGCCGACGACGTAGGTGGCGGCGATCGCGATCGTGCCAAAGGCCAACTGCCGCAGCGACGCCCATACCAGCGGCTTCTTGGTGAATCGGGAGGCGACGCCGCCGGCGAGCATCAGCCCCACACCACCGAGGATCAAGCCGGCCCACAGCGATTCGAACCCGAGCAGATACGGGATGAGCGGCGTGATCGCGCCGACCGCGAAAGTGAAGAACGACGAGATCGCGGCGACCCAAGGTGACGGCTTCTCACGCGGGTCGACGCCCAGCTCCTGGATGAGATGAAAGTTCACCGCGCGCTTCTCATCGCGATGGATCTCGTCGGTGGCCGTGGCGGCGGTCTCCTGCGTCATCCCCATCTGGACCAACATGTCGGCGAGTTCGGCCTTCTCCGACTGCGGATGCATGCGGAACGCGCGCCGTTCGACCCGTACCTCGGATTCGATCTGCTCGTTCGCGGTGCTGACCGACGCGAACTCGCCAAGCGCCATCGAGAACGCCCCTGCGACGAGGCCGGCGAAGCCGCTGAGCACCACGGTGTGGGCCTCGGCCGCCGCCCCGACGCCCGCGATCAGGGCGGTGTTGCTGACTAGTCCATCCATCGCGCCAAACGTGGAGGCCCGGAGCCAGCCGCCGCTGACGTCCCCGTGACGGTGATCGAAGTCATGAGGCCGCCATGGCTGCGGACCAGCTGCCCGGTCTGATTCGGTCATGGGTGACGATTCAACGCCACGAGTTTCGGCTGGTCTAGCTAGGTATGCCTACGTTTCGGACATCACAGTTTCCGCGGGCCTCCAAAAGGCTAACGTCTGGGTATGACCACCACCGCGGAGCATCTGCGCAACACGCTGGACGGCCGTTGGCGCGACGTGAAGAACAGGATGCGGCAGGAACTCTCCAACGAGGTTTTCCGCCCGCACTACACCCCTAATACCGTCATAGCCCGTACGAAGGTGGCGGAACAGCTGAAGATCATGGCCGCCCACGGGGCCGCAGAGGACGGTTTCAAGAAGGAGCACGGCGGCAACGGCGACGTCGGCGGGGCAGTCACCCAGATCGAGATGCTGGCGATGTCCGACTTGTCACTGATGGTCAAGGCCGGCGTGCAGTGGGGCCTGTTCGGCGGTGCCATCGAGAACCTCGGCACCGAGCGTCACCACAAAGAGTATGTGCAGCGGATCATCAACCTGAACCTGCTCGGCTGCTTCGCGATGACCGAGACCGGGCACGGCAGCGACGTGCAGGCGCTCGAAACCACGGCGACCTACGACCCCGCCACGCAAGAGTTCGTGATCGACTCCCCGACCCGCACGTCACGCAAGGACTACATTGGCGGTGCCGCCGAAACCGCCAGGGTGGCAGCTGTTTTCGCCCAGTTGATCACTACCGAGGGCGGCAAGGAACTCAACCACGGCGTGCACTGCCTTGTGGTGCCGATCCGCGACGACGAGGGCAACGACTTGCCTGGAGTGACGACGTCGGACTGCCATTACAAAGGCGGGCTGCCCGGCGTCGACAACGGCCGTATCCAATTCGACCACGTCCGCGTTCCACGCGAGAACCTGCTGAACAAGTACGCCGATGTGGCCGAGGACGGGACCTATTCTTCCCCGATCGAGAACCCGGGCCGGCGGTTCTTCACCATGCTGGGCACGCTGATCCGCGGCCGGGTAACAGTCGGCGGCAGCGCAGGCGCTGCGGCCCGAGTGGCGCTCGACATCGCAACGCGATATGCGCTGCAGCGCAGGCAATTCCAGGCACCTGGTGACGACAACGAGGTGCTACTGATGGACTACCTCGTGCATCAGCGCCGGCTGCTTCCGCTGATCGCGCGGTCGTACGCCTTGCAGTTCGCGCAGAACGAACTCGTCGCCAAGACCCACGACCTGCAGACCGCCGACGACCCCGACGTCGAAGAGCAACGAGAGTTGGAGTCACGGGCAGCCGGGCTGAAGGCGGCCAACACGTGGCACGCCAGCCGCTCCATCCAGGAGGCCCGCGAAGCCTGCGGCGGCGCAGGCTATCTCGCCGAGAACAGGCTGATCGCGCTGCGCGCCGACACGGACGTGTTCACCACTTTCGAGGGCGACAACCACGTGCTCACCCAGCTGGTGGCCAAGGAACTGCTCACCGCCTACGCCGACGACATCAAGGGCATGAGCCCGGTGGAATGGGTGCGGTTCGCGGCCAACTTCGCCGGTGAGCGCGTGATGAAACGCACTGCGGCTGAGACGATCATCCAGACCATCCTCGACACCAGGCAGGACAACGAGGAAGAGGGCAGTCTGTTCAACCGCGGCACCCAGGTCAAGATGTTCGAGGACCGTGAGGAGTACCTGCTTGCCACGGTGGCTCGCAGGCTGCAGGGCAAGTCCAAGGAGATGAGCGCCTTCGATGCGTTCAACGCCGTGCAGGACCATGTGCTGCACGCCGCCGGCGCGCACATCGACCGCATCATCCTCGAGGCATTCGTTGCGGGCATCGACTCGTGTGAGGACGACGAGGCCCGCAAGATCCTCGAAATGGTGTGCGACCTGTACGTCTTGTCGGTGATCGAGGAGGACAAGGCCTGGTTCGTCGAACACCGCTTCCTGTCCACCGAGCGGGCGAAGGCCGTGACCCGCGGCATCAACGAACGGTGTCGCACTCTGCGGCCGTACGCCGAGATGCTGGTCGACGGGTTCGGCATACCCGAGCAGCTGCGTTACGCCGAGATGCTGCACCCGGAGAACATCGTCGACACATAGACGGGGAATTGTCGGTGGCGGGTGCCAGACTCGCCGCGTGATTGATTCGACTGAGTTCTCCGGGCGATCCGCCCTCGTCACCGGCGGCACCCGCGGAATCGGGAAGGGCATCGCCGAGCGACTACGGGCGGGCGGCGCCAAGGTGCTGGTGGCGGCACGCTCGGTGCCCGACGGTCAGGCCGATGACGTGGTCGCCGCCGATGTCGGCACTGCCGACGGTGTCGCCGCACTGGCCGAAGAGGCGCTGGGCCGGCTGGGCGGCGTCGACATCGTGGTGCACAACGTCGGTGGGTCCAGCCAGCACGACGGCGGGGTGGCGTCACTCACCGACGAGGACTGGCGATCGGCGCTCGACCAGAACCTGCTTGCTGCAGTGCGGTTGGATCGAGCACTGATCCCAGGAATGGTGGAATGCGGTTCGGGCGCCATTGTCCACGTCACATCGATCCAGCGGCGCGCGCCACTGCCGACCACGGTCCCGTACGCGGCGGCGAAAGCGGCGTTGACGAATTACAGCAAGGCGCTGTCGAACGATTTGGCATCCAAGGGAATTCGTGTCAACGCGGTGTGCCCAGGGTTCATCGAGACCGAATCGGCGCGCGCGATGGTCGAGGAGGTTGCCCGTATCGACGGCATCGGGCTCGACGAGGCGCGAGCACAGATCGCCGAGTCCATCGGCGGAATCCCCCTGGGCGCACCGGGCACCCCGGCAGATGTCGGTGAACTCGTCGCCTTTCTCGTCTCCGACCGTGCCGCCTTCATCACCGGTGCCGAATACGTCATCGACGGCGGGAGCGTGCGCGGCGTGTGATCACAGAACGGAGATAGTCACACATCTCCGCGGGAGAAATCGGCGATCAGCTGAGGCACGGCGGAGTCGAACCCTGAAACATCCAACGACAACGGATCGGCTGGATCCGTGATCGAGTT
>NZ_DASSCY010000352.1:0-2450 GCF_035697385.1 Mycobacterium sp. | reverse complement strand
GGCATCATGGAGCGCACGCTCGCAAGCCTCGTGTATGCAGAAGCGCCCTCCGCTTGCGCGGCATGTCCAGGAAGGGAAGTTCCCGGACGTGTCCGCGGCCTCCGGCAAGCTGCCGGCATGGACGACGACACCCGTCGGCGGCTGCTGCGCGCCGTCATCGGCGAGGACCAGCCCGGCCGCGGCCGGGTCCGGCGCTGGACGTTGCTCGAAGCCGCGGAACGGGCCGGCCTCGTCCTCAACCACACCCGTCGGGGCCTACAGGAACTGCGCGAACAGAACCCGCCGCTGGTGTGGGGCGACGTCGACGCCGGCACCGGTGAGGAGCTTTGGTGGCTGCTGCCGCAGGGCCTCAACGAGCTGGACCGGCTCGAGGCGGGCGAGCGCTCATGAGCGAACTCGCTGCCCGTCCGTCCGTATCGGCCTGTGGGGAACAATGGAACGAAAATCCGCGCTAAGGGCTCACGACTAAATTAGTGCCGTAGTCGCGCGGCAGGTATCGTGGTGGATCTGGTCGAACCGTGGGGCATGATCGATGAGCGTGCGATAGGGGTGCGGTGGGAGCTGGCCAGCCCGGAGTTTGATGAGCGTGAGCGACGGATTTGGGCGGCCGCTGAGGCGCGCTCGCATGGTCATGGCGGGATCGCGGCAGCGGCGCGGGCGACGGGCCTGTCGCGGCGCACGATCGAGCGCGGGCTGGCCGAGCTCGACAGCGGTGAGCGCCTTGAGGCGGGCCGCGTGCGGCGCGCTGGGGCGGGCCGGCCGTCGCTGGCGACCAGCGATCCGACGGTCGTCGAGGATCTCGAGCGGCTGGTCTGCCCGGCCACGCGCGGTGACCCGGAGCGGCCGCTGCGGTGGACGTCAAAGAGCGCGGCCAAGCTCGCCGACGGGCTGCGTGGGCTGGGGCATGAGATCGTCGATCGTTCGGTGCTGCGGCTGCTGGGCCGGATCGGGTACACGATGCAGGCCAACGTCAAGACCCGCGAGGGTGCCGAGCACCCCGACCGCGACGCGCAGTTCGAGCACATCAACGACACGGTCGCGGCGGCCCTGGCAGCCAGCGAGCCGGTGATCAGCGTCGACACCAAGAAGAAGGAGCTGGTCGGCGATTTCAAGGCCGTCGGGCGCGAGTGGGGGCCCAGCGGGGAGCCTGTCGAGGTCAACACCCACGACTTCCCCAGCCACGCCAAGGGCAAGGCGATCCCCTACGGGATCTATGACCTGGCCCGCGACATCGGCTGGATCTCGATCGGCGTCACCCGCGACACCGCCCAGTTCGCCGCCGCGTCGATCCTCGCCTGGTGGCAGCAGCTCGGCGCCGCCAGCTACCCCGACGCCACCACGCTGACGATCACCGCCGACTCCGGCGGCTCCAACAGCGCCCGCGGCCGACTCTGGAAGACCGAGCTGCAGAAGCTCGCCGACCACACCGGCCTCATCATCCGCGTGCTGCACTTCCCGCCCGGCACAAGCAAATGGAACCGCATCGAGCACCGCCTATTCAGCTTCGTCAGCCACAACTGGCGCGGCAAGCCGCTGATCGACTACGCCACGATCATCAACCTGATCGCCAACACGACGACCAGCACCGGCCTGAAGGTCTACGCCCGCCTCGACGAGACCGACTACCCCAAGGGCATCAAGGTCACCGACGCCGAACTGGCCGCCGTCAACATCCAACGCCACCAGTTCCACGGCGACTGGAACTACACCATCACGCCGGCAACTCCGACACTAATAAAGTCGTGAGCCCTAAGCGTTAGTCGCCGTCTCGTCTGAGGGCCTGTCTCCGCCCGCAGAGTTGCGGCGCGCTTCGCCGACAGGACGTCTAGATCATCCGGTTTTGCAGGTTGTTTGCGGTGCTGTGGCGCACACGACGTTAGGGGGTGCGGCAACGCTAAGCGTTAGTCGCCGTCGCGTTAGTTCCTCTCGGCGCGGGGCGCCGGCTCTGGGCGGGTGAAAATCAGGCCGTGACACCGTCTTGTGGAGCATCTGTGGGCACGGGCGATCACGGCTATTTTCCGATCAGTGGCCATGCCCGGCCGTCGCGGGCGCCTGCAAGGTTGCGTGCGGGGCTGGCCGGGCTCGCGCGAACGATGAAAATGGTGACGGCCTGTTGCTCGTGGCAACGTCGGCTACCACTTGGTGGCGCGTAGCCCGTTCTTCAGTGTGACGTGGAGGCTGCTCGGCACCCCGGACAGTCGCCTTGAGTACGACGAGCAGAATCGTCTGTCCCAGAGAGTCTCCCCCGGGCGACGGCTTGATCCGGTGTCGCGAGAGGGGAGATGGTGTGGAGACGATGATCGCGTGCTGCTGCGGGCTGGATGTGCACAAGGCGCAGCTGACCGCGTGCGTGCGGCTGCTGGTCGATGGCGCGGTGACCGAGATCGTTGAAACGTTCGGGACCACCACGCCCGACCTGCTGGCGTTGCGCGATTGGCTGAAGGCGCACG
>NZ_DASSCY010000351.1:0-3640 GCF_035697385.1 Mycobacterium sp. | reverse complement strand
GTGCGCCATCGCCCCAGGCAACTCGCGGCGCGCTCGCGCGTCGACGCCGCCGGTGGCGCGCGCGGCGAGCCAGAACGTGCCTGCGCCCGCCAGCGCGAACACCGCAAGCCCGCCGCTGCGCACCAACGTCGCGGTGACGGTGGACGCCGTGTGCGCGTCGACGAAGTCGCGCCACTGCGGCATCGCCGAAAAGCTGTCGAACGCCGTGGATCCCAGCAGAACCGCCAGCAGCGCGACGGTGCCGGGCCGCACCGGAAGCGACAGCAGGTGATCGAACGGGTTGCCGATCGCAATACGGGCGTCGGGGTTGCGGCGCAGCGGTGAGAGCCGTGAGGCGACCATGCTATACACCTCGAACGGGTCGGCGCGCGCACACCAGCGCTCACCGCACCACAGCGCACCCGCGAACGTCACCGCCAGGTAGATCAGCAGCCAAATCCTAATGGCGCCAAGCGATCCCGGGTCGGGGCTGGCCAGCTCCAGCCACACGAACGCGAACAGGCCGAAGACGGCGGGCCAGGACCCCCACGATTCGGGATACCGGCGAGCCAGTGACGGCCGGCCCAGCAGCCGATGCACCGTGCGCACCGGCGAGATTGCGCGCCACACCGGCCCGACCGCCAGCGAGAGGGCGACAAGGCCGACCCACAGCAGCACATAGAAGACGCCGGGCAGCGGGTTGTCGGCGTTCTGTGGTCCGAAGAATGCGGCCACCGCGACCCAGGCCGCGAAGAGCAGCGCCGCTATCGCGACTGCCCACCGGGTGATCGGAGCGTCGACAACCGTCGTGACCCACCGCGGCAGCGCCCACCCCGGCTTGTCAGGGTCGAAGCGCGGCCGTCGCCACGCGAACGCGACCACCGCGAAGGTGAAGGTCAACGCCCACGCCGCGCCGATGAGCGCATAGGCGTACGGGATCGGGAGATCGGTCGAGCCGCCAAGGCCATGGGCCAGCACGGCTACGGACCGATCGCTGCTCACTGCACAGTGATGGTCGCGATGGTCTTCTTCAGCTGATGCAGCTCGACGTCCACCTTGCCCGGGACGTCGACCGTGAACTGGAACGACTGAGCGGGCTTGGCTTCGATCTTGAAGGTGTGCTCTGGGGTGGAGTGCACATGCAGTTCGTCGGCGACGTCGCTGTTGACCCGGATGACGATCTGCTCGTTGACCGCCGACTGCAGTTGCTCGTTGGTGGGCGTGACGGTGCCGCCCTTGATGGTGACCTCGATGACCAGACGGCTCGGCGGTGCCTGTTCGTTGGACATGTCCGACGGGCTGACGGTCGAGGCCGAGGGGCTAGCCGAGGAAGCTTGGCTGCTGTCCGAGCCGCCGCAGCCAGCCGTCAGTAGTGCCGCAGCCGCCAATGCCATGAGTGTTCGCGTTGTTGTCACGGTGAATCATCATGGCCGGAGGCGTCTGAGGTTTCACTGTGAGGCGTATCGCTCTTGCGGCGGTCGCGCATGGCGATATAGACGACGACACCGACCACGACGACCGCTGGAGCAAACGCCGGAATGGCCAGCAGCACCGAATGATCCGCTAGGACGACGGTCATGCCTGTACGGACGGCTGCAGTTCAGCCTTGCTGTCGGTGGGCTCGCTCTTGTTGATGCGGCCCGCGCCCCAGGTGAGACCGGCGATGAGTACCAGCGTGCAAACGAGCACCACCAGGCAGCCGACCAACCACAGCACCTGCGGGGTGTCCGGGTTGCGTTCGCGCTGCAGGATGGTGATCTCTGCGACGAACGGCCGCGTCATCGACGCCTCGGCGGGCACCTCGGGCGCACCGATACCGGGATCGCCTGCCAGATAGATCGGTACGGCGGTGAGCATGGTGCCGTCGTGCACGCGCAGCAACGTCTTCCACGAACCCGACACCGGCATGGGCTCCGTCGACCTGTAGTGGCCCGGTCCCACGCGCTGCAGATGGTCGACGAACATGCCGCGGTCGTTGGAAGTTCCGCCCTGCCAACCCAGTACCGACACCCAGTTGGGATTGTCGCTGACGAGGTTCGCCGGCGTGAGCTGCACGTCAGCCGTCGCCATTCGCTGATCGCCGATTGACGGAGCATCTGTGAGAGTGATTGTGGCACTGGCACTTTCGGGGACGTCGTAGCGCAGCCCGTTGGCGGTGGCGGCGCCGATAACCAGCACCGTCAGCGTTACCAAGCCGATGCCGATGGCGCGGCGTGGCAGCGGTTGACCGTTGACCACCATGCCGACGAGCGCTCCGCAGGCGCCGGTTAGGACCGTGACAGGTACGGCCATTGCCAGGGCCTCCGGCCACATGCTGGTTGGCCACGGGTAGTGGTAGACGGCGCCGACCCACAGCGACTCCAGCCACAAGCCGACGGTGCTGACCGCCAGGCCGCTGACGAGGCCGAACACGATGGGCCGCTTGAGAAGTGGGGTCAGCGCGACCAGCTCGATCACGATGGCCGCGCCGAGGTAGAGAGCGAACCAGTTGATTGGGGCGCCCAGTACCGGGCCGACGACCAAGGCGACCGCGCCACGCAACGCCACCGCAAGCAGCGCGGCGGCGATGGCCGCCCCACGGCCCAACCACATCCGGGCGGCAACCAACCCGAACGCGCCTGCCGCCGCGATCAACATCGGCTCGAACACCTGGCGGAACTGCGGCACGCCGAAGTCGAACTCGATCTGAAAGACCGACATGCCGATGACCACGCCGGCGAAGCCCAGGTACTGAACGAATTTGATCCCCACGCCGCCGCGTGGGGCGTCGTCATCGGTCGCTTGGCGCCCCTCGTGCTCGAGGAGCACGGCAGACAAGGTGGCGAAGCCGGCACCTCCGATCATCATCAGGTGCGTCGGGCCCCACAGGGTCACGTCCTGGCCGAAAATGCGGTGCCAGACGTCGTCAAGGGGGAACCCGAGCAAGGCGTACAGGCCGCAGCCCGCCATCAACAGTCCGCCAACGGGCGCGTACCAATTGCGGGTGATCCGCACCGCGGACGGACCCGGCTTGTCGTACGGCAACACGCAGGCCAGGCAGCCGGCGACAAACAAGATGAAGAGCCCGAAGAGGATGAAGTAGTGCGCAGGGTTGGCCAGCGGTCCCGAATCCCTGCCGTCACCGATGTGCAGGCTGACGTCCCAGATGAAGCCGAACAGCGCGCTGATGATCGTCGTGATGAACAGGGCGATCGGAAGTGCCACCCACGGCGGGCGCTTGAACCTGCGGCCCGCCCACTCCGCGAAGCTGTTGAGCCACGTGATCTTGCGCGCCCGGTGCAGGTAGCCGATCCACAGCAGCGCCACCCCGACAATCAGGCCGGCCACCGACATGCCGATGACCTCGCCGATCGCGGCGCCCCCGCCCTCTCCGCCTTGACTGGCCTGAGCAAAAAACTCCATTGTCATCCCCGCCCGCTGAGTGTCCGAAGAAACTTCTTACTCGTCGGTAATGTTGCCAGAATCACCCCAGACGAAACCAGGGGTACCGGGTATTTAAGTTACGACGACGCGGAACGTCTTCAGTGAGGTGTCCGCGGCGTCCGGGATGTTCATGCCGGCGTCCAAGCCCGAGCGCAGGTAGTCGATGACCGCGTCGTTGAGCCGCTCACCGGGCACCACCGCAGGTATGCCCGGCGGGTACGGGGTGAGCTGCTCGGCG
>NZ_DASSCY010000350.1:0-29535 GCF_035697385.1 Mycobacterium sp. | reverse complement strand
AGCGCCGCCAGATGTGTCAACGCGCTCTGCGGCCCCTCGTAGCCAAGCGCGGCGAGTTGGCGTTCTGCGGCCGCCGGTGTCATGCCTTTCGAAATGCCAATGGTCCCAACGGATTCCAGTAGAGGCTGATAGAACAGCTTGGCGTGCAGCCGTGACACCCTCAGGTTCTGCCGCTTGAGCTCCTCGCGCAGCACGCCGAGCGCGTCGTGCTGGCCGTCGGGACGGATGTGGGCGGCCCGCGCCAGCCACCGCAGGGCCTCCTCATCGTCGGCCTCGGGCAGCATGTGGGTGCGCTTGAGCCGCTGCAGCTGCAGCCGATGTTCGAGCAGGCGCAGGAATTCGTAGGACGCGGTCATGTTGGCGGCGTCGTCGCGGCCGACATAGCCACCGGCGCCGAGGGCAGCCAGCGCGTCCACCGTCGATGCAACATGCAACGATTCGTCGTTGCGCCCGTGCACCAATTGCAGCAACTGCACGGCGAACTCGACGTCACGCAGCCCGCCGGTGCCGAGTTTGATTTCGCGCGATCGCTCGCCGGCAGGCACCAGTTCTTCGACGCGCCTGCGCATCGCCTGCACCTCGGGGACGAAGTCCTCACGCTGGCTTGCCGTCCACACCATCGGCATCAGCGCGGCGATGTAGGCCTCGCCGAGTTCGGCGTCACCGGCCGCAGGCCGCGCCTTCAGCAATGCCTGGAACTCCCACGTCTTGGCCCATCGCTGGTAATAGGCGACGTGGGACTCCAGCGTGCGCACGAGCTGGCCGTGCTTGCCCTCGGGCCGCAATGCGGCATCCACTTCGAAGAACGCATCACCGGCGAATCGCATCATCTCCCCGGCGACCCGGGTGGCGATCGCGTCGGCGTTCTCCGCGACGAAGATGACGTCGACGTCGCTGACATAGTTCAGTTCCCGCGCCCCACATTTGCCCATCGCGATGACGGCAAGCCGTGGGCCCTCGCCGTCACCGCACACCGCCCGGGTCCCCACGGTCAACGCGGCGCCCAACGCGGCGTCGGCCAAGTCGGACAAGTGCTCGCCGACAGCAGTGAACGGCATCACGGGCTCGTTCTCCACCGTCGACGCCAGGTCGAGCGCGGCAAGCACCATCAGCCGGTCGCGGTAGAGCGTGCGCAGTGGGTGCAGGGCAACCGTTGTGTCCGTTGCCTTTTCAGCCAGGGCGATGAATTCGCTACGCAGTTCGGCGGCCGACGACAACGTCGCCGACCCGGCCAGCAGATGCCACGAGTCAGGATTGGCGACAAGGTGATCGGCGAGCGCAAGCGATGAGCCGAGCACGCCGAACAACCGGCCCCGCAGACCGCGGTCCTTGAGCAGGGCCGCCTTGAGTTCGTCTGCGCCAGAACCCGCGGCCTCGACCAGCCGCACCATCGCCCGAAGCGCGGTGTCCGCGTCGGGTGCGCGCGACAGCGACCACAACAGCTCGACGTGGGCATCGGTGTTCCAGCCAAGCCGGGCCAGATCGGCGGCAGCTTGGGGTTCGACCAGCCCGAGCCGGCCCACGCTCGGCAGCTTCGGACGCTGCGTCGCAGGTTTGGCCACGCAGTCACGGTAGCGCAGCCGCTAGTCGGCCCGTTTACAGCGACAGGTACGTCTTCAGCTCGTAGGGCGTGACGTGGCTGCGGTAGTTCTCCCACTCGGCGTGCTTGTTGCGCAGGAAGAAGTCGAATACGTGCTCGCCCAAGGCTTCCGCCACGAGTTCGGAGTTTTCCATCTCGGTCAGCGCGACCCCGAGGCTGCCGGGCAGCTCCTTGTAGCCCATGGCGCGGCGTTCCTCAGCGGTCAGGCTCCACACGTTGTCCTCGGCCTGCGGGCCCAGCACATAGTTCTTCTCGATGCCGCGAAGGCCTGCGGCCAGCAGCACGGCGAAGGTCAGGTAGGGGTTGCACGCCGAGTCTGGGCTGCGCACCTCGACCCGACGCGATGAAGCCTTGCGCGGTGTGTACATCGGGACCCGCACCAGTGCCGAGCGGTTGGCGGCACCCCACGACGCCGCGGTCGGGGCCTCGCCGCCGTGCACCAGCCGCTTGTAGGAGTTCACCCACTGGTTGGTGACGGCACTGATCTCGTTGGCGTGCTCGAGAATGCCTGCGATGAACGACTTTCCGACATCGGAGAGCTGAAGTGGGTCGTCGGGGCTGTGGAACGCATTGTTCTCCCCCTCGAACAGGCTCATGTGGGTGTGCATGGCCGACCCGGGATGCTCGGCGAAGGGTTTCGGCATGAACGACGCACGGACGCCGTCGCTCAGCGCGACCTCCTTGACGACGTACCGGAACGTCATCACGTTGTCGGCCATCGACAGCGCATCGGCGTAGCGCAGGTCGATCTCCTGCTGGCCGGGAGCGCCCTCGTGGTGGCTGAACTCGACCGAGATGCCCATCTGCTCGAGCGCGTCGATGGCGTGGCGGCGGAAGTTCGGCGCCGCGTCATGCACGGCCTGGTCGAAATAGCCGCCGTTGTCCGCGGGAATCGGAACTGAGCCGTCGTCCTCGCCGGGCTTGAGGAGGAAGAACTCGATCTCGGGATGCACGTAGCAGGAGAACCCGAGGTCGCTGGCCTTGGATAGCTGGCGGCGCAGCACGTGCCGGGAGTCGGCCCACGACGGTGAGCCCTCGGGCATCGTGATGTCGCAGAACATCCGCGCCGAATGGTGCTGGCCGCTGCTGCTGGCCCACGGCAGCACCTGGAAGGTCGACGGATCGGGCCGCGCGACCATGTCGGCTTCGGATACTCGGGCAAACCCCTCGATCGCCGAGCCGTCGAAGCCGATGCCCTCCTCGAACGCGCCTTCGAGCTCGGCCGGTGCGATGGCCACGGACTTGAGGTATCCGAGCACGTCGGTGAACCAGAGCCGGACGAAGCGGATATCGCGTTCCTCCAGCGTGCGCAGCACGAATTCCTTCTGCCGATCCATGACCGCAGCGTAGGTTCCGGCTGTTAATTCTGTGTTACACGGCTGCTTCGTTTGCGCCTAGCAGCGCAGACCGGCAGGCGGGACGACGGAGTCGATCAGGAAGTTGACCACCGACGTGTCCACGCAGGCGTCACCGTTGAACACCACGGTGTGCTGGGTGCCGTCGAAGGTGATCAACGACGCGTCCATTTGGCGAGCCAGATCGACTCCGGCCGCATAGGGCGTGGCCGGATCGCGGGTGGTCGACACCACCACCACCTTTCCCGGGCCCGGTGACGACGCCGGGTGCGGTGACGACGTCGGTGGCACCGGCCACATAGCGCACACATCACGAGGGGCAAACCCGGTGAAATTGCCGTAGGCAAGGAACGGAGCCACCGCTCGGATCTGCCGGTCGGCGTCGGCCCACGCCGCCGGGTCGGTCGGGTACGGCGAGTCGACGCAGCGGATCGCGACGAAGGCGTCCTGCTTGTTGCTGTAGTGCCCGGTTGCGTCGCGATGCTGGTAATCGTCGGCCAGCAACAGCAGGTCGCCAGCGTCGGTGCCGCGCTGCAGGCCGAGCAGCCCGCTGGTGAGGTAGGGCCAGTGGCGCTGCGAGTAGAGCGCGTTGACGGTGCCGGTGATCGCGTCCTGATAGCTCAGTCCGCGCGGGTCGGAGGTCAGCCCCGGCTTGCCCACCAATGGGTCGACCAGCTGGTGGTAGCGCCCGACGAATTGCGACGGGTCGGTGCCAAGCGGGCAGCCGGCCGACCGCGCGCAGTCGGTTGCGTACGCGTTGAAGGCCGTCTGGAAACTTTCCATCTGGCGGATATTCGCAGCGATCGGGTCCAGAGCCGGATCGATCGCGCCGTCGAGAACCATGGCGCGAACCCGGTCGCCGTACTGCTCGGCGTAGAGGGCGCCCAGCTCGGTGCCGTACGAGAAGCCGAGATAGTTGATCTGGTTCTCCCCCAGAGCTGCACGCACGACGTCCATGTCGCGTGCCGTCGACGCGGTTCCGATGTTGGCCAGAAACTCCGCGCCGACCCGTTCGGTGCACAGCTGGGCGAACTTTGCGTAGAGCGCCTCGATGTGGGCGACGCCCGCGGGACTGTAGTCGGCCATCGGTTCGGTGCGGAACGCGTCGAACTCGGCGTCGGTGCGGCAGCGCAGCTCCGGTGTGGAATGCCCGACGCCGCGCGGGTCGATGCCGATGAGGTCGAAGCGGCGGCTGATGTCGGTGTCGGCCAGCGACGCGCCCATGCCGGCGACGGTGTCGACCGCCGATGCCCCTGGCCCGCCGGGGTTGACGACCAGCGCGCCGATCCGTTCGCCGGTGGCAGGAACCCGGATGACGGCCAACTGCGCCTGTGCCCCTTCGGGTTTGGCGTAGTCGACGGGCACTGAAACCGTGCCGCACTGTGCCGTGGGAATTCTGCTGGTGTCGTCGAGCCACTGCTCACAGCCGCCCCAGACCGGCGGCGCGCCGTAGCGCTGGGTGGTCGCGCCTTCTGGCGACGCCAAGGCGGCCGGGCCAGAGAGGAGGTTCGACACCAGGAAGATCGCGAGCGGAACCGCCAACACCCTGCCCGCCCGCCACATGGCAGCCATAGTTGCATGCGCACCGGGCGCCGGTCTGCACCTGGAATCGAAAGGTGACCTGGCTGTGATCAGGCGTCGAGTTCGTAGGTGATCCAGGTCGACCTTTTCGCGCCGATCCCGTCGTAAAGCCTTTGGGCCACTGCGTTGTCGGGGGCCGTCTCCCACACCAGTTTCCCGGCTCCGCCCACGCGGCACAGTTCCAGGCACCGCTCGATCAGCGCCCGCCCGACCCCCGATCCGCGCGACGCCGGAACGGTGAACAGGTCGTTGAGTACACCGACGCGAGCGGCGTACAAGGTTTGCCACGTCCAGTAGACCGTCGCGAAACCCAGTGGTGTTCCATCGCCGTGACGGGCGATCAGCTGCATGCCCTCGGCGGGATTATCGATCAGCGCCGTCGCCAGCGCTGCCAACCGCTCATCCGGTGGATCCACCCGATAGAAATCGCAATACGCCCGCAGCATCGGCATCAGCTCGGCCAGATCCGACGAACCGACCGTCGCAATGTTCAGCATCGGGTGTCCGGCGGTGGCACTGTCACGTCGACAAGGTAGCGCGCCGCGATGTCGTCGATGCAGGTGTTTCCCTGAAAGACGACGGTGTGCTGGGTGCCATCGAAGGTGACCAGGGTGCCGCCGAGCTGGCGGGCCAGGTCGACGCCGGCCTGATACGGCGTGGCAGGGTCGTTGGTCGTCGACACCACGAGGATCGGCGGCAGTCCGCTGACCTTGACCTCGTGCGGTGTGCTGGTCGGCGGCACGGGCCAGAACGCGCAGGTGCCCAGCGGCGCATGCCCGGTGAATTCGCCGTAACTCATAAACGGCGCCACCTCACGGATCCGCCGGTCCTCCTCGACGATCTTGGCGCGATCGGTGATGTCGGGCTCGTCAACGCAGTTGACCGCGACCCGCACGTCGGTGGAGTTGTTGTAGTGACCTTGGGCATCGCGGCCCATATAAAGGTCGGCAAGGGCCAGCATGGTGTCACCCCTGCCGTCCTTGATCTCGGTCAGCGCCTGAGTGAGATGGCGCCACAGACTCGGCGAGTACAGCGGCAGGATGGTGCCGACGATCGCGTCGCTGTAGCTGAGACCGCGCGGATCGTCTGTCTTCGCAGGCTTTTCCACCAGCGGGTCGATCATGCTTCGGTAGACATCGGTGGCCTTGGCCGGGTCGGTGCCCAGCGGGCAGGACGGGTCTTTCGTGCAATCCGCCGCGTAGTCGTCGAACGCTTTCTGGAACGCGGCGGCCTGGCGAATGTTCGCCTCGGTCGGATCGGCGTTGGGATCGACGGCGCCGTCGAGGATCATCGCCCGAACCTTCTCCGGGTAGGCCTCGGCGTACGCGGCCCCGATCCGAGTGCCATACGAGTAGCCCAGATAGGTCAGTTTGTCGTCGCCGAGTGCGGCGCGCATTGCTTCGAGATCCTTCACGACGTTGGCGGTTCCGACGTTGGCGAGGAATTCCTTGCCCATCTTGTCCACGCAGCGTTGGACGAAGTCCTTTGTCTCCTTCTCGATGTGGGCGACACCCTCTGGCGTGTAGTCGACCTGTGGATCGGCCCGCAGCCGGTCGTTGTCGGCATCGGAGTTGCACCACACCGCGGGCGTGGAGTTCGCGACCCCTCGCGGGTCGAAGCCGACGATGTCGAACCGCTCGCGCACGGATTGCGGCAGCGTGGCGACGAGCGACGCCGCGGCCTCCACCCCTGACTCACCGGGACCGCCAGGGTTGACGAGCAGGGAGCCGACCCGCTCACCGGTCGCCTTGATCCGGATCATCGCGAGCTGCGCGACGTCACCATCGGCCTTGGCGTAGTCCACCGGCACCGAGAGCTTCCCGCATTCGGCGCCGGCCGGAATGCGGGTCTCGTCGGACGGGGCGGACTGGCACGGCGCCCACTGGATGGGCGTGCCGGGCCTGGGCACCGAAATGACGGCGCGCCCGTCGACCACGTTGCTGCAGCCGGCAACGAGTACCAACGTTGCCGCCGCGAGCGCAGTGGATCTGACGACCCCGATCTTGAGGTTCATGGCTCCACATGCTGCCATGAACCCGCATCGGCCCTGGCGAGGCGGCTACTTCGTGGCTTATCTCGTGGCGTCGAGCAGCTCGCCGAGCGCGTCAGAGAAGTCGTCGGCCAGATCCCACAGGTCGGGCAGCAGCTCGGGGCAGGACACGATGCCGACGTCGAGACTGCCGGTCAGCGACATCACGGTGATGTTCAGCCCGGAGCCGTGAAAGACCGGCCCGAGCGGGTACATCGCCTTCACCTCGCAGCCCAGGTAGTACAGCGGTACCTGCGGGCCGGGCACATTGGAGACGACGAGGTTGTGCACGGGCTTGGCCCCGCTCAACCGGCTTGCGGCATAGACCCGCATCGCGACGCCGAACACCGCCGGCGCGGCGAACTGCGACCAGTCCTGCAGCAGCGTCGCGCCGATGGCCGAACTATGTTGTTTGGCAACGGAATTCGCTTCCGCAATGGATTTGAGACGTTCAGCCGGGTCGGCGATGTGGGTCTCGAGTCGGGAGAACATGCCGGATACCTGATTGCGGCCCGGCCGATCCGACTTGTCGTGTACCGAAACAGGGATCATCGCGACCAGCGTGCTGTCCGGCAGTTCACCGCGGTCGTAGAGGAACTTTCTCAACACTCCGGACACCAGTGCCATCACGACGTCGTTCACCTTGACGCCGAAGTGGTTTTTCACCGTCTTGATGTCCTCGAGATCGAGCTGAGCGAACGCGATGTTGCGGTGACCCGTCACGTTGGCGTTGAAGGCGGTCTGCGGTGCGCTGAACGGGCTGGCCATCGTCAGGCCGCTACGCGCGCGCTTGACGGTGTCGAGGACCGACGAGACCGTCAAGGGCAGCACGTTGACAAGCTTCAACGGCCGGGTGGCGAACTTGATCGCGCCGCTCACCGCGATTTCCAGGCCGCTGGCATCGCCGACGCCCTCGACGGCGTCCGGTGCGGGCGCGTCGGGTTCGGTGCTGCACAGCTGCGACATGATGTTGGCCCCGGTCACACCATCGACGCCGGCGTGGTGCACCTTGGTCATCACCGCCAGCCGGCCACCGGCGTCGGCGTGAGCGTCGGTGCCCGCGATGTTCTCGATCACCCACGTCTCCCACAACGGCCGGCTGCGGTCGAGCGGCAGCGACGCGATGTGGCCGCAGATTTCAGCAAGTTCACGGCGGCCACCTGGCGCCGGCAGGCCGATGCGGTGCAGATGCCGATCGACGTCAAAGTCCTTGTCCTCCACCCACACCGGATGGTCGGGGTTGAAACGGCTGTCGGCGAGCTTTTCCCGGAACTGCGGCATGGCCTTGATCCGCAGGCCCAACGCGTCGCGCAGCCGGTCGAATGTATAACCGCCGGGCATGGTCGAGGTGTCCAGCTCCAGAATCGAGCACACATGCAATGGCTGTGCCGCGGTTTCGAGATAGAGGAAACTGGCGTCGAGTCCGCTGAGCCTTTGCATGTGCCAGATCGTAATGTGAGGAAATCCACTTAATCGGAAGTTCAGGTTCTTGTGCTTAGGTGGCAGACTTGGGGGGTCAGACGAACCCGGGGACCGTGACGGCCTCGAGGATTCGACCCGACTCACCCACTGGGGGACAACGATGTCTGAGCAGACGGTTTACGGTGCCGCCGCCGATCCCAAGCCGCGGACGAAAGTTCGTACTCTTCACCTGCAGAAGTGGAAGGCCGAGGGCCACAAGTGGGCCATGCTGACGGCCTACGACTTCTCCACCGCCCGCATCTTCGACGAGGCGGCAATTCCGGTGCTTTTGGTCGGTGATTCCGCCGCCAACGTGGTGTATGGCTACGACACCACCGTGCCGGTGACCATCGACGAGTTGATTCCGCTGGTCCGCGGCGTCGTGCGAGGAGCTCCGCACGCGCTGGTGGTGGCCGATATGCCATTCGGCAGCTACGAGGCGGGCCCGCAGCAGGCGCTGGCCACCGCGACCCGGTTCCTGAAGGAAACCGGTGCCCACGCGGTAAAGCTGGAAGGCGGCGAGCGCGTCGCGGATCAGATCGCCGCGATCAGCGCCGCGGGCATTCCGGTGATGGCGCACATCGGGTTCACCCCGCAGAGCGTCAACAGCCTCGGCGGATTCCGGGTCCAGGGCCGCGGTGACGCCGCCGAGCAGACGATCCATGACGCGATCGCCGTGCAGGAGGCTGGCGCGTTCTCCGTCGTGATGGAGATGGTGCCTGCCGAACTCGCCACGCAGATCACCGGCAAGCTGACCATCCCCACCATCGGCATCGGTGCAGGACCGAACTGCGACGCACAGGTGCTGGTGTGGCAGGACATGGCAGGACTCACCAGCGGCAAGACCGCGAAGTTCGTGAAGCGCTTCGGGGACGTCGGCGCCGAATTGCACCGCGCCGCAACGCAGTACGCCGACGAGGTGGCTTCGGGAGTGTTCCCCGCTGAGGACCACTCCTTCTAACCGCTAGGCAAACTCGGCCTTGCGTTTCGCCAGGAACGCGTCGACACCTTCACGTCCGTCTGCCGAATCGGCGCGTTCGGCGATCAGCCGTCCCTCGAGTTCCATCTGCTCCTCGATACCGTTCTTGAACGTGGATAGCAGCAGCGCCTTCACCGCGCCATTGGATTCCCTTGAGGTGGCGGCGATTTGGTCGACCACCTGATCGGTTCTGGCTTGGAGTTCGGCGTCGGCAACCACTTCCGTGACCAATCCCCACTGCAACGCGTCCTGCGCCGACAAGGTGCGGTTCGTCAGCATCAGCTCTTGGGTCTTGCGGATGCCGACCAGGCGCGGCAGGTAGTACGACGAGCTGCCGTCCGGACTCAGCCCGGCGCGGGTGTAGGCCATGGTGAACGACGCGGACTCTGCCGCCAGCACGACGTCGCCGGTCACTGCGACCGAGAAGCCGGCCCCGGCGGCGACGCCGTTGACCACGGTGACGAGCACGGCGTCCATCCGTGCGAACGTGGAGATCGCACGGTGCAGATCGTCGGCGACGCCCTTGATGTAGCGGCCGCGGCTCGGTGCCGACGCAAACGACTTGAGATCGCCTCCGGCGCAAAAGAATCGGCCTGACCCCGTGAGTACGACGACCTTGGTCGCCTCGGTGTCGCAGCGCCGGGCGGCGTCGGCCAGTTCACGAGTCATGGTGTCGTTCATGCCGTTTGCGGCATCGGGCCGGTTGAGGGTGATGCGCGTGATCGCGCCGGCCTGCTCGAACTTGATCGTCTGGTATTCGGTCACACGCCGACCTTAACCGGCCGCAGTCGTTGGCTGGTCTGCCGGTGCAGTAGGTCGAAGTCGCCGTCGAAGCCCAGCGTGCGCAGCGCCCCGTCGGCGATCACCCATGGCTGGTCCTCAGGGCAATCGGAGTCATCAGATCGACGGTTGATCACCGACTCGACAAGACGAAATGGCAGGTCATCGGCATCGGCAGGCCCGTCGCACTCGACGATGACCTCGGCAGCCAGGGCACGGTAGCGGGCGCGAAGCTCCGCACGCCGCAACCGGAATTGCTCGAAACGGTCCAGCCGCAGCTCGGGCAGCAGGTAAAGCGCGCCGAGATTCCACCGGCTGGCGCACAGTTGGGTGACATCGCCGACGACCAGCGTGTGTAGCCGAGGCGCGGCCGGTCCGGGCTCTGCGAGAAGTTCGGCGGCCAGGCGCAAGGGCTCGTCGACCGTTCCGGTCAGCAGCGCGTCGAGAATGTCGTCCTTGGTGGCGAAGTGGTGGTACAGCGACGCCTGGCGTACCCCGACCGCGTCGGCGATCCGCCGCGTCGACGTGCTGGCGTAGCCGAGATTCGTGAACAGTTCGGCGGCCGCGTCGAGGATCTCCTCGCGAGCGGTCTTGCCCGGCCGCCGCGATTGCTCCAGCCTCGGGCGTCCACGGCCGTCGCTGCGCATGGCTCATTCTTACGCACTCGTAACAGCGCCGATACCCACGGGGAATGGCCGACCACAAAACTTTCAACTGACAGTTAATCGAATAGGAGTCGTAGGTGAGCACCGAGTCGACCGCCGGGGCAAGGGAGCACGCACGGTCCCAGCTGCGCAGCGCCATGATGCGGATCCCGAGCACGCCAGCCCACGTCGAGCCGTCGCGGCTGGTGTGGGCCGAGGCGGTGCCCGCAGGCTCGTACACCACCAAGGTGCTCGGACGGGGAACGCGGCTTCGGCTGTCCGATCCCGACGGCGGTGCATGCGCGCATGTCCTGCTGTTCCGCGCGGACGCGCCGTGGGAACGGCTCAACGTGGCCGACACCATGAAGGTGCCCTGGCAGGCATACCTCGGTGCGGGCCACCCCCTGCTGTCGGATCAGGGCAGGGTGCTGGCCACAGTGGTGGCCGACACCTCCGGGCACCACGACACGCTGTGCGGGATGACCGGAGCCGGACGCGCCAAGATGCTGCTCGCGGCCGCCAAGCACGGCCTCGACATCCGCGACGTCGGACCGTCGGTGTCGTTGTTCAAGGGAGTTCGCGTCGGGGGTGATGGCTCGCTGAACTTCACCGGTTCGGCCGGTCCCGGCGCGGCAATCGACGTGTTGATCCACCTGCCGCTGGTCGTGGCCCTCGTCAACACCGCACACCCGCTGGATTCCAACCCGGCACTGACCGACCTCGACGTGCTGGCCTGGCGCGCCGGCGAGGAACTCACCACACCCGTCAACGACGACCCCGAGTACTTGCGGGCGCTATTCAATACCGAAAGCACTTGGGCCACAGCACAATTCAGCGAGTCATCCAAATGACAACCGTCGAGGCGACCACGGTCTTGGACGAGGTGGTGCCTGCGTGCGCCCCGTGGTCGGCAATCGTCCGCGCCGGCCAGACGCTGCAGATCATCGACCTGCAGGGCAACCAGGCCGTCGACACGTTGTTCTACGGCGTCTCGGGGAGCCAGGTGGATCACGGGCTCCGCTACAGCGCGCAGGCAACGATCGCCGCCGCGCGCAACATCTTCCTGACAACGGGTTCGGTGTTGCGCGCCGAAGACGGCACCGCATTGATGACGATCGTCGCCGACGACGTCGGCAACCACGACACGATCGCAGGCGCCTGCTCCAAGGAGTCCAACACGCTCCGGTACGGCCACCACACCGTGCACCAACACGCTTGTGCGGAAAACTTTTTGGCCGAGGGCGCCAAGTGGGGCCTCGGCAAGCGCGACATCGTCCCCAACGTGAACTTCTACATGAATGTGCCGGTTGAGGCTGATGGAACGCTGGGCATCGTCGACGGGTTGTCCGGACCCGGCAAGTCGGTCACCTTGCGCGCCGACGTCGACACCATGGTGCTGGTTTCCAACTGTCCGCAGATCAACAACCCCTGCAACGGATTCAACCCGACCGAAGTGCGGATGGTGATCTCGACTCGATGACCACCTTCGAGGTGGTGCGGCCCGGCATGCTGACCACCGTGCAGGACTGGCCTGGTCGCATCGGATACTGGCATGTCGGGGTACCGCCATCCGGGCCGATGGATGATCTGTCGTTCCGCATCGGCAACCGCGTGCTGGACAATCCGGAGGGCACGGCCGGGCTGGAGTGCACGAGAGCTGGTCCGGCCCTTAGCTTTCCAGACGGCGGACGGGTCTGCGTGACGGGAGCACCCGTCGTGGTGACGCTGGACGGCACCCCGGTCGCACAATGGCAGTCGATCACCGTACCGCTTGGCGGCGTCCTCGACGTCGGGACGCTCACCGGCCCAGGCATGCGGTGCTACGTGCTGGTGGCCGGCGGGCTGTGCGAGATCGAATACCTGGGCAGCACAGCCACATTCACTCTCGGCGCATTCGGGGGGCACCAGGGAAGGCCGTTGCGCGTCGGCGATGTGCTGACCGCCGGGACGGATCACGGCCAGCTGAACGGCAGGCCTGCGCGTGCGGCGATCGATGAGCAGCCGAGCATCGGGCACCGCTGGGAGGTCGCGGTCACCGAGGGACCGCACGCCGCACCGGAGTTCTTCACCCGCGCCGACATCGACACCGTGGTCGGCACCGACTACACCGTGCACTTCAACTCCGATCGGACCGGGGTTCGCCTCGTCGGACCGAAGCCGCAGTGGGCGCGCAGCGACGGTGGCGAGGCGGGCCTGCACCCGTCGAACATTCACGACAACGCTTACTGCGTAGGCACTTTGGACTTCACCGGCGACACACCGATCCTGCTCGGGCCCGACGGGCCCAGCCTGGGCGGGTTCGTGTGTCCCGTGACCGTCGTCGGCGGCGACCGGTGGAAGCTGGGCCAGATGGCGCCGGGAGACGCGGTGCGGTTTGTGCCGGTGCGTGCCGACAGGGCGCCGTCGCTGCGCACCATCGACATCGACCGGCGAGCGTCGTTCCCGCTGGTGATTTCCACGTCCAGCGACGGCGATGACGGCGTGCTGAACCGCTTCACTGCGCCCGACGGCACCGACGTGACGCTGCGCCGCGGCGGCGACGGCGGTGTGCTCGTCGAGTATGGGCCGATGGTGCTGGACCTGGCGATGCGGGCCAGAGTGCATGTGCTCCACGAGGATTTGCGGGCCAGGGACATCCCCGGCATCACGGAGCTGACACCCGGTGTGCGCTCGCTGCAGGTGCAGTTCGACCCCGCGGTGCTCTCGATGGCCGAGATCACCGATCTGCTGGCGCGTCTTGACGAGGAGCTGCCGCCGTCGGATCAGCTCGTGGTGCCGAGCCGCACGGTGCGCCTGCCGTTGTCGTGGGACGACCCCGCTACGCATGAGGCGATCCAGCGCTACATGCACGGTGTTCGTGCCGACGCGCCGTGGTGCCCTTGGAACATCGAGTTCATTCGCCGCGTCAATGGCCTCGACGACGTCGCGCAGGTGCACGACATCGTGTTCGACGCTCAGTATCTGGTGCTCGGGCTCGGTGATGTGTACCTGGGTGCGCCCGTGGCCACTCCCCTGGATCCGCGCCATCGCCTTGTCACGACGAAGTACAACCCTGCGCGGACCTGGACCCCGGAGAACGCGGTCGGCATCGGTGGGGCGTATCTGTGCATCTACGGCATGGAGGGCCCGGGCGGTTATCAGTTCGTCGGTCGGACGACGCAGGTGTGGAATCACTGCCATCCTGGTAGCGCGCGGTCCTTCGAGCCCGGAACACCTTGGCTACTGAGGTATTTCGACCGGATCAGCTTCTATCCGGTGAGCGCCGAGGAGCTGGTCGACCTGCGTGCCGAGATGGCGGCGGGCCGCGGCGAGGTGGCCATCGACGCCGGGCTGTTCTCCCTCGCCGATTACCAAGGCTTTCTGACCGCCAACTCCGAAGGCATCAGCGAGTTCCGCAAGCAGCAGGCGGTGGCGTTCGCCGCCGAACGGCAGGCGTGGGATCAGGCAGGCGAGTTCCAGCGCGCGAGCTGACGGTTCACCTCGATATGGCACGCTGAGGCGTCCGACAACGGAAAAGCCGCGGCTTGCAACTGAAGGTGAAAATGGCTCCGAGTACGCCCGGAACCTCCAGGTACAAGGAGGTCGAGCGCAAGTTCGAGGTGGTCGACTCCACCGTGTCCCCGTCGTTCGAGGGGCTGGCGTCGGTGGCGCGAGTAGAGCGGTCGCCGTCGCAGCAACTCGACGCTGTCTACTTCGACACACCGAACCACGACCTGGCAGCCCATCACGTCACGCTGCGCAGGCGCACCGGCGGCCCCGATGCCGGGTGGCACCTCAAATTGCCTGCCGGACCGGATGAGCGGACCGAAGTGCGCGCACCACTCGATAACGGCGAGGCCGTCGATGCCGTGCCGGAGGCGTTGCTCGACGTCGTGTTGGCCATCGTGCGCGACCGAACGCTGAGCCCTGTTGCCAGGATCGCCACCAAGCGCACCGTCGACATGTTGTACGGGCCCGACGGCGTTGCGCTCGCGGAGTTCTGCGACGACCAGGTGACGGCTCAGGCCGATCCCGATGGGCCCGAGCAGCAGTGGCGGGAGTGGGAGCTGGAGCTGGCCGGCGGCGGTGACCGCGATTTGTTGGAGCGGTTGACGAACCGGCTGTTGGATGCCGGAGCGGCGCCTGCGGGTCATGGCTCCAAACTTGCGCGCGTCCTCGCCGCGGCGGGTGCGCCCGAGCCCGAAGCGACTTCGCGTCCCGTCGACCCGGTGCACCGCGCGGTGGCCGAGCAGGTCGAGCAACTGCTGGTGTGGGACCGCGCGGTACGGGCGGACGTCTACGACTCGGTGCACCAGATGCGGGTCACCACACGGAAAATCCGCAGTCTGTTGCAATCCTCGGAAGGGGCGTTCGGGCTCTCCGACGACGCGTGGATCCTCGACGAGTTGAGGCAGCTGGCCAGTGTGCTCGGGGTGGCTCGCGACGCCGAGGTGCTAGCCGAGCGTTACGAACGGGCGCTCGACGAGCTGCCCGAGGAGCTGGTGCGTGGGCCGGTGCGGGAGCGGCTCGTCGACGGTGCGAAGCGGCGATACGCCTCTGGGCTACGCCGATCGCTTGTCGCGATGCGCACGCAGCGCTACTTCCGGTTGCTCGATGCGCTCGAGGGTCTGGTGGCGGCCGAACCGCCGCCGACGCAGGCGGGCGAAGAGCCCACGGCGGTCACCCTCGACTCGGCCTACAAGCGGATCCGTAAGGCGGCCAAGCGTGCGAAGGAGGCGCCTGCGCACGACCGCGACGAGGCGTTGCATCGAATTCGCAAGGGCGCCAAGCGACTTCGCTACACAGCTGCGGCGACGGGCGAGGGCAAGGTGGCCGATCGCGCGAAGACGATCCAGACGTTGTTGGGTGACCATCAAGACAGCGTGGTCAGCCGCACTCATCTGAGCCAGCAGGCCGAGGCTGCGCAGGCCGCAGGCGAGGACACCTTCACGTACGGCCTGCTTTATGCGCGGGAGGACGACGTGGCGCAGCGCTCACGCGAGCAGGTTGGCGATGCGCTCAAACAATTGGACAAGGCGGTGCGCAAGGCGCAGTAGGCCCGAAGGGCGGATGAGTTGGCCTGTAAGCCGGATTCTGTCCCTCCCCACCGCGAATATCACGGCGACGAGGCGGCGACCATCCATCTGGACACACCGTTGCCGGGTGCCTCGAGCGGCCTACCCGCAGGCTCGGGCGAGCAGCCCTCGGACGCCTGCGCGACCGCACCAGGTGCGGTCTTCTTGGCCTTGCTTCGGGTGGGGTTTGCCTAGCCACTCCGGTCACCCGGAATGCTGGTGCGCTCTTACCGCACCGTTTCACCCTTACCACCGCGAAGGTGGCGGTCTGTTTTCTGTGGCACTTTCCCGCGAGTCACCTCGGATTGCCGTTAGCAATCACCCTGCCCTGTGAAGTCCGGACTTTCCTCGAATCACCTTTCGACGATCCGCGGCCGCCCAGCCAACTCATCCGCTTGATCAACAATACTTGAGGCATGCCGCAGGTTCCCCCAGCCCGTTATCTGCTGCGGGCCAAGGATCTGGTCGACGCCCGCTACGCCGAGGCAATCACGGTCGACGACCTGGCCGCCGCGGCCGGGCTATCGCGGGCCCACTTCAGCCGGATGTTCACCCGCACGTTCGGCGAGTCGCCACGCTCGTATCTGCAGACCCGCCGGCTCGAGCGCGCCGCGGCGCTGTTGCGCTACACCGACCGCTCGGTCGCCGATATCTGCGTGATGGTCGGCCTGCAGAGCGTCGGGTCATTCACGACGAGCTTCGCCAGGGTGTACGGGCTCCCGCCGGCGGCGTATCGAGCCAGCCTGCCGCCGGCCTCGATGCATGCCCGGGTGCCGAGCTGCATCCTTCGGCGGGACACGCGGCCCCCCGCCGACAGCCGGGTCCGCAAGACAGCACACGGGGAGAAGACGGGCCGAGGCGACCGACCGTAGCGTCGTGCCCATGATCAAAATCGCAAGCGCCCACCTGTGGGTACACGACCAAGAAGTGGCACTGAAATACTGGACCGAAAAAGTCGGTATGGAAGTGCGCCAAGATGTTTCGCTGCCCGACCTCGACAGCACCTTCCGCTGGCTGACTGTCGGTCCGCGCGGCCAGGACGATGTGTCGATCGTGCTGATGGCAGTGCCTGGCCCTCCGGTGATGGACGAGCCCACCCAGAAGCAGGTACTTGACCTCACCGCGAAGGGCTTCGCGGGCACGGTCTTTCTCACCACCGAGGACTGCCAAGCCAGCTACGAAGAGATGAAGGCCCGCGGCGTCGAATTCACCGAGGAACCGCATCAGATGCCTTACGGCATCGATTGCGGATTTCGGGACCCGTCGGGCAACAGCGTGCGACTCACCCAGTTGGCCGACGTGTCGTCGTGGGCGGGATGACCGGCGGCCTAGCTTGACACTCTGATACATGTTACCTTGAGTAGCATGTCATCGGCTGGTGAATTAGCCGATCTGGTCGCAGCGGCGGTTCAGGCCGCCGAGCAGTCCGGCAAGGACGTCGCCGACGTGCCACTGAAGACGATCGCCCAGGCGGCCGGCGTGTCACGCAGCACCTTGGTGCGTCGCCTCAACGGCTCGCGGCAGGCGTTGGACGAGGCGGTGCGGGCCGCCGGGATCGATCCCGGCGGCCAGCCCGTGAGGGTCCGCGCGATCGAGGCGGGAGCCCGGCTCGTCGGCGAACGCGGGCTGGCGAACGTGACCTTGGATTCCGTCGCCGAGACCGCCGACTGTTCGGTGCACAGTCTCTACTCCGTCTTCGGCACTCGCGACGAATTGTTCGCCGCCATCTACGAGCACTACAGCCCGTTCCACGACGTGCTACGCATCAGCGCCGACCCCTCCGCAAGCCTGGAGGAAACCGTGGCGGAGCTCTATCGCACGATCGCCGCCGCGCTTACCAGTGAACCCCGCGTGGCCATCGCGATGCTGTCGGACGTGCTGGGAAACCCACACGGCATCGGCACGCGGATCTTCGCCCGGTATTTCCCTCGTGTGCTGGCCTCAGTCGGCGGCTGGCTGACGACCCATGTGGAAGCCGGCCGCATTCGCGACATACCGATACCACTACTGCTGCAACAGCTTCTGGGTCCAATGCTCGCCCACGTTCTGATGCGACCGGCATTGCCGGAAGAGGTCAGCTTGGACCAGACCTGCACGGAGTTCACCGCCGCATTCCTGCGTGCCGTCGGCACGTCGAAGGATCCGGGCAGCGAAGGGAGATAGATCATGCGCAAGTCACGGGCCGCGATTGCTTCCGCGGCATTCTTTGTGGTGGCTCCTGGCACGGTGGTCGGCCTCATCCCATGGCTGATAACCCGTTGGGAGATAGCCGAATCCACGCCGGTATGGCAGATCATCATCGGCGTCGTGCTGATTGCGGTGGGTCTCATCCCACCGGTGCATGCCTTTGTCCAGTTCGTCAAGGCGGGCGGCACGCCCATGCCGATTGCACCGACGCAGCGCCTGGTGGTCACCGGGTTCAATCGCTATGTCCGTAATCCGATGTACGCCGGACTGATCACCGCGCTTGTGGGCCAGGCGTTGTTGTTCGGCAGCTGGTGGCTCCTGTTGTGCGCGGCGGCGTTCTGGCTCCTCACGGCGTCGTTCGTCAGGTGGTACGAGGAGCCCACCCTGGTTCGTGAATACGACGGCGAATACGAAACGTATCGGCGCAACGTGCACGCGTGGCTACCGCGCTGGCGTCCATGGACACCCGGAGTTGAGCACCAGCCGCAGCCGTAGCGGTCATATTGTGCCGATCCGTTTCGTCATGAACTCATGACAACGCTTGCGCCCACCCGAGCAAGAACTGCTGCGTACTGGACCACGACGGCGGTTCTGGCGACAGAATGCGTGCTCGGCGGCATATTGGGCCAGCTAAAGTACTTCCCGTTTCTCGATACCGCGATCCATTTGGGTTATCCCCGCTATTTCATGGCGATTCTGGGTGTCTGGTACGTGTCGGCGGGCCTCGTTCTGCTTGCCCCGAGACTTCCCCGACTCAAGGAGTGGGCGTATGCGGGACTTGTCTTCAACTACACCGGTGCCGCGGCGTCGCACATATGGGTCGGCGACGATGTCCGAACACTGGTGGGCTCAGTGTTCTTCCTCGCTCTCACCGCGGCTTCGTGGGCGCTGCGGCCTCCTTCGCGTCGCGATTTGCGCCTGCCGGCAAGGCCTTTCAGTCGGGGCCGCGCCATTGTCTATTGGGTGGCGACCGTGTCCGTCGCGGCGGAACTCGCCCTCGGCGGCTTGTGGGATCTGGCGCGCATCGACTATGTCCGCGATGTCGTCGAGCACCTCGGCTATCCGGCCTACCTGCTGACGATCATGGGCGTCTGGAAGATCCCCGGCGCTGCCGTACTGCTCCTGCCCCATTTCCCGCGCGTGAAGGAATGGGCCTACGCAGGCGCCGTCATCAATTACGCCTCGGCTGTCGCTTCACACCTCATCGTCGGAGACGGTGTCGGCGAGATCGTCGCCCCGACAGCGTTACTTGCGCTGACCGTGATCTCATGGGCGCTACGCAGCGTGCCAGTCAGTCATGGCGATGCCGATCCTGACCTCGACCTCGCTGACCGTGATCAAGGGCGTCCCGGGTAGTCGCGGAGCCGTGGATCGATAACGCGCACCCGTCGGCGTAGCGAATTCGGCTGTGTGCACATGGTTTTCCTCACCCGCGGTCACGCGCCAACCCGGTGATTCCTTGTCGTAATTGCATCGCTCGCACATGCCCAACCCATTGGCGGCGCCGGTCGGCCCGCCTCGGTTGCGGGGTTGGGCATGATCGCGATGCCGGATCGGCGCGTCACAGTACGGGGTGCGACAGGTTTGATCGCGCAAGCCGATGAACTTGGCCAAGCCGCGTGGAAACAGCCGCGACCGCGACTCCATCCCCACCAACGCGCCGCTCTTCGGATGCCGGTACAGCAGCCGCAACGTCGCCTTCGACCGCTCATCTGTCACCGCCCCACTGACCAGTCCACGCGCGACATTTGCCGGAATCGGTCCATACCCATCCACGATCACCGCGGCGTTGTCATCACCGAGCAGCGCCGCATCCGAGATCACCAGATTCACCGCCACCGGCTCCGGCGCCTCCGCGGGCCGTCCCGTGACACGCTCCGCCAACGTGTCGGCCATCACCTGCCCGCCGGATCGGTCATCGAAGGTCGTGTCGGCCGCACGCTTGAGCGCCGCATACACGCCGACACCCCGGGCGACCGGCAACAGCACGGTCACATAGGCCATGCAATCCGGGGCCGGGCGAATCGTCACCGTGCGGTCGGCCTCGGCCTTGGCCGCGCGATCCACCACGGCTTGCGCGTCCAAACGGTAGGCGATCTCCTTGGCCGCCGCGATGATCCGCTTATCCCCCATGCCCTCGAGCGTGCTCACGTCCGCGCACAGTTCGGCATCCAACGCCCGCCGATCCGCAACATCCAGACACGCCGACTCCCGCACAATCAACGTCGCCCGCCACTCCGAAAGCGCTCCAGACTCCAGCGCGGCCAACGTATACGGCATCTCATGAACCAACGCTTTGGCGAACCCCAAGTGTCGACCACCGCGTGCCGGCGAATCGCGGCGCGCCAGCGCCACCTCACTGGCCAGTCCCCGGCCCCGCTTTGCCTTCGGTATACCGGCCGCGGTCTCGTCGGCCCGACGTTTCTCATCCAGGGCAGCTGTGGCCCGGGCCTGACCTGTCGCAGCAGCCGACTTGAGCCGCTCGAACCAGGCGATCTGCTCGATCAACACAGCCTCGTCGGCATGGAGATCCACCGCCGTCAGCTCCGCGATATCGAACATACATTCGATGCTAAATCGCCCCTACGACAGATCTCACGCACCGGTCCCCCGCATCGTCTACAAGGTGAGGAAAGGGAGATTGATGAACGTTCGACATGCGGTTATCGACAGCGCGCTCGGCGAGCTCACCCTGGTCGCCGACGATGACACGCTGACCGGCGTGTACTTCCGGCATCACTGGTATCGCCCTGCTGCGGACACCTTCGGGCCACGGGTCGACGCGGAAACCGACGACTTGCTCGCGCGCGCACGCATTCAGCTGACCGACTACCTAGCCGGCGAGCGAGCCGACTTCGACCTGCCGATCAGCCTGCACGCCGGCGAAACACAGCGGCGCGTGTGGGCTCTGCTGACCACCATCCCCTACGGCGAGACCGTCACCTACGGCGAACTCGCGGCTGTCCTGGACGACGGAACCACCGCACAAGATGTCGGCCAAGCCGTCGGGCGAAACCCGTTGAGCATCGTCGTTCCGTGCCACCGCGTGGTCGGCAAGAATGGCCAACTGACCGGGTACGCCGGCGGGCTGGAACGCAAGCAATTCCTGCTCGAACTCGAAGAGCCGGCCGAGATCCGAGCGGCGAGGTTGTTCTGATGGCACCGACGAAATGGCAGAAACGGGTCGACGCGGGCGACTGGGATGCAATCACCGCTGAAGTCAACGACTTCGGCGGTGCGCTGTTGCCCCAGTTGCTCACCAAGACCGAGACGGACGCCCTACGAAAGCTCTATCCGGACGACCACCTCTTCCGCTCGACCATCGACATGCGCAGATATCGGTTCGGCGAGGGCGAATACCGGTACTTCGAACAGCCCTATCCCGAGCCGATCGAGCAGCTCAAGCAAGCCCTCTATCCGCGACTACTTCCGATCGCGCGGGATTGGTGGACGAAACTCGGCCGAAAGGCGCCGTGGCCCGACACTCTCGACAAATGGCTCGACATGTGCCACCAGGCCGGGCAGTCCAAGTCGACCGCCATTCTGCTCAAGTACGGCGAGGGCGACTGGAACGCTCTGCATCGAGACCTCTACGGGGACTTGGTCTTTCCGGTGCAGGTCGTCGTCAACCTGAGCGAGCCTGGAGTGGATCACACCGGCGGTGAGTTTCTGCTTGTCGAACAGCGCCCGCGCGCGCAGTCGCGCGGCACCGCAACACTGCTTCCGCACGGCCACGGGTTCGTCTTCACCACGCGGGAACGACCCGTCGAGTCAACCCGGGGCTGGTCGGCAGCGCCGGTCCGGCACGGCGTTTCGGCGGTCCGCTCCGGTGAGCGATACACGCTCGGCCTGGTGTTCCACGACGCCGCGTGAAACACAACAGCAAGTGGGGAACCCTCGGCGGCCATCGCGCAACACGGATCTACGGTCGACTGGATTGCCCGACGGCGCTGCGGGCGATCGAACGCGGCGGCTACGTCAAGCAGCGGGTGTTCTTCGCCGACGAAGCAGCAGCTATCGCCGCCGGCTACCGGCCCTGTGCACGGTGCCTGCCCGACCGCTACCAGAAGTGGAAGAGCGCGCAACTCACCGCCGACTCATAATGATCACGTTGTCGATGAGCATGCCGACCTGGCCGTCCGGTCCCGTCGCTTCCCGCTCAACGGCTTCCATCCGAACCCGTTCCCACTCGCCCGCATCGAGGTTCAGCGAATCGACGACCTCGTCGGCGCTGGGGAACTCGTGGTGATGGTGCAGCTTCGACGCCCACGGTGGTGGCCCGCCGTGGTCGACGATCAGCAGGATCCCACCCGGTGCGACGGTGTCTGCGGCAAGACGCAGCAGCCGCGGACGGTCTAGCTCGACCATGGAATGCAGGAACTGCGCCGACACCAGATCGTAGGTTCCCGCCGGAAAGGTATGCGGCAGATCGTGTCGCTGGAAGTCGATGCGCTCCAACAGATTGCGATCCCGCGCATCGGCGGCGGCCCTGTCCAGCGCGGTCTGCGAGATGTCGACCGCCGTCACATGCCAACCACGTTCGGCCAACCACATCGCATCGCCGCCTTCACCGCAGCCGAGATCCAGCGCTCTGCCCGGCGGCAGCGCTTCCGCCACCTCCGCCAATCGCACGTTGACATGTCCACTCCATACGCGGTCGCGTTCGGAGTAATGCTCTTCCCAAACCTGTCGGGCCTCAGACTTTGACATCGTCCCTCCATTGTTGCGATGGCAGACCGTAGTCGTCTGCCAGCAGACTCTGCACCACGGCGGCCGCGGCCTGCGAACCCGCCGCGATCGCGCCTGCCACCTGCGGCATCTGCGCGCTCACGTCGCCAGCGGCGAACACTCCTGGCACGGTGGTGCGCCACAGCGCATCGACATCGAGAGACTCCTGCCCCAGCGGCGTCGGAGGGGCGAATCCCGCACCCAGCTGCTCGGCCAGCCGCGACCGCTGATGCAGCGTGGCAGCGACCAACAACCCGTCGCGTGCCAGACGAGTCCCGTCGGTGAACTCGACGGCCGCCAGTTCACCGTTCTGCGCGACGAGTTCGCGCACCGGACGCTCCTCGACCCTGACACCGGCCGAGGCCAACCGCGCGCGGTTTTCGGCACTCAGATCCGCCGGACCATCGGTCAGCAGCACGACGTCGTCGCTCCAATCGCTCAAGAGCAACGCCTTGTGCACTGCCATCTCACCGCGCGCCAACACCGCCAACGGCCTATCCCGCACCTCCCAACCGTGGCAGAACGGACAGTGAAACACCGCCCCGCCCCATAGCTCGGCAAGGCCCGGCAGCGAGGGCAGCCGGTACTCCATGCCCGCGGCCAGCAGCACCCGCCTCGTGGGTTCGCGCCGACCGTCGGCCAGTTCCAGGACGAATCCGCCGTCGGCCCGCTGCCCCGACACCACTTCACCGGTCCGCACCTCGACGCTGGGATACGCCGCTAATTCCTGTCTGCCCATTGCGTACAGCTCGGCCGGTGGACGGCCGTCGTGGCCCAGTAGGCCGCCGATGCCGTGCGCGGCAAGGTTGCTTTGATTTCCCGCGTCGATGAGCAGCGTGCGCCGCCTCGCCCGACCGAGCACCAAACCGGCGCTCTGCCCCGCGGCACCGCCACCAACGATGATGCAATCCCACACAACGTTCATGACACGAGCTTGCAGGCCGATCGCATTGCTGCCAAGCTGGTTTGCCATGCAGGCAAAAACTGAGGACGGCGTGGACCTCCGTGTCCGCAGGCGACTGCGTGAGTTGCGCATGCAGCACGGCCTGACGTTGGAAGATGTCGCAAGCCGGTCCAACATCGACGTCTCGACGCTGAGCCGGCTGGAATCGGGCAAGCGACGTCTGGCGCTGGATCATCTCCCCCGATTGGCCGCGGCGCTTTCGGTCACCACCGACGAGTTGTTGCGAACTCCGGAAGCGGAGGATCCGCGGGTGAAGGGCAGCTCACATACGTCGCACCACGTCACCTACTGGCCGTTGACGCGCCAGGGACCCGCGGGTGGGCTGCACGCGTTCAAGATCCGGGTGAGCGCCCGGCGCCGTACGCCACCAACGGAATTGCCGGTGCACGAGGGCCACGACTGGATGTACGTGCTTTCCGGTCAGATGCGTCTGATCCTCGGTGAGCGCGACTTCATCATCAAATCCGGTGAGGCCGTGGAGTTCTCGACGTGGACACCGCACTGGTTCGGCGCGGTCGACGGGCCGGTCGAGGCGCTCGCGATCTTCGGACCGCACGGCGAGCGGCTGCACTTGCACGCCTGACTACAGGTACGCCGTCTGATTCACCAGTCGCACCGACGCCGCCCCGTCCGGGTAGAACTCAGCGATGGACAGCGACGCGAGGTCGAGGTGCAGCCGGTACAGGATGCCAGGGCCCGCGTCGAGCGCAATCCTCAGCAGCGTCTTGATCGGCGTCACATGCGACACAACCAGCACCGTCTCGCCGCCGTGTTCGGTGATGATCCGGGCCTTCGCCCGCTGCACCCGATCGGCGACGCGGTCGAAACTCTCCCCCTCCGGCGGTGTCACGCTGGTGTTGCGCAACCAGAGCCGGTGCAACTCCGGATCGCGCTCGGCCGCCTCCCCGAACGTCAGTCCTTCCCATGACCCGAAGTCGGTCTCGATCAGATCATCGTCGACGGTCACGTCGAGCCCGAGCGCCTTGGCCGCCCCCGCCGCAGTGTCATATGCCCGCTGCAACGGCGAGGTGATCACCGCGGCGATACCGCCCCTGGTCGCCAAGTACTGCGCGGCGGCCTCGGCCTGGCGGCGACCGACGTCGGTAAGCGCCGGATTCCCGCGGCCCGAATACCGCCGTTGCGTTGACAACTCGGTCTGTCCATGCCGTAGCAACAGGAACCTCGTCGGCGCACCACGCGCACCCGTCCACCCAGCCGGGGAGGACACTGTCTCCGCCGCCTTGGGCGCTTCGGCCGGCGTTTCGACCTCGGTGGCGGCGTCCATCGCTTCGTTGGCCAACCGATCGGCATGGCTGTTCTTTAGCCGCGGGATCCACGCGTAGGTGATGTGGTCGAATCGCGTCGACAGCGCCGTCGCCTGCTGATGCAGCGCCACGAGGTCGGGATGCTTGACCTTCCAGCGGCCCGACATCTGTTCCACCACAAGCTTGGAGTCCATCAACACCTCGACGTCGGAGGCGCCGATCTTCGCCGCCTCCTCCAGACCCGCGATCAGCCCGCTGTACTCGGCGACATTGTTGGTGGCCCGGCCGATCGCCTGCTTGCTCTCGGCGAGGACGGCGCTGCGGTCAGCCGACCAGACCACGGCGCCGAAGCCGGCCGGCCCCGGATTACCCCGCGACCCGCCGTCCGCCTCGACGATCACCTTCACTGGCCGGCACCCTTGACCCGCAACAGAATTGCACCGCATTCGGGGCAGCGCAGCACCTCGTCCTCGGCCGCGGCCGCAATCCGCGCCCGCTCGCCCTGGTCGATCTCGATCCGGCACGCCCCGCACCTCCTGCCCTGCAGCACGCCTGCCCCTGCGCCGCCCCGGGACCGCTGCCTCTCATAGAGCGCGACGAGATCGGCGTCGAGTTCGGAGACGAGTTCGTCACGCCGCGAGGCGTGTTGGTGGCGGAGTTGGTCGATTTCGGCACGTGCATCGTCGCAGGCCTTTTGCGCATCGCTTCGCTTGTTCTGCAGCTCGTCGATCTTCGCCAGCTCGTCGGCCTGGTTGGTCTGCAGCTCCTCCCGGCGTTCCATCACCTCCAGCAGCGAGTCCTCAAGGCTGGACTGGCGGCGCTCCAACGTGCCAAGCTCGTGCTGCAGCTCGGTGAGTTGTTTGGCGTCAACGGTTCCCGCGTTCAACAGTGACCGGTCCCGATCCTCGCGCTGGCGGACCGAGTCGATCTCGGACTCGAACTTGGCCACCTGGGCGTCCAAGTCTTCGATCGCAATCTGCAACGCGGCCAACCTGTCGTTGGAGTCCCGGTGTTTGGCCTGAATCTCTTCGAGTTGTTGATGCTCGGCCAGGTGATTGGCTCGATGCTCGAGGCGGCTCATCTCGGCATCGATCTCCGCCAGCTCGAGCAACGAACGTTGTTGTACTACTTCAGCTTTCATGTTTCGTTTCTCTCGACATTCCACGGATCGGTGCGTATCGCCGATACTCGAACCGGCAACGACTCACCGAAATGTTCACGTAGCAGTTCCGCCGCCTGCGTACACCACGGGAACTCACTGGCCCAGTGCGCGACGTCGACCAGCGCCACGTCCGACCCCCGCCGGTGTTCATCGGCGGGATGGTGTCTCAGGTCGGCGGTGACGTAGGCCTGCACTCCGGCCACCGCGACGGCGTTTAGTAGCGAGTCGCCCGCGCCGCCGCACACCGCAACCCGCGACACATTCGCGTCTGACTCGCCCGACGCCCTGACTCCCCATGAGGTGCCTGGCAGCGCATCGTGTACCCGGGATACGAAGGCCGACAACGTCTCAGGCCTCGGCAGGGATCCAACCCGGCCCAATCCGACATCGCCTGGCACGGGCGCCAGCGCGAAGATGTCGAATGCCGGCTCCTCGTACGGATGTGCGGCTCGCAACGCCGCGAGCACATGGCCCCGCAACCGGGTCGGCGCGATCACCTCTACCCGATCCTCGGGTACACGTTCGACGGCGCCCACCTTTCCGATCGTCGGCGTGGCGCCCTCATGCGGCAGAAACTGCCCGGTGCCCGAGACACTCCAGCTGCAGTGTGAGTAGTCACCGATGTGACCGCCGCCTGCGGCGAACATCGATTCCCGTATGGGCTCGGCGTTCTCGGCAGGCACGAAGACCACCCACTTGTCGAGGTCCGGCCCAACCGAGATCGGTGCTAGCACCTCCTCGACCGTGAGCCCAAGCGCATCGGCCAGCGCATCCGACACCCCGGGAGCCGCCGCGTCTGCGTTGGTGTGCGCAGTGAACAACGCACGGCCCGTCCGGATCATCTGGTGTATCAGCGCGCCCTTGGCGGTGCTGGCGGCGACGGTGTCAACCCCGCGCAGCAGCAGCGGGTGATGTGCCACCAGCAGCCCGCGCTCGGGCACTTCGGCGACGACGGCGGCGGTGGCGTCGACCGCGACCGTCACCGTTTCGACGGGCTCGGAGGGGTCGCCGCACACCAAACCCACCGAATCCCAGTCCTGCGCCAGCCCCGGCGGATAGGCCGCGTCGAGCACCTCGAGGATGTCGGACAACCGCGCGCTCACCGTAGAACCTCGCCGATCGCGTCCACCAGCACCGGCCACTCAGGACGCACCGCGACGCGCAGGTACTCACCGTCGAGGCCCACGAACGTGTCGCAACGACGCACCGCAATACCCTTGCGGTCCAGGTGTTTTCGCATCAGTTCGGCATCCGGCACAGCGAACAGGACAAACGGCGCGCGGCCGTCCACCACGTCAAGTCCGATACCCGTCAAAGCGGCCACCATCTCAGCACGCAACATCGCCAGCCGTCGCGCACCGTTCTCGGCTTCGGCGACGGCCTCGGGCGCGCTGCACGCGGTGATCGCCTCCAACTGCAGCGTGCCAAGCGGCCAGTGCGGCCGCGTAGCCGTCAACCGGGTCAGCACATCAGCCGCGCCCAGCGCGTAGCCGACTCGCAGCCCGGCCAGCGCCCACGTCTTGGTCAGGCTACGCATCACCACCACGTCGGGCAGAGTGTCAGCCGCCAGCGATTCCCCTTCACCAGGAATCGCATCGGCGAACGCCTCGTCCACCACCACGACACGGCCGGGCCTGCGCAGGGCCAGGATCTGCTCGCGCGTGTGCAGCACCGACGTCGGGTTGGTCGGATTCCCGACGACGACGAGATCGGCCTCATCGGGCACGACCGCGCCGTCAAGGCCGAACGGCGGCGACAGCACGACGTGCGCCAGCGGCACACCGGCCGCGGCCAGCGCCGCCTCCGGTTCGGTGAACGACGGCGCGATGAGCGCGGCCATCCGGGGCCGCAGGTTGGGCAGCAGCGCGAACCCTTCAGCGGCGCCTGCCAGCAGCACCACCTCGTCGGCACGACGCCCGTGCCTGGCAGCGACGGCGCCGACCGCGCGCTGCTCATCCGTCGCGCTGGGGTATCGGCCGAGCTCGGTCATCCGCGCGACGAGCCGGTCGACCAGCCAGGAGGGCGGGTGCGCTGCGCGGACGTTGACGGCGAAGTCCAGCATGCCGGGGCGCGCAGCCACATCGCCGTGGTAACGCGCGGCCGTACGCGGGAGAACTGCCACATCACGACCCTAGTGCGCCGACCGGGCAGCGCGACGACCACGCACGTCGGGGACAATGGAGGCGTGCATCCAAGCCCGCAGCTGGTGATCTTCGATCTGGACGGCACCCTGACCGACTCGGCGCAGGGGATCGTGTCCAGCTTCCGCCATGCGCTCGGCGCAGTCGGCGCAGTCGTGCCCGACGGCGACTTGGCCAGCCGGATCGTGGGCCCGCCGATGCACCACACGTTGCGCGAGATGGGCCTCGGTGAGGATGTCGACGCGGCGATCGCCGCCTACCGGGCGGACTACACCACGCGCGGCTGGGCAATCAACGAGCTGTTCGACGGCATCCCCGCACTGCTCGCCGATCTGCGCGCCGCTGGCGTCCGGCTGGCGGTTGCGACGTCAAAGGCGGAGCCGACGGCCCAGCGGATCCTCGCGCATTTCGGTCTGGACGGGCACTTCGAGGTCATCGCCGGCGCCAGCATCGACGGCTCGCGCGCGGTCAAGGCCGACGTGGTCGCGCATGCGCTGGCCCAGCTGCAGCCATTGCCCGACCGGGTGTTGATGGTCGGCGACAGGTCGCATGACGTCGAAGGCGCCGCCGAGCACGGCATCGACACTGTCGTGGTTGGCTGGGGCTACGGGCGTGGCGATTTCGACGAGCCCGACGCTGATATCGCTCTGACGCACGTCTGTACCGTCGACGACCTGCGTGAGGTGCTCGGTGTCTGAGCCGCTGCATGTCACGTTCATCTGTTCTGGCAACATCTGCCGCTCGCCGATGGCGGAGAAGATGTTCGCCCACCAGATCGACAAGCGCGGCTTGTCCGGTGCGGTTCGGGTAACCAGCGCGGGAACCGGAGGCTGGCACGCCGGCGATGCGGCCGACCACCGGGCCAGCCATGTGCTGCGTGAGCACGGCTACCCCACCGCCCACTGCGCCGCACAGATCGGTGACGACCACCTGTCGGCCGACTTGGTGGTTGCGCTGGGGCGCAATCACCAACGGATGCTTCAGGAGATGGGGGTGCCGTCCGACCGGATCCGGATGCTGCGGTCGTTCGATCCGCGCTCGGGTGCGCATGCGCTCGACGTCGAGGATCCGTACTACGGCACCCACGACGACTTCGAGGATGTCTTCGCGGTGATCGACGCCGCGTTGCCCGGGCTGCACGATTGGGTGGACGAGCAGCTTGCAGACAGGGGCATCGCAAGCTGATGAGACGTTGGGCCTTTCTGCTGCGGCCGGCGTGGCTGGCCCTGTTCGTGGTGGTCATCGCGTTCGCCTACCTGTGTTTCACCGTGCTTGCACCATGGCAGCTCGGCAAGAACACCAAGACGTCGCGGGAGAACGCTCAGATTTCGCACTCGTTGACTGCCGAGCCGGTGCCGGTGACAACTCTTCTGCCGCAACAGGATTCGTCGGCACCCGACGAGCAGTGGCGGCAGGTCACCGCCACCGGGCGCTACCTGCCCGAAGCCCAGGTACTTGCGCGGCTGCGGGTGATCGACGGCGAACCCGCGTTCGAGGTGCTGGTGCCGTTCGCCGTCGATGGCGGCCCCACCGTGTTGGTCGACCGCGGATACGTGCGACCCGTTGCGGGCTCGCAAGTGCCGACCATTCCGCCGCCGCCGACCG
>NZ_DASSCY010000349.1:0-5481 GCF_035697385.1 Mycobacterium sp. | reverse complement strand
CGAACACCGCGATCGCGCCCCAATACGACGGGCCGTACGCCGTGAACTCCCGCGCAGCAAGCATCATCACCACTCAGGCGTAGACCGTCTGCCCATCCGCATCGATCTCATACCTCTCGGTGCCGTGCTCCACCCTGGGCGCATCAGCAGCCAGCGACACGGCGATCTTGTTGCACGCGTTGCGCATGATGTCCAACGTCAGCTCGACGGCCTCATCTCCCGAAAAGTGTTTGCGCACACCGGCCGCCACGTCCGAAGTGATGTTGGCCGGCGACCAGATCAACGCGTCGGCGTACCGCAGCGCCGCCTTATGCGCATCCGTCAGACTGTCCGCGTCTTCGTAGCGCTCGATCTGCTCGTACAGGCTCTCCGAACCTCCGGCGTCCAGAGCGTGCCCCTCCCGCAGCGACTTGCACAACCGGCAGTTGTGCTGCGACGCGCCCCGCAGCCGGACGATCTCCGTCGTGACCGGGTCCAATTCCCGCATGCGAGCCACCGCCGGCACGAACCCATTCAGCAGCGCACCGATCGGGTCGGTGTCGTGATCCCACGCGACGTCTTGGACGTCGCCCGGCCTGCCCATATCGAGCGCCTCGAACCCCGCCCACACTCGCGGAACGTAGTCGGCGATGAATATCGCCACCACGGTCCGAAACGCGTTGTCCCCCAACGTCGAAACCAGTTGCTTTCGCTGGTTGTCGCCAATCCCGGACACGTCGACGGCGAACTGCTCGGCGAACGCCGCCACCACAGCCTCGCGCTCGGAGGTCCCGTCGAGCAGGTCGACCTCCATCGGCAGCGGCGGCAGCAACAGCGCCCTGCCGCACGTCAGCCGGATCAGCGTGTCCATGCGCCCGTCGCCCGACGACAACGCCACCAGCCCGGCCAGCTGCTCTGCCAGTATCTGATCACCCACGCAAGGATTATTGCGCCTGGCTCACCGACGACATGTGAAAGTCCGGGATCCGCAGCGTCGGCATCGCCGCGCGGGTCGCCCAATCACCCCACTCGCGCGGCAGCGTGACATCGCTGCGGCCCGCCTCGGTGGCCCGGCGCAGCAGATCGAGCGGGCTTTCGTTGAACCGGAAGTTGTTGACGGCCGCGCTCACCTGGCCGTCTTCGACCAGGTAGACGCCGTCGCGCGTCAGTCCGGTCAGCAGCAGCACGGCCGGGTCGACCGTGCGGATGTACCACAGCGTCGTCAGCAGCAGACCCCGCTCGGTGCTCGCGATCATGTCGGCCAGGCTCGCCGTGCCGCCGGTCATCAGCAGGTTGTCAGCCGGCACCGCCACGGGCTCGTCGAACTCCGCGGCCGCAGCCCGCGGATAGGCGAGCGCATTGATGGTGCCGTCACGGATCCAGTCCACCCGATCGATGTCCATGCCGTTATCGAAAATCGACATCCGCTCCGACGAACTCGGCACCGCCACGAATGGGGTACATGCCAGGGATTGCGCGGCTGGGTCGGAGTACAGCGTCAACGGCAGATCGGTGAGCTTCTCACCCACCCGCGTCCCGCCGCCCGGCGCCGACAGCGCCGTCCGACCCTCATGCGCACCCCGGCCCTCCATCATCCAACTCAGGTAGATCATCATGTCCGCCACCGTCGACGGCGGCATGATCGTCTCGTATCGCCCTGCAGGCAAATCGACACTGCGACGTGCCCACCCCAGCCGCGCCGAAAGCTGCTCGAGCATCGAATCGACTGGTACGTCGACGAAGTCGGGCGTGCTGGTGCCGACCCACGCACTGGCGCCGTCGCGCTTGGCATTGATCTCCACCGAACCCGTCGGCTGCGTGAAGCGCCTCCGCAGCCCGTTCGACGTGGCGACGAACGTCGTCTCCACGATGTGCCGTGCGTATCCGTACAGCTGATCAGGGCCTCGAAACCCGCGCGCAGCCAAGCTGCCGGCCAGCCCGAGAAACACTTCTGCGCTGGTACTCGGCACAGGCGCGTCCCAGTCGTCAGGCACACCTGTACCCGATAACGGCGGCGCGCTGTCTCTGGCTTCTGTCGCCGACAGCGCCGCATCCTGAGACGCCGCAACGAGTTCGGCGATTATCGACGGATCCACCTCGGCCGAGCGCACCGAACCGACCTGAGCGTTATCGCCTTGGCGGACAATTGAAATCACGGTCGTGTGGCGGCTCACCGATTCGCCGTTGGTGGTCATCGAATTGCCGGCCCAACGCAGTGCCGCGTCGGCCCGATCGGTGACCAGCACAATGGTCTCGTCGGCCTTGCCCAACCGGGCGGCCTCGGCCAGCGCGCTATCCACGACCTGCTGTGCGCCGATCACCGACTACCGCCCCGCCTCGGCGCGCGTGTTGAGCACGTTGACACCACGGAACAACGCCGACGGGCAGCCGTGACTCACAGCGGCCACCTGGCCCGGTTGCGCCTTGCCGCAGTTGAACGCCCCACCGAGGCGCCACGTCGCCGGTCCCCCAACGGCTTCCATCGAGGCCCAGAAATCCGTGGTGGTGGCCTGATAGGCCACATCGCGCAACTGGCCGTCCAGCCTGCCGTTGCGGATCCGGAAGAATCGCTGCCCGGTGAACTGGAAGTTGTAGCGCTGCATATCGATTGACCAGGATTTGTCGCCGACGACGTAGATGCCGTCCTCGACGCGGCCGATCAAGTCGTCGGTGCCCAGGTTGTCGGTCCCGGGCTGCAGCGAGACGTTCGCCATCCGCTGGATCGGCACGTGGTGCGGCGAATCGGCGTACGAGCAGCCGTTGGACCGCGCCACCCCCAGGCGCGGGGCGAACACCCGGTCCAGCTGATAGCCGACGAAGAGCCCGTCGCGCACCAGGTCCCAACTCTGGGCGCGGACGCCCTCATCGTCGAAACCAACAGTGGCCAAACCGAATTCGACGGTTCGGTCAGCGGTGACGTTCATCACCGGCGATCCGTATCGCATGGTGCCCAGCTTGTCCGGTGTCGCGAAGGAGGTCCCCGCGTAGGCGGCCTCGTAGCCGATGGCGCGGTCGTATTCGGTGGCGTGCCCGATTGATTCGTGGATGGTCAGCCACAGGTTGGACGGGTCGATCACCAGATCGATCGGCCCGGCCGTCACACTCGGCGCCTTGGCCTTCTCGGTGAGCAGCGACGGCAGCTGGGCTAGCTCCTCGGACCAGTTCCACACCTCGTCGCCGGCGACCGCTTCCCAGCCTTGCGCAGTCGGCGGTGCCAGCGTGCGCATCGTTTCGAACGTTCCGGCCGCGGCGTCGACGGCCACAGCCTCCAGCGTCGGCAACACTCGCACTCGCTGCTGGGTGATCGACGAGCCGAACGTGTCGGCGTAGAAGGTCTGCTCCTTCGCCGCGTTCAGCCCCGCCGAGACATGGTCGACGCCGTCGGCGGCCAGCAGCCGTTCGGAGTATTCCCCCAGTAAGGCGATCTTGTCCGCCGCCCCGACGTCGAACGGGTCGATCCGGTAGTCCGACACCCAGCTGACATCGGTGTAGACCGGTTCGGAGGCCAGCTCGATGCGCTCGGCGTTCAGCGGCGCCAGCGTCGTCGCCACCCGCACGGCCCGCAGCGCCGTGTCCGCCGCGACCACGGGGCTGAGTTCAGCGTGCGAGGCGAAGCCCCACGTGCCGTCGACGATCACCCTGACCGCCAACCCGATCTCACGATTGACGACCGACGTTTCCAGTTCGCCGTCGCGCAGCTGCACGATCTCCGTCGTGATGGCGTGAATACGCAGGTCGGCGTAGCTCGCACCGGCGGCGAGGGCCGCCGACAACGCCGCATCGGCGAGTTCATGTCGCGGCAGCCCGAGGAAGTCGGCATCGACTCGTCGGGGCGCTGTCACGTCTCCTACCGTAGTGGCCCGTTCGTCGGCCCGCTTTAATGACTCGGTGGCGTTCCGGCGTGTGCGAAGAACAGCGCTGGGATATGTGCTGCTCGCTCCCAGTCTGTTCGGCGTCGTCATGTTCATGCTGTTGCCCATGCTGGTGGTGCTCTGGCTGAGCCTGCACCGCTGGGACCTGCTCGGGCCGATTCGGTATGTCGGACTGGCCAATTGGCAATCGGTGCTGACCGACCGATCGTTCGGCATGTCGCTGGTGGTGACGCTGTTCTTCATCGCGATGGTGGTGCCCGCGCAAACTGTGCTCGGCCTCATCGCGGCGGTCATGCTGTCCCGCGGGCTGCCGGGCACCGGCTTCTTTCGCACGCTGTACGTGCTGCCGTGGATCTGCGCACCGCTGGCCATCGCGGTGCTCTGGCGCTGGATCCTGGCCCCCACCGACGGCGCGCTCAGCACAATGCTTGGCCAGGACATCGAGTGGCTCACCGATCCGGGATTGGCGCTGCCCGTCGTGTCCGCCGTGGTGGTCTGGACCAACGTGGGCTACGTGTCGCTGTTCTTTCTGGCGGGCATCCTGGCGATCCCCGACGACATTCAGAACGCGGCGCGCACCGACGGCGCAACCGCGTGGCAGCGGTTCCGTCGCATCACCTTGCCGATGCTGCGGCCGACGCTGTTCTTCGTGTTGGTCACCGGGATCATCAGTGCCGCGCAGGTATTCGACACCGTGTACGCGTTGACCGCGGGCGGGCCGCAGGGCCGGACCGATCTGGTGGCACACCGCATCTATGCCGAGGCGTTCGGCTCCGCTGCGGTCGGGCGAGCCGCGGTGATGGCGGTGGTGTTGTTCGTGTTGCTTGTCGGCGTGACGATCGTCCAGCATCTGTACTTCCGGCGGCGGATCACCTATGACCTCACCTAGCCGGGTCGCATCGGCGGCGGTGATCTACCCGGGTCTGGCCCTCGCCGCAGTGATCGCGATGGCTCCGTTCGCACTGGGGTTGTTGACGTCGTTCACCTCCGCGCGCCAATTCAACACCGAATCCCCGCTGTCCCTGCCGAACCCGCCGACGCTGCAGAACTACATCGCCCTTGGCGACGCCGGGTTCGGACGGGCACTGGTGGTGACCGCGTTGATGACTGCGGTGATTCTGCTGGGGCAGGTGACGTTCTCGGTGCTGGCGGCCTATGCGTTTGCACGGCTGCGGTTTCCGGGCCGCGACGCGTTGTTCTGGCTCTATATCGCCACGTTGATGGTGCCTGCGACGGTCACGGTGGTGCCGTTGTATCTGATGATGGCCGAGGCCGGTCTGCGAAACACCTTCTGGGCGTTGGTGTTGCCGTTCATGTTCGGCTCGCCATATGCGATCTTCCTGCTGCGCGAGCACTTTCGCGCCATCCCCGCCGATCTGATCAGCGCGGCGCGCATCGACGGCGCCAACACGTTGGACATCCTCTTGCACGTCGTGGTGCCAGCCAGCCGGCCGATCCTGGTGACCCTCGCGTTGATCACCGTGGTGACGCAGTGGAACAACTTCATGTGGCCACTGGTGATCACCAGCGGCAGCAAGTGGCAGGTACTGACCGTGGCGACGGCCGGTTTGCAGTCGCGATTCGACGCGCAATGGACGCTGGTGATGGCGGCGACGACAGTGGCGATCGT
>NZ_DASSCY010000348.1:0-18756 GCF_035697385.1 Mycobacterium sp. | reverse complement strand
GGGCGCGCAGCATCGAGCGCAGCTGCTCGAGTTCGACGCGGGCATCGTCGCGGGCGACCTGTTCACCGGCGATGATCGTGATCGGTCCGTCGGCTCGTCGCAGCGCCGACGCGATCGCCTGCGGATCGCCCAGCTGGCTGCCGAAGTGCTCGAACCTGCCGACTCCGCCGTTCACCCCGAGCTGAGCCTGCTGAATGTCCTTGGGCAGCAACAGCACTGCCGGTCCGCCGCTGCGCGCCGCTGTGATCGCCTCCGGCAATGCTGCGACGATGTCCTCCGGCGTCGTCACCCGGCGGCAGAACACGGACACCGCGGAGAAGAGCGCTTCGCCGTCCAGCGCACCGTTGCGGCCGCTGGTGTCCTGAAAAGAGCCGCGCCCGTCGAGCGCGGTCGGTGGTTGGCCGATCAGCGCCAGGACCGGCACGCGACTGGCGAACGCCTCTCCCAGCCCGGGCACGGTGTTGAGGCATCCGCCGCCCGACGTGGCGGCGACGACGCCGAGTCCTGCGCCGCTGCGGCTGTAGCCGTCGGCCATTGTGGTCGCGGAGAATTCGTGCTTGGCGAGCACAGCGGTGATGTCGTCACGGAAGAACGCGGCGTCGTAGAGGTCCTCGATATTGGCACCGTCCACGCCGAAGATGTGGTCGATACCGCTCGCCGCGAGGTACTCGACGATGTGATCGACAACCCGATGCCTGTTGGCCATTGCTCACCCGCTTTCCAGTCCTTGCAAGTGATACGACTCGCGACGGGTTCGGGTTCACCCGGTGACCTGATTCACAGGCTTGTTTCGAGCAGCACCTCTCCGTTTTCGGTGGAAACCAGTTGTACAGCGGCGATTTCGTTCATCTGCATCGGAGTATTGGCGCTCGGCAATGCAGTAGCGCCGGACAATCCCAGCCACGTCGCGACCTCATTGTGGCTGCCGTCATGTCCCACCACCACCATGCCCAGGTTCTGCGGCGGCGCGTCGCGCTGGCCCCAGTCACCGTACGTGCATGCCATGTCGATCCGGGTGCCCCACCCGAAACCGTTCAGCGTCACCGTGGCGTTGATCGGCGTCTGTGAAACCTTGGTCATTTCCAACGTCGTTCCGCTGGCCTGCGGCGTCTCGGACTGCGACCCCAAGGCACCCGGCAGGATCGCGACCACCAGCGCAACGACCACCGCCGCCGCTGCCGCGGCGATCGCGCCCGTCACCATCCACCGAGAACGACGGCGCCGCGACTCCACCTTGTCCAGCAGTGACGTCAGGACCTCGGGCGGCGGGCCGTCCGGCTGTTCGCCGTCAAGGCCTTGTACTTCCTCGGGGGCGAGTTGGGCAAGTAGCGCGGGGATACCGCTCAGCTCGGCGACAGCGGCCCGGCACCGCTCACACGTCGTCAGATGAGCCTCGTACTCGCGGCGTTCATCGCTCGACAGCGAACCGAAAACATAGGCAGCGTCCCAGGTCACATAGCGATCGTCGTCGAACGACGCACCGCCTCGGGGTGCACCGAATTGTGTCATCGTGTCACCCCCATTTCCTGCAGTCTGAGCCTCAGCGCGCGCACCCCGTAATGCAGCCGGGACTTCACGGTGCCCTCGGCGATCTGCAAGTCGTCGGCGATCTGCGCCGTGGTCCAGCCCTGGTAATAAGCCCGGCGGATCACCGCGCGGTGGTCCTCGGACAGCTGGCTTACGGCCTCGGTCAGCAAAAGTCGGTCCAAGGCGGACTCCACCTCATCGGGTCCGGCGCGGTCTGCCGCTTTTTCCATGTCCGGGGTGCCGGATTCGCTGCGGAATCTCGCGCTGCGTCGCTCGTCGATGATGAGGTTACGCGCCACGGTAAACAGCCAGGCCCTCGCCGACCTCTCGTGGTCGTCGGTCACTTCAGGATGGCGCCACGCACGCAACAGCGTCTCCTGCACGACATCCTCCGCCCGGGCCTTATCGCCCGTCAGCCGCACGGCATAGCGCCAAAGCGCCGCGGCGTGCTCCTGATAGAGCACCCGCATGACGGCGGCCTCCGGGTCGTCCAATATCAACCTCCGTTATTGATACGAGGTTGCTGGTCGTCCGGTTCAGTATTGGCCTGCGCCCGGGACGCTGTGCCTACAGGGTGAGAATCCGTGGTCCGTCTTCGGTGACCGCGACGGTGTGCTCCCAATGCGCCGCGCGCGACCCGTCGGCGGTGACGACAGTCCACTCGTCGTCCAGCACAACGGTCTTCGTGGTGCCGAGGGTGAGCATGGGCTCGATGGCCAGCACCGACCCTGGCGCCAGATACGGTCCGCGGCCTGGCGCTCCCTCGTTGGGCAGGAACGGATCCATGTGCATCTGCCTGCCGATGCCGTGGCCGCCGTAGCCGGCGACGATGCCGAACTTGCGGTCATAGCGTGCCTCGGCGGCATGCGTCTCGACCTCGATGGCGTGGGAGACGTCGGTGAGCCGGTTACCTGGCACCATCGCGGCGATCCCGGCCTCCATTGATTCTCGAGTCGCGCGGGACAGCGCTTCGTCGACGGGGATCAGCGCCCCGACGCCGAACGTCACCGCCGAGTCGCCGTGCCAACCGTCGAGAATCGCGCCGCAGTCGATGGACACCAGATCGCCAAGGGCCAGGGTTTCGGCCGCCGACGGAATGCCATGCACCACACGGTCATTGACCGATGCGCAGATACTGGCCGGGAAGCCGTGATAGCCGAGGAACGACGGAATTCCGCCGCCGTCTCGGATGACCGATTCGGCGATCCCGTCGAGCGCCAGCGTCGACACCCCCGGCACCGCGGCCTGTCGCACGGCCAGCAGCGCAGTGGCGACCAACGAGCCTGCCGCGGCCATCGCGTCGAGTTCACCGGCGCTGCGCTGCGCGACGACCTTGCGGTTACGCAGGCCGGGAAGGCCGATCATCGGTTACTTGCCGAGGGCCTGCAGCGCGCGCTGGAACACCTCGTCCAGCGTGCCGACCGCGTCAACCGCCTGCAGATTGTTGTGGCTGTAGTACTCCAGCAGCGGCTCGGTCTCGTCGCGGTACACCTGCATCCGGTTGTGGATGACCTCTTCGGTGTCGTCGGCGCGGCCGCGGCCCTTGAGCCGCTCGAACAGCTCGCCTTCGGAGACCTGGAACTCCAGCACGGCGTCCAGCTTGGTGTCGTGCTTGGTGAGCATCTCGTCGAGCGCCTGGGCCTGTTCCACCGAGCGGGGATACCCGTCGAGGATGAATCCGTCGGCGGCGTCGGCCTGCGCGATCCGGTCTTCGACCAGAGCGTTGGTCAGGCTGCTGGGCACCAGGTCGCCTGCGTCGAGGTACTGCTTGGCCTCCACGCCGAGCGGCGTGCCCTCGCTGATGTTCTTGCGGAAGAGGTCCCCGGTGGAGATCTGCGGGATGCCGAGCTTCTCGGACAGCTTCTGCGCCTGCGTGCCTTTGCCCGCGCCCGGCGGTCCGAGTAGAACGACTCTCACTTCAGGAACCCTTCGTAGTTGCGTTGCATCAGCTGGCTCTCGATCTGCTTGACGGTATCCAATCCGACGCCAATCATGATCAGAACCGCAGTACCGCCGAACGGCAAGTTCTGGACGGCACCGGTGTTGCCGATCTCCAGGAACAGGTTCGGCAGCACGGCGATCACGCCCAGGTAGATGGAGCCCGGAAGGGTGATCCGGCTAAGCACATATTTCAGGTATTCGGCGGTCGGCCTGCCGGGCCGAATGCCGGGGATGAACCCGCCGTACTTCTTCATCTCGTCGGCACGTTCTTCGGGGTTGAACGTGATCGACACGTAGAAGTAGGTGAAGAAGATGATCAGCCCGAAGTAGACGCCGATGTAGACGGGGCTACTGGGATCAGTCAGGTATTCGGCGACGAAGGTCTGCCACCACCCGGTACCGGGAGTGGCGCTGCCGCTCTGAATCAACTGCGTGACCAGGTGCGGGATGTAGATCAGCGACGACGCGAAGATCACCGGGATGACGCCGGCCTGGTTGACCTTCAGAGGCAGATATGTCGACGTGCCGCCGTACATCTTGCGGCCCACCATTCGCTTGGCGTACTGGACCGGGATGCGGCGCTGGCCCTGCTCGACGAACACCACGCCGATGATGATGATCAGCGCCGCGACGCAGACGAGGCTGAACACCATGCCGCCGCGGCTGTCCAGGATGGTCTTGCCTTCGATCGGGATGCGCGCGGCGATGCCTGCGAAGATCATCAGCGACATGCCGTTGCCGATGCCGCGCTCGGTGACCAGCTCGCCCATCCACATCACCAGCGCGGCACCCGCGGTCATCACCAGCACGATGACCGACAGCGTGAAGATGTTCAGGCCCTCGCTCTGACCCTGGATGATGTCGAGCGTGCAGCCCTGCAACAGACCGCCGTTGGCTGCCAGCGCCACGATGCTGGTGGCCTGCAGGATCGCCAGCGCGATCGTCAGGTAGCGGGTGTACTGCGTGAGTTTCGCCTGACCCGATTGCCCCTCTTTGCGTAGCTGCTCGAAGCGCGGGATGACCACGCCGAGCAGCTGCACGATGATGCTCGCGGTGATGTAGGGCATTACGCCCACCGCGAACACGGTCAGCTGCAGCAGCGCGCCACCGGAGAACAGGTTGATCAGCGAGTAAATCTGCGCCGAATCGCCGCCGCTGACCTGCGCGATACATTTCTGCACGTTCGGGTAGTTGACGCCTGGCGACGGGATCGAGGCGCCGACCCGATAGAGGATGACGATGCCAAGGGTGAACAGAATCTTTCGCCGCAGGTCGACCGTCCGCAGCGATGAGATGAAAGCCGAAAGCACTCTTCCTCCTGCGCAGCCGGGCTGTTGATCGCGGCGTGCGAATGGGGCTGGTCTGACCAGCGTCTGGTTAAGTCATGTGCGGTGCTCCGGCAGGGCTCGCAGCCTGCGAAAGTCACGCGCCAAACAGTCTACGAGACTAACAGTTGCAGGTCAGTTGCCCTGCATCCGAGGGACTCAGCGGATTCTCAGCTGGGGAACCTATCTTCGGCAATATCTCGTTAAATCCACTAAGTAACGCTGCCGACAGGGGTGATCCTATGGAACGCACAGGCTCAAGATTCGAGGGTGACACATGGGATCTCGCATCCAGTGTCGGGGCGACGGCCACCATGGTCGCCGCGGCCCGCGCGATGGCAAGCAAGGCTGACCGGCCGCTGATCGACGATCCCTTCGCCGAGCCGCTGGTACGTGCGGTCGGCGTCGACCTGTTCACCCGGCTGGCGTCGGGCGAGCTGCGTCCTGACGATCTCGATGTCGACGACGAGGACACGGACATGCAGCGGATGGCCGACAGTATGGCGATCCGGACCAAGTTCTTCGACGAGTTCTTCCTCGACGCCACCGGAGGTGGCAATTCCACCCAAGCGACGGCGTCGAAACCAATTAGGCAAGCGGTGATCCTGGCGTCGGGCCTTGACTCGCGGGCCTACCGGCTGCCGTGGCCCGCGGGCACCACGGTCTACGAGATCGACCAGCCCGACGTCATCGACTTCAAGAGCCGCACCCTGGCAGAGCTGGGCGTCGAGCCGACGGCCGGTCGCCGCACGGTCGCGATCGACCTGCGCAATGACTGGCCGACGGCACTGGCCGAGGCCGGCTTCGACCCGACCCAGCCGACCGCGTGGAGCGCAGAGGGGCTGCTCGGTTACCTGCCGCCGGACGCCCAGGACCGGCTGCTCGACACCATCACCGCGCTAAGCGCCCCCGGCAGCCGCTTCGGCACCGAGAGCATGCCCAATGTCGATCCGGCCGATCAGGACAAGCTGATCGAGCGGATGCGGGCAGCGGCACAGCGCTGGCGTGACCACGGCTTCGACCTCGACCTCAGTGAGCTCGTCTTCCTCGGGGATCGCAACGTCGCCGAGCCCTACCTCGCCGACCACGGCTGGCAGGTCTCCGGCAGCAGCATCAACGAACTCTTCGCGGCCAACGGTCTGGCGCCGTTCGACGGCGATACGCCGTTCACCAAGCTGCGCTACATCGACGGCGCCCTGATCGGCGGAGAAGGCGGCCGGTGAGCCGCGCCGACGCCGACAGCTGGGACCTGGCGTCCAGCGTCGGCACGACGGCCACCATGGTGGCCGCGGCGAGGGCGCTGGCCAGCCGCGATGACCAGCCGTTGTTCGACGACCCGTTCGCCGCACCGCTGGTGCGCGCCGTCGGCATCGACTTCTTCACCCGTCTGGTTGACGGCGACATCGAGTTGCCCGCCGATGACGACGGCGCGGGAATCATGGCGCAAGTGATCGCGGTGCGGACGCGGTTCTTCGACGATTTCTTCCTCGACTCCTGCGGCGCTGGCATCCGCCAGGCGGTGATCCTGGCCTCGGGCCTTGACTCGCGGGCCTACCGGCTGGGTTGGCCGGACGGGACCAGCGTGTACGAGATCGACCAGCCTCAGGTCATCGAATTCAAGACGTCGACGATGGCGGCGATCGGAGCGACCCCGTCCGCGGACCACAGGACAGTCGGCATCGACCTACGCGGCGACTGGCCGAAGGCCCTGCGAGACAGCGGTTTTGACGAGACCAAGCCGACGGCGTGGAGCGCAGAAGGGCTACTTGTCTATCTGCCGCCCGACGCCCAGGACCGGCTGTTCGACAACATCACCGAGCTCAGTGCGCCAGGCAGCCAGTTGGCCACCGAGTACCACCCGGACGCCGCCGCGAGCATCGGCGAACGCGCCAAGGCCATCAGCCAGCAGTGGGGCGATCAGGGTTTCGACGTCGACCTCAACGATCTGTTCTACGCCGGCGAGCGAAACCACGTCGTCGACTATCTGAACGGGCATGGCTGGCAAGTCTCTGCGCGGCCACGCCCGGAAATGTTCGCTCACTATGGCCGCGAGTTTCCCGACACAGACTCGCTTGCGCCGCTGCGCAATTCACTGGCAGTCATCGCAACACGAAAGTAGGCGCTGCACATGGCACGTACCGACAATGACACCTGGGACCCGGCGACGAGCGTCGGCGCCACGGCGACAGGCGTCGCCGCCTCGCGAGCACTGGCCTCGAAGGGCCCAAACCCGTTGATCAACGATCCATACGCCGAGCCCCTGGTGCGGGCCGTCGGCGTCGACGTCTTCGTCAAGTTGGCCAACGGCGAGATCGACCTCTCCGACGACCCTGCGTTCAGCCAGACCATCATGGCCGAGGGCATGGCCGTGCGCACGCGGTACTTCGACGACGTCTTCGCCGCCGCGACGGATGCGGGCCTGCGCCAAGCGGTGATCTTGGCCTCTGGGCTCGACGCGCGGGCCTACCGGTTGCCGTGGCCGCCCGGCACCGTGGTCTACGAAGTCGATCAGCCGCAGGTCATCGAGTTCAAGACCAGCACACTGGCCGAACTGGGCGCCGAGCCCGCCGCCACCCTGCGCACGGTTGGCGTCGACTTGCGCGACGACTGGCCGAAGGCACTGCGAGACAGCGGTTTCGACGTCACGGAGCCGACGGCGTGGATCGCCGAGGGACTGCTGGTGTATCTGCCTCCCGAGGCTCAAGACCGGCTGTTCGACAACATCACCGCCCTCAGCGCGCCCGGCAGCAGGCTGGCCACTGAACAGGTACCGAACATGGACGCGTTCTCCGACGAGAAATCCCAGGAGCGCTCGGAGCGGATGCGCCGCCTGTTGAACGTCGACATGTCGGAGCTCGTTTACCACGGTGAGCGCAACCACGTCATCGACTACCTCGCGACCCACGGATGGGACGTCACCGCCAGCGGCACACCGGAACTGTATGCGGCCAACGGTTTCACGCTTCCTGACGACGCGACCGGCGCAGCCATGACCAATGTCCTGTACGTCTCCGCCACCCTCACTAAGGAGCATGATGGCCCGAACCGATAACGACAGCTGGGATCTGGCGTCCAGCGTTGGCGCGACAGCGACGATGGTGGCAGCGCAGCGCGCGCTGGCCAACCGAGACGGCCTTATCGATGACGCGTTCGCCGAACCGCTGGTGCGTGCGGTCGGCGTCGACTTCTTCGTCAAGGCGCTTGACGGCGAGATCGATCTGGAATCGATCGACCCCGAGTTCAACCTACGTCGGGCAGCGGAGGGAATGGCGGTACGCACGCGCCACTTCGACAAGCTGTTCACCGATGCGGCCGGTGCGGGCGTGCGTCAGGCGGTGATCTTGGCCGCCGGGCTGGACGCTCGCGCATTCCGGCTGCCGTGGCCCGACGGGACCACGGTCTTCGAGGTCGACCAGCCGGAGGTCATCGAGTTCAAGTCCAACACGCTGGCCGATCTTGGGGCCGCGGCGACGGCGGACCGGCGTGCCGTCGCGATCGATCTTCGCGACGACTGGCCGACGGCGTTGCAGGACAACGGCTTTGACCCGTCGGTGCCGACCGCGTGGATCGCCGAAGGGCTGTTGATCTATCTGCCACCTGAGGCCCAGGACAGGCTGTTCGACCACATCACCGCGCTCAGTGTGCCGGGAAGCTGGTTGGCGACCGAACACATCCCTGATATCAAGATGTTCTCCGATGACCGGGCTCAGCTCATCGCCGAACGGATGAAGCAGTACGGCTCGGACATCGAGATGCCCGACCTCATCTACCACGGTGAACGCAGCCACGTTCCCGAGTACCTGACCCGGTACGGCTGGGAGGTGTCGACCCAGACGATGCGGGAGGCATACGCGGCCAACGGTTTCGAGTTCCCCGACGACGGGGCCTTGATGCTCTTCGCCGACCTCAGCTATGTCAGCGCGGTGCTGCGCTAAGGCGGGGCGACCAGGCCGGGCCACATGGAACACTGAGGCCCGCTATCGTCAACCCGGAGGTGCTCGCATGCGATTCGTTGAGAATCCGGAGACGGCGGTCCTTGCGGCGGCCAAGGACATGTTGCGGCGCGGCCTGGTCGAGGGCACAGCCGGCAACATCTCGGCCCGCCGGGAGGACGGCAATCTCGTGATCACGCCGGCGTCCGTGGACTACGAAGACATGTCGCTCGACGATCTCGTGCTTGTCGACCCGGACGGCACTGTGCTGGCGGCCAAGGACGGCCGTGCACCGTCGACCGAGATGGCGTTGCATCTGGCGTGCTATCGGGCCTTCGACGACATCGGCAGCGTGATTCACAGCCATCCCGTCTGGGCCACCATGTTCGCCGTCGCGCATCAGCCCATCCCGGCCTGCATCGACGAGTTCACGGTGTACTGCGGCGGCGACATCCGCTGTGCCGACTACGCGGCGTCGGGAACCCCCGATGTCGGCAACAACGCGGTCAAGGCGTTGGACGGCCGCGCCGCCGCGTTGATCGCCAACCATGGCCTGGTGGCGGTGGCGCCCCGGCCCGACCGCGCCATGTATATCACAGCGCTGGTGGAGCGCACCGCCCAGATCGCTTGGGGCGCAAGAGCTCTCGGTGGCCCGATACCTGTTCCCGACGAAGTCAACCAGAACTTCGCCGCCGTCTACGGCTACCTGCGCCAAAACCCGACGTAGCTGTGGTCAGGCCGGGCGGGTAGCGCGATAGAAGGTGAGCTGCCCGATCAGGCGATTCCGACGCGTACCAACCTCCGCGCACTCGAATCCCGCCGATCGGAGTAGCCGCGGAATTGCATCACCGAGATTGCCTGCGGCATGGGGATTGTCTTTCATCCACCGCGCCGCCAATCCATGGTGGGCCGTCACGTGCCCTCCGATGTCGAGGATGTGCAGCCTGCCGCCGGGACGCAAGACACGGTAGACCTCCGCCAGTGCGCCGACCTTCACGTCGTCGTCCAAATGATGCAGCATCATCGACGACAGCACGCGGTCGAATTCACCATCTGGGAACGGCAGCTCTTGCGCATAGGCGCGCTCGAATCGGATTCCGGTGAGCCCTCGTACTTTTCGTTGCGCCCGCGCGATGGCAAGCGGATCCGGATCGGCGCCGATCACATCGGCTCCTGGCGCTACCCGCTTGACGCGTGTGGTGACGTTGCCCGTGCCGGAACCGATTTCCAGCACACGGAGCCCATCAGTCAGTTCGGCCTGCGCGACGAGGCTGTCGTAAGCCTTGCCCATGCCCAACGCTCGGGTCAGCAGGTCGTAGAACGGTAGTAGCGCGTCCTTCCCGAAGGCGGGGATGTAGTCACGCCGGGTCGCAGCATCTGGACGATGTTCGGTCATGCTCTCCATGATGGGCCGCTGGCACGACTAGAAGTTGGGTGATTATCGACAAGACCTGGACTATTTTGGGTCTATGACGTTGTCATCTCGACTCGTCCGCCACCGCGACGGCGTGCCCGTCTACCAATACCGCGCGGACTTCGATACGCCTCCGGTGTCGGTGGTCCGGGCATCACACAGCGATGTTCTCGAACGTGGGGTACACATTCACGATTTCCCGGCCCTGTGGTACGCCGAGCCGGCTGGGCTGGTGTACGTGGTGGCTCCCGGCGCGGCGGTCGATCCGGGAAAGGTGCCGAACAGGGATGACGGCGTCGCGGTGTTCTTCGATCCCGCCGCGCTCGACGGCGACGGCCGATCGCCGTGGCCCTCGTGGCGAGTTCACCCGCTGCTGTTCCCGTTCGTGCATGGGCAGTCCAGCGGGCTGCTGCAACTGAAGGTGCCCGCGCAGCGGCAGCCGGTGTGGGCCAGCGTGATCGGCTCCATCGAGACTGAACTGGCCTGCCGCCAGGAGGGGTATCGACAGGCGGCGCTGGCACAGCTCACCCTGCTGCTGATCGACGTCGCGCGGCTGGCTGGCGACGTCGTGGGTGACCTGAAGCGTAGTGGCGAACCCCTTCTCGCCGAGGTGTTCACGGTGATCGACCGCCGCCTCGGCCAGCCGCTGTCACTGCGCGATGTGGCACACGAACTCGGCATGACGCCCGGTCATCTGACCACTGTCGTCCGGCGCCGTACCGGGCGCACCGTGCAGGAATGGATCATCGAACGCCGCATGGCCGAAGCCCGTAGCTTGCTGTCCGGCTCGGACATGCCGGTGGCAGAGGTGGCCCGGCGGGTTGGGATGTCCGATCCGGGCTACTTCAGCAGGCTGTTCCGCCGCACCCACGGCGCTTCACCGCGGCAGTGGCGCACTCACTCGGCCTAGAACCGGTAGCCGCCCAGCCACAGCGCGCTGACGCCGGTGACCGACTGCTCAGCCTGGCCGATCACCCCGGCCACCGAACGGCCGACAAGCGCGGCGAGCGCCTCCGGCAACGACGCAGCGGCAGGTTGCGACGACGGCTTCGGGCGCAGCAGATCCATCAGTGACGAGCCGGGATAACCGACGAGCCGCACGTCGGCGTCGGGCTCCAGGCCGGCCAGCACCTTGGCGCGCGTGATTGCCGTGCGCAACCCGCCGAGCTCGTCGACCAGGCCGCGCTCCTTGGCATCCGCACCCGTCCACACCCGGCCACGGGCGATCGCCTCGACGGCTTCCACGCTCATCTTGCGGCCCAGCGCAACCCGCTCGATGAAATCGGTGTAGAACAAGTCGGCCTCGGCCACGACGTGGGCATGCTGCTCGTCGGTGAAGGGCTGATTGATGGACCAGGCGTCGGCGTTGGCATTGGTCCGCACCGAGTCGGAGCCGACGCCGATGCGGTCCTTGAGCTCACGGGCGACGAGCTTGCCGGTCACCACGCCGATCGAGCCGGTGATCGTCCCGGCGTTCGCGACAATCGCGTCGGCCCCCATCGACACGTAATAGCCACCCGATGCAGCGACGGCTCCCATGGACGCGACGACCGGCTTTCCTCCGTCACGCACCCGATTCACTTCGCGCCAAACGGTTTCCGATCCGGTGACCGATCCGCCGGGACTATCCACCCGCAGCACGATCGCCGACACCGAGTCGTCTGCGGCGGCCTCTCGCAGCGCCGCAGCGATGGTGTCACCACCGGCGCTCGAATTGCCGAACGGCAGCAGTTGCGGTCCTCCCCTGCCGCTGACGATCGGGCCGTGCAGAGTGACCACCGCGATGGTCGGCTTGGCCTTGCGGCCCGGAATCGGCGGCATCGGTGCGGATGGCCGCGGCGCCGTGGACCGTGCGTACCGCGACAGGTACAACCGCGGCGGCGCGTCCTCAGAGTCAGCGTCTCCGGTCTCCGGTGAAATGCCCGGTGCGCCAACGAGTTCGCCGATTCGCGCGTAGGCCTCGTCGCGGAAGCCGATCCGGTCAACCAGGCGGCCAGTCACCGCGTCGTCGCGCAGCAGCGGCGCCTTGTCGGCCAGGGAGTCGATGTCACCGGTCTCGATGTGGCGCGAGTCGGCCACCGCCTGCAACACCTGTGCGTGCAGACTTTCGATCAGCCGGCTGTCGGCCTCACGATGAGGCTCTGTGTAGCGGTCCTGCGTGAAAAGGTTTGCGGCGGACTTGTATTCGCCGCGGGCGATGAATTGCGCCTCGATGCCGGCTTTGTCCAGCGCATCACGAAGGAACAGCGCATTGGTGGCGAAACCGACAAGTCCGACGGTGCCCGACGGTTGCATCCAGACCTCGCGGAAGGCTGAGGCCAAGTAGTAGGACAAGGTGCCCGGATAGGTCTCCGCCCACGCAAGCGACGGTTTGACGTCGCTGAACGCGGTGATGGCCTCCCGCAGTTCCTGTACAGGGCCTGCCGCGGCGGCCGGGATTTGCACGCGGGCGATCAGGCCGGCCACCCGCGGGTCCTCGGCGGCGCGGTGGATTGCGCCGACGGCTTCGCGCAACAGCAGCGGGCGTCCCCCACTGGCGATCAATGCGAACGGGTCGAAGCTACCCGTCTCCTGCGGCACCGATTGCAGGTCGAGTTCGAGAACACAGCCGTTCGGCACACCGTGATGGCGGGCGGTGTCGACCCGCCGGACAAGCGCACGCAGGTCGTCGGTGCCGGGGATAGGAGGCAAGAAAGCGAACATGCTCCGAGCCTACCGACGTCGGCGGGTCTTCCCAGATCGCCGTCGTACCGTGGTCCGGTGAGATTCTCCATCTCGATCCCCCAACGTGACACCGACGGTTTCGATGCGACCGCGATGAAGAGCTATCTGGCCCGCGCCGAGGAACTCGGCTTCGAGGGCGGATGGACGTTGGAGCAGGCCATCGGCCCGGCACCGCTGATCGCGCCGATGGAACTGCTGGCGTATGCCGCCGCATGCACCACCCGGCTGCGGCTCGGCGTGGCCGTGTTGATCACCTCGCTGCACGATCCACTGCAATTGGCGTCGACGGTCACCGCCGTCGATCGGCTCAGCCACGGCAGGCTGGACCTCGGGGTCGCGCCCGGCGGCGGCTTCCGCAAGTTCGAGGCGTTCGGGGTCGAGAAGGCGACATTCATCAGCAGCTTCACCGAGGGCCTCGAGCTGATGAAGGCGGCATGGTCCGATGAGCCGACGGTGACGTTCCACGGACGCTTCCGCGACGTCGACGGCCTGCCGATACAACCCAAACCCGTGCAACGCCCGCACCCGCCAATCTGGTTCGGTGCCAACGCCCCTGCCGCACTTGCCCGGGCGGTGCGGCTGGGCGACGCATTCCTCGGCGCGGGGTCCTCGACCACTGCCAGTTTCGCCGAAGCGGTCAAGACTGTGCGCCGCGAACTAGACGAACATGGCAAGGACCCGGCGGCCTTCACCATCGGCAAGCGGGTGTATCTGACCGTCGACGACAACCCCGCGCAGGCCCGCGAACGTGTGCTGGCGGGATTGCATCGCATCTACGGCGAGATGCCCGGCATCGAGGCGGTGCCGGTGTCGGGTACGCCCGACGATGTGGTTCGCGGGCTGCGCGAAGTCATCGACGCCGGCGCCGAGATGATCCTGCTGAACCCCACCGGCGAGACCGTCGCCGAGGATCGCGAGCAGATGGAACGGCTTGCTGGAGAGGTGATTCCGCAGCTCAGCTGACTCACAGCTTTCGCTGAAAATTAGCCCTTTTAAGTTTCTGATCTTGGTGGTAAACCGGAACCATGAGGGCGACTCTAAAATTCATCGCTCCGCTGGTCATGGCGGGTGCGGCCGCGGCGGCGATCGGCGCGGCACCAATTGCGGCAGCAGAGTCCTTCGCCGTGGCGACGGGCACAATGATCGGTCAATTTCCACTGCAGCCGGGTGGCAACGGCTGCGCCAACGGGGTCTGCGGCAGCGGCGACGCCGGCGGTGGCAGCGGTTGTACGGCCGACGGCACATGCGGCCACGGCGGTCCAGGTGGGGGCGGCGGATGCACTGCCGACGGGATTTGCGGCCACGGCGGCCCTGGCGGCGGCGGCGGTTGCGTGCCCGGCGTTGGCTGCTTCGAATGGGGCCAGTGACCGGAAAACGCGAAGGCCCCCAACGCGCTGAGCGCGCCTGGGGGCCTTGAGCGTCAACTCGCTGACTAGAGCTCGGTCGCTGAACCACCTGCGGCGGTGAGCTTTTCGCGCGCGCTATCGCTGAACTTGTGTGCGGTGACGTTGACCTTGACGGTCAGCTTGCCGTCGCCGAGCACCTTGACCAACGAGTTCTTGCGCACCGCGCCAGCGGACACCAGCTCGTCGACACCGACATCGCCGCCCTTGGGGAACAGCTTGTTGATGTCGCCGACGTTGACGACCTCGTAGGAGGTACGGAACCGGTTCTTGAAGCCCTTGAGCTTCGGCAGCCGCATGTGAATCGGCATCTGTCCGCCCTCGAACGTCGATGGGACGTTCTTGCGGGCCTTCGTGCCCTTCGTGCCGCGACCGGCGGTCTTGCCCTTGGAGCCCTCGCCGCGACCGACGCGGGTCTTGGCCGTCTTCGACCCAGGCGCGGGGCGCAGGTCGTGGAGCTTGATCGGCGTCATTTCTCTAAACCTCCTCTACCTCTACGAGGTGGTGAACGGCCTTGATGAGGCCACGGGTCTGCGCGTTGTCCTCACGAACGACCGACTGCCGGATCTTCCGCAGCCCCAGCGTCCGCAGGCTCTCGCGCTGATTCCAGCGAGCACCGATGGTGCCGCGCACCTGGGTGATCTTCAGCTCTGCCATGGTTACGAGGACCCTTCACGCGCAGCCGACGCGGCCAGCGCCTCGGCCTCCCGGCGCTGCCGCAGCATGCTCGGCGGCGCGACGTCTTCGATGGGCAGGCCGCGACGGGCCGCCACTTCTTCGGGGCGCTGCAACATCTTCAGCGCGGCAACGGTGGCGTGCACCACGTTGATCGCGTTGTCGCTGCCCAGCGACTTGGCCAGGATGTCATGCACGCCAGCGCATTCCAGCACTGCACGCGCGGCACCGCCGGCGATCACACCAGTACCGGGGCTGGCGGGACGCAGCATCACCACACCTGCGGCTGCCTCACCCTGCACCGGATGGACGATGGTCCCGCCGATCAGCGGTACGCGGAAGAAGCCCTTGCGTGCTTCCTCGACGCCCTTGGCGATCGCGGCGGGAACTTCCTTGGCCTTGCCGTAGCCGACGCCGACCATGCCCTTGCCGTCACCGACGATCACCAGGGCGGTGAAGCTGAACCGCCGACCGCCCTTGACCACCTTGGAGACACGGTTGATGGCGACGACGCGCTCGAGGTAGTTGCTCTTCTCGCCACTATCACGGCCGCCACGACCGCCGCGGTCGTCACGACGACCCCGCCCGTCGCGGTCACCGCGCTGACCACGGCCATCTGAGGTGCCTGGGCCGCCGGCCGCACCTGCTGCCTGCTCGGCCATCATGCAATCCTTCCGTTGGTCTTCGTCATCAGAACTTCAGCCCGCCTTCGCGCGCCGCATCTGCCAGCGCCGCGATCCGTCCGCCGTAGGTGTATCCACCGCGGTCGAACACGACGGTCTCGATCCCCGCGGCCTTGGCGCGCTCGGCGATCAGTTGACCGACCCGCACGCTGTGGGCCTTCTTGTCGCCCTCGACCGCGCGCACGTCGGCCTCGATCGAGGATGCCGCGGCCACGGTGGTGCCGGTCAGGTCGTTCACCAGCTGCACGTGGATGTGCCGCGACGAACGGTTGACGACCAGGCGTGGCGTCTCGGCGGTGCCGGCGAGCTTCTTGCGCAGCCGGGCGTGCCGACGCAACCGCGCGATACGCCGGGTCGCGGACACGTTCTGCCCCACCGGCTTACGCGTCGCTGACTCTGTTTTAGAGGCCATGTCTACTTACCTGTCTTTCCGACCTTGCGGCGGATCTGCTCGCCCTCGTAGCGAACGCCCTTGCCCTTGTAGGGGTCTGGGCGGCGCAGGCGGCGGATGTTCGCCGAAATCTGGCCGACCTTCTGCTTGTCGATACCCGAGACCGAGAACTTGGTGGGCGTCTCCACCGCGAAGGTGATGCCCTCCGGCGCCTCCACGACCACGGGATGGCTGTAACCCAATGCGAACTCGAGGGTGTTGCCCTTGAGCTGCACGCGATAGCCGACGCCGAAGATCTCCATCTTGGTGGTGTACCCCTCGGTGACACCTGTGACCAGGTTGGCGACCAACGTGCGCGACAGCCCGTGTAGCGAGCGGTTCTCCCGCTCGTCGTTGGGCCGGGCCACCACGATGGCGCCGTCGTCGTTGCGCGACACGGTGATCGGCTCTGCGACCGCCAGATCGAGCGTGCCCTTAGGTCCCTTGACCGAGACCTTCTGGCCGTCGATCGTCACGTCGACCCCGGTGGGAACCAGGACCGGCTGCTTTCCAATACGCGACATGGTTAGTTCTCCCTCACCACACGTACGCGAGGACTTCGCCGCCCACGCCCTGACGTGCTGCCTGACGGTCGGTGAGCAGACCCGACGACGTGGAAATGATCGCCACGCCGAGGCCACCCAAAACCCTTGGCAGATTGGTGGATTTCGCATACACACGCAGACCGGGCTTGGACACCCGGCGCAATCCTGCGATGCTGCGTTCCCGGCTGGGGCCGTACTTCAATTGCACCACCAGCGACTTGCCCACCCGAGCATCCTCGGTGTGGAAATCGCTGATGTAGCCCTCCGCCTTCAGGATCTCGGCGATGTTCGCCTTGATCTTGCTGTGCGGCAAGGCCACCTCGTCGTGGTACGCCGAATTGGCGTTGCGCAGACGTGTCAAGAAGTCTGCGATCGGGTCCGTCATGGTCATGACAGCCGGTTCACCTTCCTCGCGGCGGTTCCCAGTCTCGAAAGACTCGAGCAGGGCCTACCGCAACTTTCCAATGGGTCTGTAGTTGTTCGCTTGTTACCAGCTGGACTTCTGCACGCCGGGCAGTTCGCCGGCGTGCGCCATCTCGCGTAGGCAGATGCGGCAGAGCCCGAACTTGCGGTAAACCGCGTGCGGGCGACCGCACTTGCTGCATCGGGTGTAGCCGCGCACCTTGAACTTGGGCTTCTTATTGGCCTTGTTGACCAGTGCCTTCTTTGCCATCTGTTCAGTTCTCCTTGAACGGAAAGCCCAGCGCCCGCAACAGCGCTCGTCCTTCGTCGTCGGTCGTCGCCGAGGTGACGACGGTGATGTCCATGCCACGGGGGCGGTCAATGTCGTCGATGTTGATCTCGTGGAACATCGACTGCTCGTTGAGCCCGAAGGTGTAGTTGCCGGTGCCGTCGAACTGCTTGGGCGACAGGCCGCGGAAGTCGCGGATACGCGGCAGCGCGATCGAGGTGAGGCGGTCCAGGAACTCCCACATCCGGTCGCCGCGCAGCGTCACGCGCGCGCCGATCGGCATGCCCTCGCGCAGCTTGAACTGTGCGATCGACTTGCGGGCCTTGCGCACCTCCGGCTTCTGACCGGTGATCAGCGCCAGGTCGTTGACCGCTCCGTTGATCAGCTTCGCGTCGCGGGCGGCGTCGCCGACACCCATGTTGACGACGACCTTCACCACGCCGGGGATCTGCATGACGTTGGCGTAACCGAACTCCTTGAACAGCGAGTCACGAATCTCTTCGCGGTAGCGCTGCTTCAAACGGGGAAGGGTCTTCACCGCGCTTTCAGTGGTCGTCATTCTCAGATTTCCTTGCCATTGGATTTCGCGACGCGGACCTTCTTGCCGGTCTCCTCGTCGACGCGGTACGTGACACGGGTCGGCTTGCCGTCGGAGTCGATCACCATCACGTTGCTCACGTGAATGGGCGCCTCCTGGGTGACGATGCCGCCGGACTGCGCGCCGCGCTCGTTGCTCGAGATGGCGGTGTGCTTCTTGATCCGGTTCACGCCTTCGACGAGCACCTTGTCGCGGGTCGGGTAGGCCACCAGAACCTTGCCCTTGGCGCCCTTGTCCTTACCGGAAACGACGAGCACCGTGTCGCCCTTTTTGACCTTCATCTACAACACCTCCGGAGCAAGCGAGACGATCTTCATGAAGCGCTTCTCGCGCAGTTCACGGCCGACCGGGCCGAAGATGCGCGTGCCGCGCGGATCGTTGTCGGGCTTGATGATCACGGCGGCGTTCTCGTCGAACTTGATGTAGCTGCCGTCGGCGCGGCGGCGCTCCTTGACGGTGCGCACCACCACGGCCTTGACCACATCGCCGCGCTTGACGTTGCCGCCCGGGATGGCCTCTTTGACCGTGGCAACGATGACATCGCCGATGCCGGCGTAGCGCCGCGACGAGCCACCGAGCACGCGGATGCACAAGATCTCCTTGGCGCCCGTGTTGTCGGCAACCTTGAGCCGCGATTCCTGCTGAATCACAAGTACTCCTCGACCTGGTTAATGTGTGCACGGCAGATACCGACCTGACGTGCGCGGTCTTTGTCACCTAAGAGCACGCAGGGCCAACCGGTAAGCCGGCCGAGGTCTGCCCAAGGCAACCCGTTGATTCTAGGTGACGACCTGCGAGGAACCAAATCGCCGCTGGTCAGCCTTCAAGCAGTCAGGAGTCGGCTACGCACCGGAAGCCGATGTGCGTC
>NZ_DASSCY010000347.1:0-5582 GCF_035697385.1 Mycobacterium sp. | reverse complement strand
TCCGGACAACTGACCAATCAGCACCGCATCGTTCGACGCGCTGCGCACCATCGATAGGTGGGTGGACACCCGCTGGTAGAGATCGACCAGCTCATCGACCTCGGCGCCCGACAACCGACGGCGTCGCTTGACCAGCTGCTCCAGCCTGTTCCACGTCGGACGGTGCGCCAGCACGAACGCGTCGACATCCACATCGCGAATCCTAGTAGCGTTGGTCGCTATGGTCGGCCAGCAAGAACCTGTGGTGACCGGGGACGCGGTGGTCCTTGACGTTCAGATCGCCCAGCTACCCGTTCGCGTCGTGTCGGCGCTCATCGATGTCACGGTCATCTTGATCGGCTACACCATCGGTGTGCTGCTGTGGGCGGTCACCCTCACACAGTTCGATCCCGCGTTGTCGGCAGCCGTCCTGATCATCTTCACGATCCTGACGATCGTGGGCTATCCAGTCGTGTTCGAAACCGCGACGCGGGGCAAGTCGCTGGGCAAGATGGCCATGGGATTGCGGGTGGTTTCCGATGACGGAGGCCCGGAACGCTTCCGGCAGGCGCTGTTTCGCGCGCTGGCCGGCGCGATCGAGATCTTCGCGCTCACCGGCGGACCGGCGGTGATCTGCAGCCTGCTTTCGCCGAAGGGCAAGCGCATCGGCGACGTGTTCGCAGGCACGCTGGTCATCAGCGAGCGTGGGCCTCGGCTCCCACCACCGCCGCCGATGCCGCCTGCGCTGGCGTGGTGGGCGTCATCACTGCAGCTGTCTGGGCTCCGTGCGGAACAAGCTGAGTTGGCTCGTCAATTTCTCTCCCGTGCAACGCAATTGGATCCTGCGGTGCGGGATCAGATGGCCTTTCGCATCGCCGGCGAAGTCGTCGCACAGATATCACCACCCCCGCCTCCTGGCGTTGCGCCACAACTGGTGCTCGCGGCAGTGTTGGCGGAGCGCCACCGTCGTGAATTGGATCGGTTGCGGCCGCCACCTCAATGGCCTGGGCAACCGCAGCCATACCCGCTGCAGCAAGGCCCCCCGGCACCGGCGCCGCAGCAGCCGGGTACCGGGGGATTCCAACCGCCGACCTAGCGGTACCGCACGCCGATCAGCATGATCACCGCAGCGATGAAACTCGTCGCGGTTCGGACATGGTTCCAGTTCGTCCAGGTGGTGAAGTACGCCTGCCACTCGCGGGCCGCGTCAGCGGGCGCGAGGCCGACCGGGTTCACCGCGTCGAGGTGGTTGTTGAGGGGCACGTTGAACACCATCGTGATGATTGCGGCGAGGATTCCGAAGACCGCGCCGACAAGCAGCACCCAACTGCCGGGCTGGCGCAGTTGGATCACCGCGACGACACCGACGGCGACGGCCAGAATCGCTGCAGCGAAGTAGCCCAGCAGAAACGCCGGGTTGGAGTTCGCCTCGACGTTCATGCCGCGCATCGCGGTGATCGCCTCAGCCGGTTCGGTGCGGTCAAGGCCGCGCATCACGAATGTGGAGAAGACGTACATCATTCCGCCGGCGGCGGCGCTGGCCAGCGCGGCCAGAGAGGTCAGGATGACAAGGGGGCTCGTATTCATGACTCGAAGTCAATCGTGGACCGCCGAGACGATCCATGGTTTGTCGTCCCGACTGCATACGTATGCGTCTACGCGACCTCGACGCCGCGGTAGAGCTTCGCCGACACCGCCGCCAGCCACGCCCACACGAGCACCACTGCCGCGGTGAACACCAAAATTGTTGCAGCGCCGCCTGATCCAGACGACAAGGCGAGAAAGCTGGCTGCAAAGACCAGACCGGTGATCCGGGAGAACCACGCCCACGACGCCTGTCCGTTGTGCGCGAACCAGGAGCCCAGCACGAAGCACGCGGCGACCAGGCAGGCGAACCCGATGCCCGCCGCGGCGAAATGGGCCAAGCCGTGCCAGCTGACCTCGCCCATCCCCGGCGGTGTGCCCGGCGGGAAGCCATCCGACGGGTCGGCGCGGAAGATGCCGGCTGCGACCAAGCCGACGCCATAGGCGCCGAGCAGGCCAGACGCCCACGCCGACTGACGGCCCGGCCCGAGCGCGCGGCGCACGCCGACGGCCGCCGCAATCGTCATTGCGCCGGTGATCAGGAAGGTGGCGATCTGGATCCAGCCGTAGTCACCGTTGGCGAGCTGGCTGGCGGCATGCCGGGTGGGGTCGAACCCGTCGCGGGTTGCCACCTGCGCGGCCACAGCCACGACGTAGATCGGACCGGCGATGACGCCGTAGCCGAGCAGCGACTTTGTGATCCGCACCGGCAGCGGCGGTCTATCGGTGGTGGTCATGTGCGCCTCCAAGGACGGAACTAGACGGTCTAGTACCGAACGGTACTAGTTCAGGAACTAGACTGTCCAGTACCGATCGTGGGGAGGCCGTATGTCCGAGCAGACGCTGGGCCGTTCTGCGCGCAAGCGTGCGACCGTTCTGTCCGCGGGGCGCGACCTGTTCCTCAGCAACGGCTATCAGGGCACCAGCGTCGACCAGATCGCCGCCGCTGCCGAGGTGTCCAAGCAGACGGTCTACAAGCACTTCGGCGACAAGCATGAGCTGCTGCTGGCCATCGTCGACAACGCGCTGGAAAGCAGCGTCGCGCCGTTCCTCGACCGGATCGCCGGGATGGCCGATACAAACGATCTGGAGACGGACCTGACCGCCCTGGCCGGTGACTACCTGCGCGCCGTGCTTCAGGAGCCCGTCGTTCAGCTGCGACGCCTTGTCGTCGGCGAGGCGAACCGTTTCCCCGAACTGGCTCGGCTGTATTACGAGCAGGCGCCCGCCCGCATGATGGCCGCGTTCTCCGAATGCTTCGGCCGGCTGCACGAGCGCCGGTTGCTCGACGTACCCGAACCTTCGCTTACCGCAGAGCATTTCGCGTTTCTGATCGTCGGTAGGTGCATCGATCAGGCGCTGTTCTGCGGCGGACCGCAAGTATTGGCAGGCGTCGACGTCGACAGCCACGTCCGCGCAGGCGTGCAAGTGTTTCTCAGCGGTTATCGGCCGCGCGCAGGGTCCGGGTAACGATAGGCTCCCGGCGTGGACGCCGTGGTCGGCCTGCTCGACGGTGTGCGAGCGCGAGGCGCTTTTGTGTTGCGGATGATGATGGACCCGCCGTGGTCGATGAGCATTCGCGACGAAGCTCCGTTGACGTTGATCTGTCAGACCTACGGCAGCGCCTCGATCGTCGGCGAGAGCAGCGGAACTGTCTGGCTGCGGCCAGGGGATGTCGCATTGACCCGCGGCACCGAGCACTACATGTTCGCCGACGACCCGACCACGGCGCCGATGATCGTGATCCATCCCGGTCAACGCTGCACCACGCTGTCCGGCGACAGCCTGAAATTCGAGATGTCCATCGGGGTGCGGACGTGGGGCAACAGCCCGTCGGGTGCGACGCGGTCGGTGATCTGCGCCTACGAAGGCCGCAGCGAGGTCAGCGCCCGACTGCTCGATGCACTGCCGACGGTGCTGGTGTTGCGCGCGGACGAATGGGACACGCCCCTTGTGGAATTGCTCTCCGCCGAGGCGGGCCGCGACGGCCCCGGGCAGGAGGCCTACCTGGACCGGATGCTCGATCTGCTGTTGATTGCGGTGCTGCGCACCTGGTTTGACCGTGATGGCAATACCCCGACCTGGTGGCACGCCGAGCACGACCCGATGGTGGGCCCCGCGCTGAAGCTGATCTACAACAATCCCGCCCATCCGTGGACAGTGGCGAATCTTGCTGCGGCCGTGGGATGTTCGCGCGCGGTGTTTGCTCGAAGGTTCACCGAGCACGTGGGTGAGCCCCCGATCGCGTTCCTGACCAGTTGGCGGCTGGCGCTGGCAGCCGACCTGTTGCGGTCGAGTCAGGCCACGATCGGCGCGGTGGCGCGACAGGTCGGCTACAGCACACCGTTCGCGTTGAGCAGCGCGTTCAAACGCGCCTACGGCGTCAGCCCGGCCACTCACCGCGCCACTGCGGCCTATCCGGACGCAGACGTCGAGTCGACGGCGCTCTAGCTGCTGATCCAGTTTCCGTGGAAGCCGTACGGAACACGTTGCGGCAGCTTGATTCTCGCTACCGGCTTACCTTCGAAATCGGAGGCATCGATGATCACCAGATCGCTGCCGTCGCGGGCAGGGTCGTAGACGTAGCCCAGGTACCAGCCGCTGCTCTCGTCGGGGGCACCTGCGCCTGGCACGAACACCGCCTCCCCGGGGCCGCCGGGCGCGTCCACGGTGCCGAAGGCATGCTCTTGCGCACCGCCGGTGCTGAGGTCGTAGCGGACCAGCTTGTTCGTGCTCACGGAGACGGCATAGCGGGCGGGCAACGTGGCCAACCGGTCGTCGATGCGCGGGAACTCCACCGCGCGGTCGTCGACCTGGCGTTCGGTGACGGTGCCGGTCTGCAGATCGATCGTCCACGTCCACAGCACTCCGTCAGCGTCGAATCCGCCGCTGTCACGCCATAATTCGGGGTATCGCACTGCCTGCAGGACAATCGAATTTCCAGTGTCGTACGCGTTGGCGACGTGGAACACGTAGCACGGGTCGATCTCGAACCAGCGCACCGGCCCGAATGGATCGTCGCGGCGCAGCACGCCAAGGCGCGCGCCATAATTGTCGTCCCACCGGTAGGGCATATCACCGTCGCCCTTGAGCGCAACGTCCATGTTGAACACGATCGGCAGATCCATGAACACCACATGCTCGGCGGTCAGCGCGAAGTCGTGCATCATCGTCAGCGCCTTGACTTCGAGCGGGCGGTTGACGGTCAGCTCGCCGTTCGCGTCGGCCCGGTGATAGGTGACGTGGGGTTCGAAGATGTTGCCGTAGCCGAAGAAGTGCATCTCCCCGGTGGTCGGGCAGATCTTCGGATGCGCGGTCATCGAGTCGACAAGCTTGCCGCCGAAGTCGTAGGCGCCGACGGTCTCCAGGTCATTGGTGATCTCGTAGGGCAGTGACGATTCGACCAGCGCCAGCGTCTTGCCGGCGTGATTGATGAGGTGGGTATTCGCGGTGCCGGCCCGCAGGTTGCGAGTGCCGTCGGCGTTGTAGAGCGGGAAGTCCTCTTTGAAGCTGTCGGTGCGCACCCAGCGGTTGCGGTACCAGGCGGCGCGTCCGCCCTCGATGCGGACGCCGTGGATCATGCCGTCGCCGGTAAACCAGTGCGCGGTGGCCTGTCGCGGGTTGGGGCCGTTTCGCAGATACCAGCCGTCGAGTTCGACCGGAATCGCACCCTCGACGGGCAGGTCGAATTCCGTGAGCTCATCGGTGACGGGTGCGTAGTTGCCCCGTTGGAAGAACTGTCCGGTGCCGAAGAGGGCTGAGGTATCGGAGGTGGTGTCGGTCATCTGGATCTCCATTCGGTGTGGTCCCACCATGACATTCCACTAGTGACATGTCAAGAGTGGAATGTAGGATGGTTCCGTGAGTCTGCGGATTGCGGCGTTAGGGTTGCTGGCCCAAGAACCCGGCAGCGGGTATGACCTGCTCAAACACTTCGAGAAGTCGATGGCCAATGTCTGGCCGGCGACGCAAAGCCAGTTGTACGGAGAGCTCAACAAGCTCGCCGACGCGGGTTCGAT
>NZ_DASSCY010000346.1:0-2093 GCF_035697385.1 Mycobacterium sp. | reverse complement strand
CTTGATGCGACGCCATTCGGGGGAGAGTGTATCGCGGCAGCGATCACTGTCAACATCCCGGGTCCGGTCAGCCGGACGGGGGGTCCGCTGATACGATCACGCGCGTACGCCCGGCTCGCGAGGCCTGTCGTGCGGCGAAGTACAGATCACGCATTGAACGCGGCAGTGCCGCGTCACTCACCACGCGGGCGCCGCCCTCCTCACCGGGGGCCGCGCCCGTGCTGGTTTCCCTGGTGCCCGTGTGGTGCTCAGCCGTCGCCGGCAGCGAGCGGGGCCAGCGTTTCATCGACAAGGTCCCTGGCCCAGCTTTCGGGCATCGTGATGATTCCGTCGCCGTTGCGTACTCCCATGGCTTTCCTCCCCAGGCGAAACCCCGATATAGCGATCCGCAAATGTCTGCGGGATCGTATCAACGGATCCGCTTGGCCGGGTAGCGCCGGTTCGACGGTGTGGTGACGCCGGTGGCGACCGCGTCCTGCGCGGCCTCCCACGCGAGAACGCAGGCCATGGCCATATCGATTTTGCGGGGGCTGTGATGAAAATCCTTGCCGATCTGGACGGTTCCACCGCCGCCGGGGCGGATCTTCCGCTTGGCGTTGAGGATGTGCCGCCGCAGCACCGCGGCCAGCCGCTGCGCCTCGCTGCCCTCGGGCAGGAAGTCGGCCGGCGTGAACGAGGCCCGCTTCTCCACGACCGCTTCGCGGAACCGCTGAAGGGCGGCCTCCATAGGTCGGGGTCTGTTCGTCCACCATTCTAGTGGGCGGTCGGCTTTCGCCTTCACCGTCATCTTGGCCCCGAACTGCGCCGACCAGCGGTCCGCATAGTCCTGCCAGAAGGCGGGGTCCAGGAAAAAACCGATGACGGTGTATGTGTGCATGGCGTGCTGCACAACAGCATCGACAGCTTCACGGTCGACCTGCCAACCGTTCGGCCCGACCACGTCAGGCTTTTCCCACACCCCGAGCGGGAAGATGTGCATGTCCGACAGCCGAATCGCGACGACGGCCGTGCTGTCGTCGTGGACCGAGCCGTCGAGGCCCATGCAGATCCGGTCGCCTTTTTTCAGCGGGGACCGGTCGGTGCGCCGGCACGCATCCAGTTCGTGCGCGGCGATCCACGCATCCGACGCCGACGTCTGCGCGTTGAGCCAGTACCGTCTACTGTCCGCAACCGGGTTGCGCGTGTCATAGAATTCGTCGACGAGGCCGTCGAGATCCTGCCACGCAATGGCGTCGCCGAACGCTTCACGAATCGCCTCACGCAACGCCTGCTCGTCGGTGAGGTCGTCACATACGCCCCACCTGTGGTCGTACAGAAGCCTTAGCCGGCCCCGTTTCTTGCGACCTTCGCGGATCGCTTCGGCTTCGCCGTAGGTCAGTTCGGCGATCGACTCCTGGCCGGGTTCGAACATCGTCGTTGTCTCGATGTACCAGGTCCCGGAGCCGCCCTTGCGCTTGCGAAGGTTCCTCGTGACCGTCCGGTACATGCGCCGCAACTCTGGCGTGTGATAGAGGTGCGACTCATCGAAAACCACGAATGTCTGTCGGCCACCGTCTTTCGCGCTCGAACTCGCTGTGCTGGCACGGATTTCCCCGCCCCACGGCAGCAGCACCTTCTCCACACCGGCATCGACACCCGGCACATGGAACAGCGGGCACTCGTCGTCTGTCAGATTGAAATACACCACTGCATAAACGTTGGCTACCTGGCCCTCTTCGGTGGCCATGCACGCGATGATCGGCGCCGTCGGATGCGCACCCATCGGCTCGCCGGGCTGGTATTCATACCTGAACCCCAAACCCCATGGATCTTCGTAGATTTCCCCACCGCGTGCCCATCCACCGAACCGGCACGGACCCAGCGCCTCGAACAACGCGATGACCGCCGCCAGCGCACTCTTCGCCGTGCCCTTCGGCCGCGAAAGGAACGCTGAATCGATGGCCAGGTGGTTGTTCGACGACGACTCCGTCTGCATGTAGCAGTCGGCGAGAAACCCGGTGTATTCGTCGGTCAGCAGATACTGCTGGCCCTGGACGTCACCCGGACCATGCCGGCAGAAGTGCTCGATCCAGGCCGAGGCGAGCCACCCAAGG
>NZ_DASSCY010000345.1:0-6972 GCF_035697385.1 Mycobacterium sp. | reverse complement strand
GCCGACTATGCATCCGCCTTGGCCGATGCCAGCGCGCTGGGCTACGCGGAGGCGGATCCGACCGCCGACGTCGAGGGTTACGACGCGGCAGCCAAGGCCGCGATCCTGGCATCGATCGCCTTCCACACCCGCGTCACCGCCGACGATGTCTATCGCGAAGGCATCACGTCGGTCACGTCATCGGACTTCGCATCGGCGCGCGCACTGGGCTGCACGATCAAGCTGCTGGCGATCTGTGAACGCCTCACCAACGACGAAGGACAGGAACGGGTTTCGGCCCGTGTCTACCCGGCGCTGGTGCCGTTGGACCATCCGCTGGCCGCGGTCAACGGCGCGTTCAACGCTGTCGTCGTTGAGGCCGAGGCTGCGGGCCGGCTGATGTTCTACGGTCAGGGCGCAGGCGGCGCACCGACCGCGTCGGCGGTAATGGGCGATCTGGTGATGGCCGCCCGCAACCGCGTGCAGGGCGGCCGCGGACCGCGCGAGTCCAAGTACGCCAAGCTGCCGATCTCGCCGATCGGGTTCATCCCCACCCGCTATTACGTCAACATGAACGTGGCCGACCGGCCCGGCGTACTGTCCGCTGTCGCAGCGGAATTCGGCAAGCGTGAGGTCAGCATCGCCGAGGTGCGACAGGAGGGCATGGTCGACGAAGGTGGCCAGCGCTGCGGTGCACGCATCGTCGTCGTCACCCATCAGGCCACCGACGCCGCGCTGTCTGACACCGTCGCCGCACTCGCCGACCTCGACGTGGTGCAAAGCATTAACAGCGTGCTCCGCATGGAAGGCACCACCGAATGAGCGCTTCCCGCACGGCGGTTCACCAGGCTTGGCCCGGTCTGATCGCTGCCTACCGCGACCGGCTTCCAGTCGAGGACAGCTGGACACCCGTCACCCTGTTCGAGGGTGGCACTCCGCTGGTGCCGGCGCCGCGGCTGTCCGAATACACCGGCTGCATAGTGCATCTCAAGGTCGAGGGGCTGAACCCGACCGGCTCGTTCAAGGACCGCGGGATGACGATGGCGGTCACCGAAGCGGTGGCCCACGGCCAGCAGGCCGTGCTCTGTGCATCGACCGGCAACACCTCGGCGTCGGCCGCGGCCTACGCCGCACGGGCGGGAATCACCTGCGCAGTGCTGATCCCGCAGGGCAAGATCGCGATGGGCAAGCTTGCGCAAGCGGTTATGCACGGTGCCAAGATCATTCAGATCGACGGCAACTTCGACGACTGCCTGGAACTGGTCCGCAAGATCACCGCCGACTTTCCGACCATCTCGTTGGTGAATTCGGTCAACCCATACCGCATCGAAGGGCAGAAGACCGCGGCGTTCGAGATCGTCGACGTCCTGGGCACCGCGCCCGACGTGCATTCGCTGCCCGTCGGCAATGCCGGCAATATCACCGCGTACTGGAAGGGCTACACGGAATACCACCGTGACGGCCTGACCGACCGGTTGCCCCGGATGCTGGGGACCCAGGCCGCAGGCGCCGCGCCGCTGGTGCTGGGCGAACCCGTCAGCGAGCCCGAGACCATCGCGACCGCGATCCGGATCGGGTCGCCGGCATCGTGGACATCCGCGGTCGAGGCCCAGCAGCAGTCCAAGGGCCGGTTCCTTGCCGCCACCGACGAGGAGATCCTGGCCGCCTATCACCTGGTGGCACGCACCGAGGGCGTCTTCGTCGAGCCGGCGTCGGCGGCCAGCATCGCGGGCCTGCTCAAGTCGATCGAGGACGGTTGGGTGCGCAAGGGCTCCACCGTGGTGTGCACCGTGACCGGAAACGGCCTCAAGGACCCCGATACCGCGCTCAAGGGCATGCCGACGGTCATTCCCGTTCCCGTCGATCCCGTCGCAGTGGTCGAGAAGCTCGGGCTGGTCTAGCGACGTGCTCCGGAGTCTCCCGGCCGGGCTGACGGCCACGTCGGTGGTCGCGGCGTCCAGCGCCAACCTCGGGCCCGGATTTGACTGCCTGGGCTTGGCGCTGAGTCTCTACGACCAGATCGTCGTGGAGACAACGGAGTCGGGACTGACGGTCGAGGTGGAAGGCGAAGGGGCAGGCCAGGTTCCACTCGACTCGACGCACTTGGTGGTGCGGGCCATCGAGCACGGGCTGCAGGCCGCTGGCATCACGGCTCCGGGACTGAATGTCCGCTGCCGCAACGATATTCCGCATTCGCGAGGACTCGGCTCGTCGGCCGCAGCGGTCGTCGGCGGGCTTGCCGCCGTCAATGGCCTTGTCGCGCAATCGGACTCGGCGCCGTTGCCCGAATCGGAACTGATTCAGCTGGCGAGCGAGTTCGAAGGCCATCCGGACAATGCGTCGGCAGCCGTGCTCGGCGGGGCGGTGGTGTCGTGGACCGAACACGAGGGTGTGCTGCCGCGCTACGCGGCCGCGCCGCTGCAGCTGCACCCCGACATCCATCTGTTCCCCGCGATTCCTGAGGAGCGCTCGTCCACAGCGGAGACCCGCGTGCTGCTTCCCGATCACGTCAGCCACACCGACGCGCGGTTCAACCTCAGTCGAGCCGCGCTGCTGGTGGTGGCGCTGACACAGCGGCCCGACCTGTTGATGGAGGCCACCGAGGACGTCCTGCACCAGCCGCAGCGGGCCTCGGCGATGCCGGCATCGGCGGAATATCTGCGGATCCTACGGCGTTGTGGAGTTGCAGCGGTGCTATCCGGGGCTGGACCTGCGGTTATCGCACTGAGTACCACATCAGACCTTCCCGCAGAAGCCCTGGAGTTTGGCGCCGCCAACGGGTTCACCGTCAGGGAGATGACCGTTGGTGAGGGCGTTCGATGGACGTCCGGCGTAGCCGTTCGGAGCTGACTTGCATAACTCGCAACACCAGTCACACGTGAATCAGCGTGTTTCTTGCTTCCGGCACCGAAGCGGGATATCCTCGCTCTCGTCCAGCAATCGCAGCGTCTCTGCCTGCGCAGACACTAGGACGACCACCAATTCTTCTCGTGGATGACGGTTCGCCGCATGGCGGCGAATCCCGGCGATCACCGTTGCAGACGCAATGGTGGGACCCCCGCGTTCAGCGAATCGGCTGAATGCATTGGACCCCCGCGTGACTCGATCAGCGAGGGATAGAAAGGAAATCCGTGACTGAAACGGACCTCATCACGGCTGGTAGCAGCAGCGAAAACGCCGAGCTGCCGAATACCGTGAGTTCAACTACTTCAACTCCCGCGGAGTCCGAAGCGCCCGTCTCGGCGCCGCCCGCGGAGACCGCGCCGACCGCGGATGTCGCGTCGGGCGGTCGGTCGGCGTCGTTATCGACGCTGGTACTTCCCGAACTTCGCGCACTTGCCAGGGAGATCGGCGTCGAAGGCGCCTCCGGCATGCGCAAGAGCGACCTCGTCGCAGCCATCCGTGAGCGCCGCGGCGACTCCAACGGCCGTGCCCGCGCCAAAGCGACCGACACTGCAGCGCCGACAGCGACTGACAGCGCGCCGACCGCCACTGACAGCGCGCCGACCGCACCCGAAGCCGGCAGCGACCAAGCGACGGCCGAGCCGACCGAACAGCCGGCCAAGCAGCGCCGGGAGCGGCGCGGCGCCTCGCGTCAGACGGGTGCGCCCGCCGACGCCGAGCAGACCAAAGAGCAGCCCAAGACCGACGGCGACCGCGAGAGCAAGGCCGACGCCGATCAGGGTGCAAAGCGGGACACCAAGTCCGACGGCGGTGACCAGCAAGGCGATCAACAGCAGGGCGGCCAGAATCGCGGCGGCGGAAATGCTGGCGGAAACGCGAGCGATGACGACGGCGAAGGCCGTGGTGGTCGTCGCGGACGCCGATTCCGCGACCGCAGGCGCCGTGAGCGTGGCGGCGAAGGCGGCAGCGGCGGTGGCGGCGGCGAGCGCGAAACCGAACTTCGCGATGACGACGTCGTGCAGCCCGTCGCGGGCATCCTCGATGTGCTCGACAACTACGCGTTCGTCCGGACCTCCGGCTATCTGGCCGGCCCGAACGACGTCTACGTCTCGATGAACATGGTGCGCAAGAATGGCCTGCGTCGCGGCGATGCCATCACCGGCGCGGTGCGCGTGCCCAAAGAAGGCGAAGGCGGCGGTCAACAAAACCCGCGGCAGAAGTTCAACCCGCTGGTCCGGCTCGACACCGTCAACGGCGGACCTGTCGACGACGCGAGGAAGCGTCCCGACTTCAACAAGCTCACACCGCTGTACCCGAACCAGCGCCTGCGCCTGGAGACCACAGCGGACCGGCTGACGACCCGCGTCATCGACCTGATCATGCCGATCGGCAAGGGTCAGCGCGCGTTGATCGTGTCGCCGCCCAAGGCCGGTAAGACCACGATCATGCAGAACATCGCGAATGCGATCACGACGAACAACCCCGAATGCCACCTGATGGTGGTGCTGGTCGACGAGCGACCTGAAGAGGTCACCGACATGCAGCGCTCGGTCGTGGGCGAGGTCATCGCCTCGACGTTCGACCGGCCGCCGTCAGACCACACCCAGGCCGCCGAGCTGGCGATCGAGCGGGCCAAGCGCCTGGTCGAGCAGGGCAAGGACGTCGTGGTGCTGTTGGACTCGATCACCCGCCTCGGGCGCGCGTACAACAACGCGTCGCCGGCGTCGGGCCGCATCCTGTCCGGTGGTGTCGACTCGACCGCCCTGTATCCGCCGAAGCGGTTCCTTGGCGCTGCGCGCAACATCGAGGACGGCGGCTCGCTGACCATCATCGCCACGGCCATGGTGGAGACCGGGTCGACGGGTGACACGGTCATCTTCGAGGAGTTCAAGGGCACCGGTAACGCCGAGCTCAAGCTCGACCGCAAGATCGCCGAGCGCCGGGTGTTCCCAGCCGTCGACGTCAACCCGTCCGGTACCCGCAAGGACGAGCTGCTGCTCAACACGGACGAGTTCGCCGTTGTGCACAAGCTGCGCCGCGTGCTGTCGGGTCTCGACCCGCATCAGGCCATCGATCTGCTGATGAGCCAGCTGCGCAAGACGAAGAACAACTACGAGTTCCTGGTCCAGGTCTCCAAGACCGCGCCGGGAAACATGGATTCCGACTAACCCACGATCCACACGCGAAAGGCCTCCGCACGCGCGGGGGCCTTTCCGCTTTTGGCAGGCGCGGCACTAGTCAACATTGACTAGTATGGGGTCATGACCGCGACGACTATCCCGATGCTTCCGTGTACCGCTGCCGAAGCGACGGCCGAGTTTTATGGCGCACTCGGATTCGACACCTCAGACCAGCAGACCCGGCCCTACCTGTACATGGCGTTCACGCTGGCCGACATCGGGCTGCACTTCAAAGAGGCGGCGCCGCACCTCGATCCCGGCGACGAACTGTCCGGCGGCTGTCTGGTTCTGGTCGACGACGTCGCCGGCTATCACCGGGACTTCAGCGAGCGGCTGCGTGCGCACTACGGTCGCGTGCCGGCGAGGGGGCTGCCGCGGCTCACCCGACTTCGGCAGGGAGCGAGCAGGTTTTGCCTATTCGACCCTTCGGGCAACTGCGTCGTCTTCATCAACCGTGACGAACCCGAGGTCGAGTACGGCGGATCGAGGGCGCTGTCGGGGTTGGCCAAGGCGCTCGACAACGTCCGCATCTTCCGCGACTTCAAGAACGACGACGTCCTGGCGGCCCGGGCTCTGGATACTGCGCTGGACCGTCATCGCGACACCGCGCCGCGCGTTGACGTCGCTCGCGCGCTGGCCGACCGCGTCGAACTCGCCATCGCCCTCGGTGACCAGGCCGGCGTCGACGCCACCCGAGCGGAGTTGGATGCCATGGCATTGACGCAGGAGGAACGTGAACAGATTGCGACCGAGCTGCGCGCGATCGCCGATCTGCAACGTTGGCTGTCCGGCTGATGTCGACGGTTCGCCTGCTCGTCCTCGGTGTCGTCCGGATGCGTGGCACCGCGCACGGCTACGCCATCCATCGCGAACTGATGTCCTGGCGGGTCGACACCTGGACCGCGGTCAAGCCGCCGTCGATCTATCACGCCGTCAAGCAGCTCGACCGTGAGGGACTGCTGACAGGTTCGGGGCGCCAAGACAGCCCTCGCGGCCCGGCGCGCGTCGTGTACGGGATCACGGCCGCAGGCGAGGAGGAGTTCTTCCGGCTCCTGGAGGCCGCGTTGCTCAGTCCGGACATTGAAGAGTTCGGAGCAGGCATCGCGTTCATGCGCAGCCTGCCGCGGCGCCGCGTCATCGAATTGCTAACCGAACAGCGCGAAATCACCGAACGCATCGACACCGAGCTCGACGCCATGAAGCCAGAATGGCCCGACGCCGACGCGCCGCCGCATGCTGCGCATCTGCTGGATATGTGGCGGGGCCTTTTCAAATCCAACGCTCGATGGACCGCCGCGATGCTGAAGCGGCTGTCGGACGGCGAATTCCGTTTCGCCGACGAATGATTCGCCGAGCTACCTCAGTGGTAGGGGTCGGTGATCTCGCGCAGCGCGACAAGGGCATCGCGCATCTGTGCGAACCTGCGCTCGCCGAGGAACTCTCGCCACTCCTTCTCGACCTTGTCGACCTCCTTGCCTGCGGTCCGGCACAGCGCCAGGCCCTTGTCGGTCAACGTGACGAGTCGTGCCCGCGCATCGGAGGGATCCGGTGTGCGCGCGACATAGCCGGCGCGTTCCAGTTGGTCGATCAGCGCACCCGCGGTCTGCTTGGTCACGCGCGCCTGCTCGGCGAGGTCGGTCAGGCGCATGCCTTGTAAATCGAGGCGCTGCATGAGTCGCGACTGCGCCACGGTGATGTCGTCGGCTCCGGCGGCCACCAATGCCTCCATGACGCGAGTCTCGACCGCGCGATGGCTGATGAACATCAGGGTCGCGGTGTTCGGCGTCTCGGTCACCCCGTTGACTTTAGTACGGGAGGCTGACTAGATTAGTCAGGAAGCCTGACTAATGCGAAAGGGTGTGCGATGGACTCCGGCACCATCTGGCGGCACATCGACGAGCTGCGCGGG